>JAICSU010000300.1 GCA_025936735.1 Amnibacterium sp.
CACGGCCATGAGGTGGGCCTCGGGGTTGTTCTTGGTGATCGCGTTCGCGACCGCCTGCAGCACGAGGGTCTTGCCCGCCTTCGGCGGCGAGACGATGAGTCCGCGCTGGCCCTTGCCGATCGGCGCGACGAGGTCGATGACCCGCGTCGACAGCTTCCGGGTGTCCGTCGCGAGCCGCAGCCGCTCCTGCGGGTAGAGGGCGGTGAGCTGGGCGAACTCGACGCGACCCTCGGCCTGCGGAACGGGCAGCCCGTTGATCGAGTCGACCTTGACGAGCGCGTTGTACTTCTGGCGCGCCGGCTGCTCCCCCTCGGGGATCTGGCGGATCGCGCCGACGACCGCGTCGCCCTTGCGCAGGTGGTACTTCTTCACCTGGCCCAGGGAGACGTAGACGTCGTTCGCGCCGGGGAGGTACCCGGAGGTGCGCACGAAGGCGTAGTTGTCGAGGACGTCGAGGATGCCGGCGATCGGGATGAGGACGTCGTCGTCCCGGATCTCGGGCTCGTCCCACTCGTTCGTACCGCGGCGCTTGCGGTCGCGGTAGCGGCCGCGGCGGCCCTCGCCGTCCTGCTGCTGGCCGGCCTGCTGCTGCTGCTGACGCTCGGTCTGCTGCTGCTGCCGCTCGGGCTGCTGTTGGCGCTCCGGCTGGACCTCGGGGGCCTCCTGCACCTTCTGCTGCTGGCCGCCCTGCTGCTTCTCGCCGCCCTGGGGCTTCTCGCCGCCCTGGGCGTTCCGGTTCTGGCCGCGGTTGCGGCTTCGGCCCCGGCCGCGGCGCGGGCCGCCCTCGCCCTCGGCGTTCTCACCGGATCCGCTCTCGCCCTGCTCGGCGGCGTCCTCGCCGTCCTTCGCCGGCACCTGGCCGTCGTGCTGGTTCTCGGCGGGGGCCTCAGCCCGCTCGCGGCGCTGCAGCTGCTCGAGGTCCTCGGCGATGCCGGTGATGCCGGCGTTGAGGTGCTCGGCGGCGGGCTTCGGCGTCGCGCCGGCCTGGGCCTCCTCCGCCTGCTGCTCGTCGACGCTCGGCTCGGCGGCGACGGGCTCGACGACGGCGGCCTCGGCCTCGACGGGCTGCTCGGGCTCGACGGCCTCGACCGGGGCCTGCGCCTCGCTCAACGGCAGGGGCTCCTGCGGCGGAACCGGCGACGGCTCCTGCGGCGGCACGGGCGACGGCTCGGGCGCGGTCGGCTCGGGCATCGACTGCTCGGGCGCCTGCTCGGCGGTCGCGGGGTCGGTGCTCACCGGGTCGGCCTGCACGGCCTCCTGCTCGCGGGTGTCGGTGTCGTAGCTGTCGGAGATGGCGTCCACGAGGGAACCCTTTCGGAGAGTGGAGACGTCGCCGAGGCCGAGGGATGCCGCGAGGTCGCGGAGCTCGGCGATCCGGAGCGTCGCCAGACGACTGCGGGAGAGGGCTGCGGCGCGAGGGGCGCCTGCAGCACGCGGTTCGACTTCGGTCACGTGATGGAACGGGGTCCTTGGCCCCTAAGAGGCGGTCGGGCGGTTCCCGCGCACCTCGTCCGATCGGTCCCGGGCCTTAGGCGCTGAGGATCTGCGCGCACCGGCCTGGTGCAGACCGGGCGACGATGCGCCCGGGAAGCGGCGTTCCGCGGCGACCGTTCAGGACGGTGCGCTCACGGCGGGTGCCGATCGCTTCCTGAGGGTAGCACCTTTGAAATCCACGGCGGGAAGGAGCGCGGTCCAGTGCTGCTCCGCCTGATCAGCGACCAGTTCCGCGGCCTTCAGCCGCTGCGACGGATCCGCGGACAGCACGAGGCTCGACGGACCCGCCCCGGACACCACGGCGGCGTGACCGGCGGCCCGGAGCAGCGCGATGAGCCGGTCCGTCTCAGGCATGGCCGAGGCCCGGTAGGACTGGTGGAGGCGGTCCTCGGTGGCGACGAGCAGCAGCTCCGGGGACTGGATGAGCGCCGCGATCAGCAGGGCCGAGCGGGAGACGTTGAAGATCGCGTCCTCATGCGGCACGCTCGCCGGCTGCAGGCTGCGCGCCAGCGCGGTC
>JAICSU010000115.1 GCA_025936735.1 Amnibacterium sp.
CGACGACGCCCACCCCGGCGGAGGCGGCGGGCACGACGGATCCGACGTTGAACCAGTGCGACTGGACGGCGACGCCGAAGGCGCCGGTGCGCGGGTCCCGCGCGACGATCGAGTAGGTCACGGTCCGATCCTGCCTCAGGCGGCGGCGGCGGCGACCACGGCCGTGCCGGCCGCGACGGCCAGCACGGACGGCCACGCACCGAGCCGCTTCGCGAGCGGGTGCGAGCCGCCGAACGCCGCGAGGTAGGTGCCGGTGACGGCTCCCGCCCTGACCGGCCCGACCGCGCGCTGCACCACCACGAAGGTGGCGGCGCCGAACGCGGCGAGCACGACGCCGCCGAGCGCCCGCACCCCCGTCGCTCGGGCGGCGCCGTAGCCGGTGAGCAGGCCGGCGGTGGTGAGGGCGGGGGCGAGGATGCGGGTTCGAGGATCGGTCACGACCCGGCATCCTGCACCCCGCGAATAAGCGGAGGCTGAGCGGTCAGGCCCCGTTGATGTTGACGAGCCAGGTCACCCCGAAGCGGTCCTTCAGCATCCCGAACCAGCCGCCCCAGGGCGCCTCGTCGAGCGGCTGGAGCACGGTCGCCCCGTCGGCGAGACCGTCCCAGTAGCCACGGAGCTCGGCCTCGTCCTCCCCGCTCAGCGACACGGACATCGTGTCGCCGGGGTTGTACGGCATCCGCTCCGGCGTGTCCGACGCCATGAGGGCGAGGCCGCCCGGCGTCACGATCTGGGCGTGCATGACGAGGTCCTGCTCGGCCGGGTCCTGGCTCGCCTGAAATTCCCCGAACGTGCTGATGGTGAGGTCGCCGCCGAGGACACCGTGGTAGAACTCCATCGCCTCCCGGGCACGACCGCGAAAACCGAGATACGGGTTCAGCAGGGTGGGCATGTCCGCTCCTTCGCGTCCGGATCAGCATGGCACCGGTCGGGCTCTCCAGCCAGGGCCGCCAGCACCTCCTCGTCCGGAACGTCCGGGAACCGCTCGTACCACTCGCCGATGGACCGCAGCAGGGCCGGCGTCAGCACGCTGACGACCTCGTCCGCCACCGCTCGGACGTCGGCGGTGCCCTCCGGCGACGCCACCGGCACCGCCACGACGATGCGCGACGCGCCGGCGCTCCGGGCCGCCCGGCACGCGGCGAGCGCGGTGGCGCCGGTCGCGAGCCCGTCGTCCACGATGACGGCGGTCGCCCGGGCGAGCGCCGGAGGCGGGGCGTCGCCCCGGTACCGGGCGACCCGGCGCTCGAGCTCGGTCCGCTCGCGCTGCTCGACCTCCGCGAGCTCCGCGGGCGACAGGCGGAACCGGCGGATCGCGACGCCGTCGAGCACCCGGACGCCGCCCTCGGCGATCGCCCCGATCGCCAGCTCCGCGCGCTGGGGAAGCCCGAGCTTGCGGACGACGAGCGCGTGCAGCGGCCGCTGGGCGGCGATCGCGACCTCGGCGGCGACGATCACCCCGCCCCGCGGCAGGCCGAGCAGCACGGCGTCCGGCGGCAGCGTCGGCAGGCGGGACGCGAGGCGTCGCCCGGCGTCCCGCCGGTCCGCGAACAGGGCTCCGTCAGGCACGGGCGATGCGCAGGGTCACGAACCGGAACGGCAGCAGCTCGACGGGCCACGGCTCCTCGATCGCGGGCGCCGGGATCGGACGTTCGCGCAGATCCGTCCGGTGCACGGCGGCGACGGGGAAGCCGATGAGCAGGCGGCCGCGCCGGCGTCCGTCGGCCGCGTTGTGCAGGCGCACGACGAGGTCCCCTGACCCGTCGAGCGCGAGCTTGACGGTGTCGACCACCAGGTCGGGCTCGTCGGTCGTGATCAGCGCCTCGACGGAGGCGCCGGCCCGCCGGAGCGGATGCGCGAGGCGCCAGCCCTGCTCCACGGCGTCCCGGACGGCGGGCGCAGGGCCGACGGACCAGGCGAACCGGTGCACCCCACGGTCCGTGTCCGGGTCGGGGAAGCGCGGGGCGCGCAGCAGCGACAGCCGGGCGACGGTCCAGGGCCCGGTCCCGGCGTCCACCCGCCGCCGCACCTCGTGGCCGTAGGTCCGCCGGTTCGCGATCGCCACGCCGAAGTCGCCCTCCGCCACCCGGATCCACCGGTGCGCGCAGGCCTCGAACTTCGCGGCGTCCCAGCTCGTGTTCGCGTGGGTGGGGCGGGCGATGTGGCCGAACTGCGTCTCGGCCTCCCAGGTGTCGGTGACGACGTCGAGGTCGTGCGACGCCTTCAGGATCCGTTCCCGCTCCTGCCAGTCGACCTCGGTCTCGAGGTCGAGCACGGGGGCGCCCGGGCGGAGGCGGACGGTCTGGAGGATCCGCGTGCCGCCGACGGAGCGCCGGACCCGCACGACCGCCCCGTCCTCGTCGGTGGTCGCCTCGATCTCGTCGACCCCGTCGACGTCCTGCACGGTGGTGCGGTAGTAGCCGTCGAGGTCCCAGGCGTCCCAGCGGACGGGATGGTCGGGATGCAGCTGCAGCAGCCCGAGCCGGCCGCCCGCGGCGACCAGCTCCCTGCCGGTGCGCCGGTCTACGAGCGAGCGGACCAGGCCGTCCGCCCCGACGCGCGCGACGAGGTGCTCGTTCTCGAACCGCCATCCCTCGCCCTCCGCCGCCAGGTCGACGAGCGCCGGGGAGTCCCGCGCTTCGGCGGCGGCCATCGCCGGGACGCCTCGTTGCGGGAACGGGGAGGCGTTCGCGAGGGCGGAGCCGGAGCCGAGGGCCGCGAGCGCCGAAGCGGTGATCGCCTCCGCCGCGGAGACGATCTCCCGGAACGCGACCCGCGCCTCGTCGTGCACCCAGGCGATCGACGAGCCCGGCAGCACGTCGTGGAACTGCAGGAGCAGTAGCCGCCGCCAGAGGGCTCGCAGCTCGTCCTGCGGGTAAGCGGAGCCGCGCCGCACCGAAGCGGTCGCCGCCCAGAGCTCGGCGTCGTGCAGCGCCGCCTCCGCCGCACGGTTGCCCTCCTTCATCGCGGCCTGAGAGGTGAGGACCCCGCGATGGAACTCGAGGTACAGCTCGCCGGTCCAGACGGGCGGTTCGGGGAACTCGGCCTCGACGGCGGCGAAGAAGGCGGCGGGCGGTTCGACGGCGACGCGCGGCGAGCCCTCGACGTCGGCGGTCCGCCGCGCGCGCTCCATCATCTCCCGGGTGGGCCCGCCGCCCCCGTCCCCGTAGCCGAACGGCACGAGCGACCGGTTCGAGCCGGCCTTGTCCGCGAAGTTCGCCTCCGCCCAGGCGAGGTCGTGGCCCGACAGGTCGGAGTTGTACGTGTCCGCGGACGGGAAGTGGGTGAGCACGACGCTGCCGTCGATCCCCTCCCACCGGAACGTGTGATGCGGGAACCGGTTCGTGCGGTTCCAGGAGATCTTCTGCGTGACGAAGCGGCGGGCGCCCGCCTGCCGGAGGATCTGCGGCAGGCCCCCCGGGTAGCCGAAGGAGTCGGGCAGCCAGCCGATCTCCGTGTCGGCGACCCCGAGCTCGGTCGCGAAGAACTCGCCGCCCTCGACGAACTGGCGCACCAGGGACTCGCCGCTCGGCATGTTCGTGTCCGACTCCACCCACATGCCGCCCACCGGCACGAACCGGCCCTGCTGCACGTAGGGGAGGATCCGGGCGAACAGGTCCGGCGCGTCCTCCTGCAGCCAGGCGAGCTGCTGGGCGGACGACATCGTGAAGCGGAACTGCGGATCCGTGTCGAGCAGGTGCAGCACGTTCGCGATGGTGCGGGCCACCTTGCGGCGCGTCTCCCGGAACGGCCAGAGCCACGCCGAGTCGATGTGCGAGTGGCCGATCGCGCTGATCCGGTGGCCCTGCCGGGAGGCCGGCACGTCGACCGCGGCGGCGAGCGTCGCCCTCGCCCGCCCGAGCGACTCCCGGAACGGCCCGGCGTCGAGCACGTCGAGGCACCGCTCGATGCCGGCGAGCAGCGCCCACGACCGGGTCGACCCGGTCGGCAGCTGCCCTTCCAGCTGCAGCGCGACCTCGAGGTCGTGGAAGAGCGCGACGGCGGCGGGGTCGCGCCGGACGAGCACGACGCCCTCGAACCGGTACTGCGGCTCGCCCCCGGCGGTCGCAGGATCGCCGAGGGCGGTGGGACGGAAGGACACCGGGATGCCGTCCGGCCCGGCGTGGAGCACGACCGGGTTCGCCGCCGCCTCGATCAGGAGATCGACGCGCCGATGCTCGTCGAGCACGGGCCCCACGGGGATCCATCGGGACGCGGGATGCACGCCCTTCACCCGGCGCCCGTCGGCGGTGTAGGCGAGGCCTTCGAGCTGGAACCCGGTCTGCTCGGCACGGAACCCCAGCTCCGCGACGATCTCCGTCTCCTCGGACGGCCAGCCGTCCGGCAGCGCCCCCCGGATCCGGAACCAGCGCGTGGACCAGGGCGAGCCCCACCACGTGCCGGGGGACACCGGCGCGAACCCGCCGCCGACCGCCGCATCGAACGGCTGCGGCTCGCCCGGCAGATCGCGCGCCGTCACCTCGAGCGGCGCCGTGGCCGAGATCCGGGCAGGCCCGATCCGTTCCTCGAGCGTTCGGGCGGCACGGCCACGGATCTCCCCGGCGTCCTGATGCATGCCGCCACCCTGCACCCGGACGGCTGGAAGCGCGGTCCGCTACCGTGCCCGCATCGTGCGGTGAAGGGAGCAGCGATGCTGGTGGCGTTCTCGGTGAGTCCGATGGGCGGCGAGGGGTCGGACGGCTCCGTCCACGAGGCGGTCGCGGCGGCCGTGCGGGTGGTGCGCGAGTCGGGGTTGCCGAACCGCACCTCCTCGATGTTCACGGAGATCGAGGGGGACTGGGACGAGGTCTTCGACGTCGTCAAGCGGGCCACGGAGGCCGTCCAGACCTTCGGCCCGCGGGTCTCGCTCGTGCTCAAGGCGGACGTCCGGCCGGGGCACACGGGCGAGCTCGACGGCAAGGTGGACCGCCTCGAAGCGGCGATCGAGTCGTCCCGCGACACCGCCTGACGGAGGTCCCAGCCGCCGGGTGGCAGGGTTGAGCCGTGCGGCGCACGACGGAATGCCCGGGCTGCGGCCTCGAGCTGCCCGTCGAGCCCGCGGCGCCGTCGGTGCCGCTGAACGCGTCGAAGGAGTGCGCGGCGGTCTACGCCGAGGTCTCCGGGTTCGAGTTCGAGCACCCCGTGATGCTCCGCTACCACCAGCTCTCGGTCGACGCCTACGGGGCGCAGCACGGAGCACCGCCCACGACGCCGATCCGCCTCGGCTACTCCCTCGCCGGCCTCTGGCTCGCGCTCGAGCACGGCTTCTCGGGGGACGAGGTGCGGGCCGTGCACGCCCACATGGGTCATGCGCAGCCCTGGTGGCCGACGTTCGATCCTCCGAACGGCGCGGGGTGGATGACCGTGCGCGACGTCGCCGAGCAGGGCGTGCGGCGCGGATCGAGCACCGGGCACGCGACCGCGACGCGGGCCTGGGCCGAGACCGTCTGGTCGGCGTGGACGGCCGAGCGCCCGAGCGTCGCAGCGGACGTCGAAGCCCTGCTCAGGCGGCTGTTCGTCGGCGAGGGCCGGCAGCGGCTGCGCGGCACCGTCGGGCCGGCGGGCGCGGTCTACCGGCTCGTCGGGCTGCTCGACTGAGCGCTCAGCCGAGTGTCTTCGGGGGCATGATCACGACGGGGCACTCGGCCGCGTAGATGAGGCGACGGGCGAGGGTCGGGCCCTCCGGCAGCTCGAGCCGGCTCGGGGCGTCGAGCACCAGCAGGTCGGCGGTCTCGGACGCCTGGAGCAGGACGCGGAAGGTGCTGCCGTGCACGATCTCGGTGTCGACCCTCGTGTCCTGCCCCAGCGCGTCCGCGACGTGCGAGGCCAGCCGGGCCTTCGCCTCGTCCAACGACTGGTCGGCGTCGAGGTGGACGGCGGGCGGCCTCGTTCCGGCGCTGATCGGCGCCCGCGGCGAGCGCCAGGCGCTCACGGCCACGAGACGGGCACCGCGCCTCCGGGCCTCGTCGGCTCCCCAGCGGAGTGCCGACGGTGAGCCCGACGTCGGGCTCACCCCCACGACGACGGTCTCGCCTGCATCGGGTTCGGCCATGGGTCAGCTCACTTTCGACAGGGGATCGGCGATGTCCTCGAGCGATTTCCGCTCGGCGTCGAAGGCGAAGATCAGGGCGATGATCCCGCCGACGATCATCATGCCCGCGCCGAAGTAGAAGCCGATGGTCAGCGGTCCCCGGTCCTTGCCGTTGCCGACCAGGGTGCCGAAGATGACCGGCGCCGCGACGCCGCCGACGAGCTGGCCGATCGCGAAGAAGTAGGAGATCGCCTGCCCGCGGAGCTCGAGCGGGAAGGTCTCGCTGACGGTCAGGTACGCCGAGGAGGCGCCGGCCGAGGCGAAGAAGAACGCGACGCACCAGAAGATCGTCTGCGTCAGGGCGGTCAGCGCACCGGCCGAGAAGAGCGCAGCCGACACCGCGAGCACGATGCCCGAGATCACGTACGTCCCGAAGATCGCCTTGCGGCGCCCGAGCGTGTCGAACAGGGGGCCGAGCAGCAGCGGGCCGGCGAGGTTGCCGATGGCGAACGGGAAGAAGTAGAGGCCCGTCGTGGCCTTCGGGATGTTGTAGAAGTTCTCGAGGACGAGCGCGTAGCTGAAGAAGATCGCGTTGTAGAGGAACGACTGGGTCACCATCATCGAGAAGGCGACGAGCGTGCGCTTCGGGTAGACCTGGAAGAACACCTTCAGGATCGTGATCACGCCGACGCGATCGGTGGGCCTGACCTCGATCGCCTTCGAGTCGGGGACCGGCTCGAGCGTGCGGCCCGACTCCTCCTCGACCTCCCGCTCGATCTGATCGACGTTGGACTCGGCCTCCTCGGCGTGCCCGTGCGTGAGTTGCCATCGGGGGCTCTCCGGGATGTGCCGCCGCAGGTAGATGATGATCAGGCCGAGCACGGGGCCGATGAAGAAGCCGATGCGCCAGCCCCAGCCGTCCGCGTTGATGTCCGGCCGGAGCAGGAAGAGGTTCGCCGCGGCGCCGAGGGCCGCGCCGCCCCAGTAGGTGCCGTTGATCGCGATGTCGACGCGGCCCCGGTAGTGCGACGGGATGATCTCGTCGATCGCGGAGTTGATCGCCGTGTACTCGCCGCCGATGCCGAGGCCCGCGACGAAGCGGAAGACCCAGAGGAACCAGGGCGCGAACGCGAAGCCCGCGATGCCGCTGCCGATCAGGTAGACCGCCAGCGTGATGATGAAGAACCTCTTCCGGCCGAGCCGGTCGGCCAGCCGTCCGAAGACCAGCGCCCCGATGACCTCGCCGAAGAGGTAGACGGTCCCCGTCAGCCCCACCTCGGCGGAGTTCATGTGCAGCTGCTGCTGGAACCCGTTCTCCGAGACCATCTGGATCTCGAGCCCGTCGAGGATCCACGAGACGCCGAGGCCGACCACGACCGACCAGTGGAACTTGGTCCAGGGCAGCCGGTCCATGCGAGCCGGCACCAGGCTCCGCACCGATCCGGTCGACCGTGTCTCCGTCGCTGTCACCGCTGCTCCGTTCCCGTCCGACGGCACCGGCGCCGGGGACGTTCGGACGCTAGGGCCCGATCCTGAAAGTCTTCGAGAAAGATCCAGAGCGCTTCCAGGTTGCTGCGCGCGCCGCGGCCTGGTCGACTTGTCCCGTGATCGACCGGCCGGTGCTCGTGCTCGCCGACGCCGCCGAGTGGGAGGCGTGGTTGGAGCAGCACGGCGCCGGCTCTCCGGGCGTGCGGCTCGCGATCCCGAAGAAGGGCACGGGCGGACCCGGCCCGACTGCCGCCGAGGCGCTGGAGGTCGCGCTGTGCTTCGGGTGGATCGACTCCCGGATCGACCGGCTCGACGACGTGCACTACACGGTCACCTACACCCCGCGCGGGGCCCGGAGCGTGTGGTCGCAGGCGAACCGGGAGAACGTCGAGCGGCTCGTCTCCGCCGGGCGCATGCGTCCTGCGGGACTGGCGCACGTCGAGGCGGCGAAGGCGGACGGGCGGTGGGACGCGGCCTACGCCTCCCAGTCCACGGCCCGGGTGCCCGACGACCTCGCCGCGGCGCTCGCCGCCCGGCCGCAGGCCCGGGAGGCGTTCGAACGGCTCGACGCCGCGAACCGCTACGCGATCGTCTGGCGGGTCGGTCAGGCGAAGCGGCCCGAGACGCGCGCCCGCCGGATCGAGGAGTACCTCGCGATGCTGGAGCGCGGCGAGGCGCTGCATCCCTCACGCACGGCTAGGCCGCGATCCTCGCCTCCAGGCTGATCGGCAGGTGGTCGGAGGCGCCCTGCGGCAGCACGTCGATCTTGTCGATCTCGAAGCCCGTCGACGTCACGAAGTCGAAGTAGCCGCTGAAGTAGCGGTACCGCACGTACGTGGGCGCGTTCGTCCGGTGCAGCTGGTAGCCGGTCGTGGACAGCTTGCGCTCGAGTCCCCGCACGAACCAGGGGTAGTTGAAGTCGCCGACCATGACCGCAGGGACCCCGGCCTTCATCGTGCGCATCCCCTCGTGGGCGGCCGCGATCTGCTTGCGCCGCAGGGAGTTCGAGGCGGTGAGCGGAGCGGCGTGGAAGTCGCCGACCAGCACCTCGCAGCCGCTGTGCAGGTCGGTGAGGTGCGCCGCGAGCAGCCGCTCGTGCGCGGGCGCCATCACCCGGTCGTGCAGGGACTTGCGGAGCGCGAAGACCTTGGTGCGGTGCACCTCGAACCGGTCGCGCCGCAGGTACATGGCGAGGCCGAGCCGGTTCCCCCTGGTCTGGTCGACGAGCGTGAGCCCACCGACCTTCTCCGGCATGTCGGTGCTGTCGCACTCCTGGAGACAGAGCACATCGGCGTCGTACCGATCGGCGATGCCTGCGAGCTCCCCGCTCGCCGTGTGCTCGCGCAGGTTGTAGCTGATGA
>JAICSU010000297.1 GCA_025936735.1 Amnibacterium sp.
CATGGTGGCGGGCACCCGCTACCGCGGCGACTTCGAGGAGCGCATCACGAAGCTGGTCGACGAGATCGTCGCCCACCAGGACGAGCTGATCGTCTTCCTCGACGAGCTCCACTCGGTCGTCGGCGCCGGCAGCGGCGGCGAGGGCGGCATGGACGCCGGCAACATCCTGAAGCCCCGGCTGGCCCGCGGCGAGCTGCACCTCGTCGGCGCGACCACGTTGAAGGAGTACCGGCGGATCGAGAAGGACGCCGCACTCGAGCGGCGCTTCCAGCCGGTGACCGTCGGCGAGCCCGGGATCGAGGACGCGGTCGCGATCCTGGACGGACTGAAGGAGCGGTACGAGCAGCACCACGGCGTCCAGTACACCGACGAGGCGGTCCGCGCCGCCGTCGAGCTGTCCGCCCGCTACCTCACCGACCGGTTCCTGCCCGACAAGGCCATCGACCTGATCGACCAGGCGGGCGCCCGGAAGCGCCTCGCTCTCGGGGGCCGCACCGACGTCGAGTCGCTGCGCGCCCGCCTGGCCGACCTCGAGGCCGACAAGGCCCTGGCGGTCGGCGAGGAGCGGTACGAGGACGCGTCCCGGCTCCGGGACGAGATCGAGTCGCTGCAGCAGCGCATCGTGCAGGGCGCCTCGGCTCCCACGGTCGAGAGCGAGATCGGCCGCGCCGAGATCGCCGAGATGATCGCGCGGGCCACCGGCATCCCGGCAGCCCGCCTCACCGAGGGCGACCGGTCGCGCCTCGCGAAGCTCGAGTCCGAGCTGCACGAGCGCGTGGTCGGCCAGGACGACGCCGTGGCGGCGATCGCGAAGGCCGTGCGGCGCAGCCGCACCGGCATGGGCGACCCGCGCCGGCCCGTCGGCAGCTTCCTCTTCCTCGGGCCGACCGGGGTCGGCAAGACGGAGCTGGCCAAGGCGCTCGCTTCGAGCCTGTTCGGTGACGAGTCGGCGATGCTCCGGTTCGACATGAGCGAGTTCGGCGAGCGGCACACCGTCAGCCGCCTCGTCGGTGCTCCTCCCGGATACGTGGGGTACGACGAGGCGGGGCAGCTGACCGAACGCGTCCGCCGCAACCCCTACTCGGTGGTCCTGCTCGACGAGATCGAGAAGGCGCACCCCGACGTGTTCAACCTGCTGCTGCAGGTGCTCGACGACGGCCGCCTCACCGACGGCCAGGGTCGCACGGTCGACTTCCGCAACACGGTCGTCATCATGACGTCGAACATCGGCGGCGAGTTCCTCGCGAGCCGCAGCGGCGCTCTCGGCTTCGTGGCCCCGTCCGACGACGGATCCGGCTTCGGATCCGACAAGGCGGTCAGGGACCGGGTGATGGGCAGGCTGCGGGAGGCCATGCGGCCGGAGTTCCTGAACCGGATCGACGAGGTCGTGCTGTTCCGCAAGCTCGACGCGGCGCAGCTGCGCGAGATCGTGCACCTGCTGCTCGCCGACACCGCCGCCCGCCTCGCCGCCCAGCACGTGGCGTTCGAGGTCACGGAGGCAGCGGTCGACCTGATCGCCGAGCGCGGCTACCAGCCGGAGTACGGGGCGCGGCCCCTGCGCCGGGTGATCCAGCGCGACGTGGAGGACGCCATCGCCGACGTGATGGTCACGCGGGAGCTGGGCGAGGGGGACCTCGTGCGCGTCGACGCCGCCGGCGGGGAGATCCTCGCGTCCGTCGAGCGCCGCGAGGCGGCGCTCGCCGCCTGAGGACCGCCGCTCGAGGGCTAGGACGAGGAGGCCGCGCCGACCGGTGCGGCCTCCTCGTCGTATCCGGCGCGGCGCTCCGCCGCGCGCACCGTCTGCTCGAGCAGGACCGCGACGGTCATCGGACCGACGCCTCCTGGGACCGGCGTGATGAGGCGGGCCCGCTCCGCGGCCACGTCGAACTCGACGTCGCCGATGCCGCCCGGGCTGTAGCCGGCGTCGATGACGACCGCGCCCTCCTTGACCCACTCGCCCCGGATGAGGCCGGGCAGGCCGACCGCCGCGACCACGAGATCGGCGCGCGCGACGTGCTCGCCCAGGTCCCGGGTGAACTCGTGGCACATGGTCACCGTGGCGTC
>JAICSU010000269.1 GCA_025936735.1 Amnibacterium sp.
CGCTTCGAGCTCGGGATAGGAAAGGGACGCCCCGACGAGGCAGAGGAGGCGGCGGAGCTCGGCGTTCCCTGGGGGAACTGACAGGAGCGTCGGCGGATACTGAAGGCGACGGCCGAGGCCGTCCGGGCGGAGGTGGCGCCGGCACCTCCCGTCATGATCGCGGCCTCGGGGCCCCTCGCGCTCCAGGCAGCGGCCGTCGCCGACACGGTCGCCCTCGCGCTTCCACCGACCGCGGGGGTCGACGACGTGCTCCGCGCCATCGACATCGTCCGCAGCACGGGTGCGGATCCGGCCTTCGCGCTCCAGCTTTCGGGCGTCGGTGGCCGGCTCGTGCCTCACCTCGAGCGCCAGGGGATCACCGTCGAGCAGCTGCCCGGCGCCGTCGCGGTGCTGGATGGCGACGTCGACGCGATGGTGGCTGCCCTGCTGGAGCTCCGCGACCGCACCGGCATCTCGATGTTCCCGGTCTCGAGCGCGCACGCCGAGGCCTTCGCCCCGGTGCTCGCGGCTCTCCGCTGATCCCGTCCCGAGTCGCGGTCAGCCCGCTTCGGCGAGGAGGCGGGGCAGCTCGTCCGCGAGCTCGCGGGCCAGGAAGCCGACCGGTCCGATCCGCTGCGCGAGCCGGTCGCCCGCGGTGGCGTGCAGCCAGGTCGCCCAGCAGGCCGCGTCCCCCGGATCCGCGCCCCGCGCGACGAGCCCGGCGATCGCTCCCGCCAGCACGTCGCCGCTGCCGGATGTCGCGAGCCCCGGGTTGCCCGCCTCGATCCGCCGGAGGCGTCCGCCCGGCTCCGACACGAACCCGCCGCCAGAGACGACGGCGCCGTAGCGGTCCGCCACCTCCGCCAGGTCGTCGGCGGCGTCCCCCGGATCGCGGCCGAGCAGGATCCCGGCCTCGGTGCTGTTCGGGGTGAGCAGCAGGCGGCCCTCGAGCGGCCGGCACACGTCCGGGTCCTTCGCGAGGGCGCCGAGCGCGAAGGCGTCGAGCAGCACGCGCGTCTCGTCGCCCATCAGCGGGACGAGCCCCTCGAGCAGCTCGTGGGCCTCGTCGGCGTCGTCGAGGCCGGGGCCCACGACGACGCAGTCGACGTCCAGGCCGCGCTCCAGGGCGGCCGCGGCGCCGCCGGTGACGGAGCCCGACCGGTTCTGCGGCAGCCCGAGCACGCCGGCCTCGGGGAACGCGACGGCGAGCGGCGCGGCGACGGATTCGGCGACGGCCACGGTCAGGCGGCCTGCGCCGACCCGCAGCACCGCCATCCCGGTCAGCGCGACGGCGCCCGGGGTCTTCGCCGCGCCGCCGACGACGAGCACGTCGCCCCGCTCCCGCTTCGACGAGGCCGGGGCCGGCAGCGGCGGCAGCGTCGTCGGGTCCGCGGTCTCAGCCCTGCGGGGCATCGTGCCGCCCTCCGTGCTCGGTCACCTCGTCGAGGTGGCTGACGTCGTTCACCACCGTGGCGCGCCACGACCCGTCGTCGGCGTCGCGCACGAGCCGGGTGATCGAGGCGTTCGGGATCGGGTGGGCGGCGGCGAGGTCGAGCAGCTCGCGCTCCTCGATCCGCTCGCAGACGGCCCGGAACAGCCAGATCACCGCGTCGTGCGCGACGACGAGCACCCGATCGCCGGACGCCTCGAGCTCCGGGAGCACCGAGCGGACGCGGAGCGCGACGTCCGCCCACGACTCCCCGCCCGGTGGCCGGTAGTAGTACTTGCCGAGGAACCGGCGCCGCTCGGCCTCGTCCGGATGCAGCTCGCGCACCCCGCGACCCGTGAGGGTGTCGAGCACACCGAGCTCCCGGTCGCGGAGCCGCTCGTCGACGTACGGCGTCAGGTCCCACCCGGCGGTGGTGAGGGCGACGTGCGCGGTCGTCCTCGCCCGCCGGTACGGGGAGACGCGGACGGCGTCGGCGGCCGGCTCCTCCGCGAGCCGGCGGCCGAGGGACTCGGCCTGGCGCAGTCCCCGGTCGGACAGCTCGACGTCGGCGTCCCGCGCCGGCACCGCGATGCGCAGGGCGCCGGACGCCTCCGCGGTCGAGGCGGCCAGGTTGGCCTCGCTCTCGCCGTGCCGGACGAGGATCAGCTCCACGGTCGTCCTCTCAGTGGGAGGAGCCCTCGGACTCGATCTCGGTCCGGTCGCCGCTCCACAGGGTGTGGAACGTGCCCTCCTTGTCCACGCGACGGTACGTGTGCGCGCCGAAGAAGTCCCGGAGGCCCTGGATGAGCGCGGCCGGCAGGCGGTCGGCGCGCAGCGAGTCGTAGTAGGAGAGGGCGGAGGCGAATCCCGGCACGGGCACGCCCGACAGGGCCGCGGCCGAGACCACGCGCCGCCAGGCGGCCTCGCCGTCCGCGACGGCCTTCGCGAAGTACTCGTCCGCCAGCAGCGTGGGCAGCTGCGGGTCCCGGTCGTACGCCTCCACGATCCGGTTGAGGAAGCGGGCGCGGATGATGCAGCCGGCCCGCCAGATCTTGGCGACGGCCCCCTTGTCGATGTCCCAGCCGAACTCCCGGGCCCCGGCGATGATCACGTCGAAGCCCTGCGCGTAGGCGACGACCTTGGAGGCGTAGAGCGCGGCCCGCACGTCGTCCTCGAAGCCCTCGGGCTTCGGGACCGGGGCCGGCCGCTCGCCCGGCAGCGCGCCGACCGCGGCGCGC
>JAICSU010000090.1 GCA_025936735.1 Amnibacterium sp.
GTCGCGCGCGACGGCGACGACGGGCCGCGCCCGCTCGAGGTAGCCGGCACCGTCGCGCAGCTTCGCACGGATGCTCGCCGAGAGCGGGACGGAAGGATCCGCCGCCGCGGCGAGCAGGCCGTCGAGGTCCCCGAACTCGGCCAGCAGCCGGGCGGCGGTCTTCTCGCCGATCCCGGCGACGCCGGGCAGCCCGTCGGAGGCGTCGCCGCGCAGCGCCGCGAAGTCCGCGTACTGGGCCGCTGAGATCCCGTACTTCTCGCGGAGGACGGCGTCCGTGACGATCTCGAGCCTGCTCATCCCCCGGACCGTCGAGAGCACCCGGACGTCGCGGGCGTCGTCGATGACCTGGAACAGGTCGCGGTCGCCCGTGACGACGTCGACCGGTCCGTCGGCGGTGGCGGCGAGCGTGCCGATGACGTCGTCCGCCTCGTACCCGGGCTTGCCCACCGCGGGGACGCCGAGCGCCGTCAGCGTGTCGACGATGAGCGGCACCTGCGCCGTGAGGGTGGGCGGCACGACCTCGACGACCGAGCCGTCGGGTCGGGCGCCGGCGACGCGGTGGGCCTTGTAGCTCGGGACGAGGTCGACGCGCCACTGGGGCCGCCAGTCGTCGTCCCAGCAGGCGACGAGGAAGCGGGGCCGGAACTCGGTGACGAGCCGGGCGATCATGTCGAGCAGGCCGCGCACCGCGTTGACCGGGGTGCCGTCGGGAGACCTGATCGTCTCCGGCAGTCCGTGGAAGGCCCGGAAGTAGAGGGCCGCCGTGTCGAGCAGCATCAGGCGGTCGTCGCGCACCGGCTCAGTGTGGCGTGCCGGACGGCCCGGCGCACGCCTCGCGCCTGGCCGGGGTCAGACCACGCCGCGGTGCTGCAGGACCCGGAACGCGACGATCCCGGGGAGCACGGGCAGCCAGTACGTCAGCACCCGCGAGGCGAGCACCGTCGCGACGGCGTGGCCGGGGCTGATGCCGAGGGCGGTCAACCCGGCGACCATCGCCGCCTCGACCGCACCGAGCCCGCCGGGGGTCGGGGCGAGCTGGCCCAGGGTGGAGGCGACGGCGAACACGGCCAGAACGGGGACGAGCGGGAACGAGGGCGTGAACGCGGCCAGCGTCGCGGCGAAGGCGAGCGCCGAGAGGAGCAGGTAGCCGACGCACCCGCCGAGCAGCTGCGCCGCCCGGAGCGGCGTGCGGAGGGTCCGCGCCAGGTCGCCGCCGATCGCGCGGAGGTGGGGGGTCCATCTGCTGACGAACCGCCGCCGTCCGTACGGCGAGGCGAGGAACGCGATGACGGCCAGCAGGAGCACGCCGGCGACGACCGCGACGGGCCACAGGCCCGACAGCCCCCCGGCGCTGATCGGCACGGCGGTCCCGATCACGACGATCCCGAGCGCGGTGGCGACCCCGTTGACCACGCCTGTCGCGATGCGGTTGAGCGCGACCGCCGCGGCGGCGGAACCGGCGGACAAGCCGGCGCGCTCGAGGAAGACGTAGTTGATCCGGTAGAAGCCGATGCCCGCGGCCGTCGTGCGGCCCGTGAACGCGGCCGCCATCTGCACCCCGATCGTGCGACGGGCCGACAGCGGAAGGGGGCTGGATCCAAGGATCGAGATCGACGAGGACAGGATCGCCAGGAACCCGGCGACCACCACCGCCGCGAACCAGAGCCGATTGCCCCGGGCGAGCAGGGGAAGGACCTCCTGCATGCTCGCGAGCTGCGGCAGCAGCAGGTAGATGCCGAGGCCGCCGATGAGCAGGATGGCCACGCTGCCGGGCCGCACGGGCAGCCGGAACGGAGGCACCGGCGCCTCGATCCGCTCCGCCAGCCGCTCCCGCAGGCGGGCGAGGGTGACTCCGCGCGCTTCCAGCTGCCGGCGCAGCCGCCCGTGCAGCGCCAGCGGCTGGAGGCTGAGGAGGGCGTTGCGCAGCGTCGGGACCGGGACGTTCCGCACCGCGCTGTCGATCGCCCGGTCGACGCCGACCAGCCCCGCGACGGTGACCAGCATCTCCGCGGTCTCCTGCCAGTACAGCTCCACCGGGCCGCCCACCCGGCTGACCGCGAAGCTGGTGATCCTCGGGCGCCCCGCCGTGTCGACGAGGACGTTCTCGGCGCGGAGGTCCTGGTGACGGATGGGGACCGCCGCCAGCGCGAGGACATCGCCCCAGAGGGCGTCCAGCAGCCGCTCGTCCACCTCCTCCCCCGAGAACGTGGACAGCCGCCTCCCGTCGATGCGGCGCTGCAGCAGGAAGGGCGGCCCGTGCTCGATCGTGCCGGCCAGCACGACCGGCAGGGTCCCGACGCCGGCACGCTCGGCGAGCAGCGTGACGTACGCCTCGTGCTCGACCTCGTGCCTCGGGTTGGACAGGCTCACGTCCCTGGACCTCTCGAGGGACGCCAGCGTGCGCCGCAGCTGCCCTGCCAGCCCGGCGCGGCGGCGCAGGCGGCGGACGACCGTCATCAGCAGCGGGGTGCCGTCCGCGGTGACCAGGTCGTACTCCGTCGGCCGCCCGCGCCTCGATCGCGTGGCGACGATCCTCGTCCCCTCGAGTCCCACCTGGTCGAGGGCGAGGTGGATCGCCGACTCGGAGGTGCGCCGACCGGGCGCCCCCAGCACGAGGTGGAAGAAGGTCCCGGTCCCCCAGCCCAGTGCCACACCGGCGAAGACGTCGACGGGGAGGTGCTGACCGAGGAACACCTGGCCCGCGGCGACGAGGACGACGAGCACGCGCCCGCCGTTGCGGACCTGCCGGCTGAGGAACGGCGAAGCCACCACGACGAGCGCGGCGACGACCGCCGAGCGGGCGTCCGGGAAGGGGAACCCGCCGGCAGCCACCCGTTCGAAGCCCGTCCGGAGCGCCGGCGGCAGGGTCCTCGCGGGCACGGAGAACTGCACGACGAGCGCGAGGATCCAGCTCGTCGCGCCGGCGAGGGCGAGGGAGGCGCTGAGCCGCACCCGGCCCAGGTAGAGCGCGACGGCGGCCGCGGTCGCGATCCCGGGCCACCAGCCGGTCCAGGTGACGATCCCCCAGGCGGGGCCGAGCCACGCGGGCAGGCGCTGGAACTGCGACGCGATGGCGGCCTCGACGGGGTTGATGTCGCGGGAGCCGGCGACCACCCGGCTGCCCAGGACGAGCCCCGCGGCGACGGCGATGCGGATCAGGTCGGACGGGTGGCGCCCGATGGACAGCGTGAGGCGCCGGTAGCGGTCGGGTCTCCGTGCCTTCGTCGGGCCCGCGGATCCCGTCGCCCCACGGTCGGGGTTCGGTGCCATGCTCCGATATTCCTCGAAGGCGCGGTGAGTACGGTCCGAGCATGCCGGGACTGGACGGAGGGACGCGCGCCTCCCCCGGTCCGGGCGGGAGCTCGCCCCGTCGGGTGCTGACGATCTCCGCCGACATGGGCGGCGGCCACGACGCCACGGCCGCGGCTCTCGAGCAGGCGGCACGCCGGGTCTGGCCCGGCAGCGAGATCCGCCGGATCGACCTGCTGGACCTCCTCGGCCCGGGCTTCGGGGAGCTGTTCCGGCGGATCTACGTCTCGAACGTCGAGCGGACGCCGTGGCTCTACGAGTTCTTCTACTCCGCCCTCTGGCGCCGGCGCTGGTTCGCGTCCGCGTCGAAGGGCTTCACCGGGCTGTGGTCCGCGGTGCCGCTCGCGCGGCAGATCGACCGCTTCGACCCCGACGTGATCCTCTCCACCTACCCCCTCGCCACCTCCGGCCTGGCCTGGCTGCGGCGGCACCGGGGCCTGTCCGTGCCCTGCGCGGCGTGGATCTCGGACTTCGCGCCGCACCCGTTCTGGGTGTACGGCGACATCGACCTGAACGTCGTGATGCACGAGGCGGCCCGGCCCCACGCGCTCGCGGCCGAGCCCGGCGCTCCGGTGGCTGTGTCCCGGGCTCCCGTCGTCGACCGGTTCCGGCCCGGCGACCGGGCGGCGGCCCGGACCCTGCTGGGGCTCCGGCCGGACGCGTTCGTCGTCCTGATCAGCTGCGGCACCTACTCGTTCGGCGACGTCCCCGCGCTCGCTCGTTCGCTCGTGGAGGTGTCCCCCCGGCTCCAGCTCGTCGCGATGTGCGGCAGGAACACGGCGACCCTCGAGCAGCTGCGGGCGCTGGACCTGCCCGAGGAGCGGCTCGTGCCCGTGCCCTGGACGGACAGCATGGCGGCCTACGTGCGGGCGGCCGACCTCGTCGTCAGCAACGCGGGCGGCGCCACGGCCCTCGAAGCGCTCGCGACCCAGCGTGCGCTCGTGATGTGCCGGCCCATCGCCGCGCACGGCGCCGCGAACGCCCAGCTGATGGTCGTGAGCGGGCTCGCCGACCTCTGCGACGACGAGGACCACCTGGCCGCCTACGTGCGGGCAGCGCTCACCGACCGCGCGCGCCTGGAGATGCTCGAGCGGCGGGCGGCCGAGCATGCGCACGCCCCGAGCCTCGAGTCCCTGCTCACCGGGCTCGTCGCCGCGCAGCGGCCCCCCGGCCGCCGGCCGTGGCCGGCCCGCCCCGCGGACGCCTTCTTCGCCCATCTCGGCCGGGAGTCCGCCGAGCAGGAGATCGGCGCGGTCGTCGAGCTCGACCCCGTGCCCTCCGGCCGCGCCCCGTCCGTGGATGCCCTGCGCGAGATCCTCGCCGAGCGGGTCCCCGGCCTGCCCCCGCTCCGCCGCAGGCTGGTGCGCAGCCCGCGCCCCGGCTGGCTCCCCGTGGAGCGCGTCGAGATCGACGCCCACGTGCAGGAGCAGGTCGTCGAGGCGTCCGCAGGATCGCGCGGCGCGGAGGAGGTCGTCGATCGCTTCCTGTCCACGCCGCTGCCGGCCGGTCGGCCGCCATGGCGGATGCTCCTCGTGCACGGGCACGACGGCGGCCGCGCCCTTCTCGCCCTCAAGATGCTGCACGCGCAGGCGGACGGCGTGTCGGCGCTGAGCCTGCTCGATCGCGTGCTCACCCCCGCCCCCGACGACCGGCTGCCCGAGCGCGGCGGAGCGGTGCCCGAACGGGCCCGGCGCGCGCCGGCGAGCACACCCGGCTCGCCGGGCCGGTTCGCGCGGCTCTCGAGCGGCTTGTGGAGCCTCGCGACGCGGGGGCGGCCCCCGCGCCATCCGGTGAACGTGGGCGCGGTGGGCGGCGGCCGCACGTTCGTCCGTGCGAGCCTGCCGGGGGACGCCGTGCGGGAGGTCGCCCGCGCCCTGCACGCACGGCCCCACGAGCTCGTCATCGCGGTCCTGGCCGACGGCCTCGGTGCGCAGCTCCGGGCCAGGGGCCTGCTCGACGCGCCCTACCTCGTGCGCACCATGGTCCCGGTCGCCATGCGAGCTCCCCGCCTCGACCGGGTCTTCGGCAACTGGACGGGGACGGTGGCGATCGACCTGCCGATGGGGCCCATGCCGCCGGCGGCCCGCCTCGCGCTGATCTCGGCGGAGCTGCGCCGGCGCTCGGAGCGCGGGGAGCCGGACGCGGCGGAGCTCGTCATGCGGCTGGCCGGTCTCCTCCCCGCGGCGCTGCACGCCCGGTTCGCGCGCGCGGTCTACACGCGGCGGTTCTTCAGCCTCATCGTGACCTACCTGCCGGGGGCGCGGAGGGCCCGCTGGTGCGCCGGCGCCCGGGTACGCGCGGTCCACCCGATCCTGCCGCTCGCGGAGGGCGTGCCGGTGACCGCCGGCGCCGTCCTCGCCGACGGCACGGTCGGCATCGGCATCCTCCTCGATGCCGCGCTCGGGCTCGACCGCGACGAGGTCGCGGACGCCGTCGCCCTGGCGTTCGAGACGGCGAGGGCCGCCGCCCACGTCCCCGAGCCGGGGCGGGTCGGATGAACGCCTCGGTATGGCTGGCCGTGGTGGCGGCGGTGGCGGGCGCCGCGTCGTTCGGCACGGCAGGGCTGCTGCAGAACCTCGCCAGCAGCCAGGCGCCGACGGAGAAGACGCTCCGCCCGCAGCTGCTGGTCGAGCTGATGCGCATCCGCCCGTTCCGGTGGAGCGTGGTGCTCAGCGTCCTCGGCTTCGCGCTGCAGGCGACCGCGCTGCGGTTCGGGCCCCTGGGACTCGTCCAGCCGATCCTCGTCACCGGCGTGCTGTTCTACCTCGGCGCGGCGGCGCTCTCCCGGCACCGGCTGCCCGACCTCACGATCGTCGGGGCCGCCCTGCTGACCACGGTGGGGCTGGCGGCCTTCCTGCTCTCGGCCCATCCGGGCCAGGGCCACGGGCCGTCCGGCGCCAGGAACACGGTGGGCGGCATCTGGGTCGGGGCCGTGCTCCTCGGGATCCTCGTGGCGTGCCTGATCATCGCGGGGCTGGTCCGCCGCTACCGCGCGATCCCGCTCGCCACGGCGTCCGCCATCTGCTTCGGCTCGACGGCGTCGCTCGCCCGGAGCCTGCTCGACTCCCCCGACCTCCACTCGCCGTTCGGCCAGTGGCAGCTCTACGTGATCATCGTGCTCGGGCCGGCAGGCTTCCTGCTGAACCAGAACGCGTTCCAGGCCGGGAGAGCCGGATCGGTCGCCGTCGCGCTGATCACGGTCGGCGAC
This sequence comes from Amnibacterium sp., assembly GCA_025936735.1. GTDB lineage: Bacteria > Actinomycetota > Actinomycetes > Actinomycetales > Microbacteriaceae > Amnibacterium. The sequence goes on from JAICSU010000090.1 coordinate 6,518, forward strand.
CCCATCGTCGCAATCACGATCGGCGCCGCGTGGCTCCACGAGCCGCTCTCGACGGAGGCGCTCCGGCTCGCGATCGACGCGGCGGCGCTCGTCGCCATCACCGTCGGGATCGTGCTCCTGAACCTGCGCGCCGAGGCGGTGAGCCGGGAGGTCGGCGACGACACGAGCACGCCGGAGGCCGCATGAGCCGGGTGCCGGGGTGACCGGGCTCAGCGGCGCGCGCGTCCTGGTCACGGGGGCGTCGTCCGGCATCGGGCGGGCGGTCGCGCTGAGCTTCGCCCGAGCCGGATCGAGCCTGCTGCTGACGGGCAGGGACGAGCACCGGCTGGAGCAGGTGGCCGCCCGCACCGGGGCGCAGGCCCTCGTCGCCGACCTGACCGACGCGGCGGCGCTGTCGCGCCTGCTGGACGCGGCCACGACGCCTCCTCTGCCCCTGGTCGTCGTGCACTGCGCCGGCATCGGGCACGTCGCCGCCGCGGGTGAGCAGGACGACGCGGTGCGGGAACGCCTGCTCGACGTCAACCTGCGGGCGCCCGTCCGGCTGACCGAGGCGGTGCTGCCGGGCATGCGCGCGGCCGGCGCCGGGCACCTGGTGTTCGTGACCTCGATCGCCGGGCGGCTGGGCGTGGCGGGAGAGTCGGCGTACGCCGCGTCGAAGGGCGCGCTCGACGCCTATGCGGCCAGCCTCGCCGCCGAGCTCGGCGGGACCGGCGTCCGCGTGACGATCGTGGTCCCCGGAGTGGTCGACACGGCGTTCTTCCGGTCGCGCAACGTCGGCTACGGCCGGCGCTTCCCCCGCCCGATCCCCGCCGCCCGGGTCGCGGCCGCCCTCCGACGCGCGGTGCAGCGCGACCGCGCGGAGGTGGTCGTGCCGGCGTGGCTGCGGGTGCCGATCGCCATCCGCGCGCTCGCCCCGGGGGCGTACGCCCGATCCGCCGGCCGATGGGGCTGAACCGGCGGATCGGCCGAGGTCAGGCGCGCAGCGCCCGCAACGACTCCCGCAGGGACCCCATGGTGGCGAGCACCGCCGTCGGCTCGTAGCCGCAGTGGGCCATGCAGTTGGCGCACCGGGGGTCCTTGCCGCGGCCGTACCGGTCCCAGTCGGTCTCGTCGATCAGCTCCTTGTAGGTCTTCGCGTACCCGTCGGACATGAGGTAGCACGGCTTCTGCCAGCCGAACAGCGAGTAGCTGGGGATGCCCCATGCGGTGCACGCGTAGTCCTTCTTCCCCTCGAGGAAGTCGAGGAAGAGGGGCGTGTGGTTCAGCCTCCAGCGCTTGCGGTTGCCGCCGGCGAACGCCTCGGTGAACAGCCGGTGCGTCTCCTCCACCGCGGGGAAGTGCTCCTGGTCGGGCGCCTTCTCGTAGGCGTACGCGGGAGAGATCATCATCTGATCGACGCGGAGGTCGTCGTTCAGGAAGTTCATCACGTCGATGATCGTCTTCGGCGTGTCCGTGTTGAAGACGGTCGTGTTGGTCGTGACGCGGAAGCCGCGCGCCTGCAGCCACCGCACTGCTTCGACCGCCTCGTCGAACACCCCGGACTGGTTAACGGACTTGTCGTGCCGTTCCCGCAGCCCATCCATGTGGATGGTGAAGGCGAAGTAGGGCGACGGGGTGAAGTCGAACTTCTCCCACCACCTGCGCACGAGCAGCGCGTTCGTGCAGAGGTAGACGAACTTCTTCCGCGCCACGAGCTCGTTGACGATCTTGTCGATCTCGGGGTGCATCAGAGGCTCGCCGCCCGCGATCGAGACCATGGGCGCGCCGCACTCCTCGATGGCGTCGATCGCCTGCTGCACGGGCATCCGGCGCCGCAGCTCGTGGGCGGGATGCTGGATCTTGCCGCAGCCGGCGCAGCCCAGGTTGCAGGCGAAGAGGGGCTCGAGCTCCACCAGCAGGGGGAACTTCTTGACGCCTTTGATCTTCTGGGTCATCAGGTACTGCGCCATGCGCAGGTTCTGCCGGATCGGGACGGTCATGCGTTCCTAACCTCCTTGGGGAGTGTGAATCGGATGGGCTCCTCGACGTGCGGGGATTCGTGGATCTCGAGCGGGCCGAGGCCGCGCAGCGCCTCCAGGACGCCGTCGACGAGCGCCGCGGGCGCGGAGGCCCCGGCGGTGAGCGCCACGACCTCGGCGCCGGCGAGCCAGGCGAGCTCGATCCCGGACGCGTCGTCGACGAGGTGCGCCGGGGTGCCGAGGCGCTCGGCCCGCTCGACGAGGCGGCGGGAGTTGGACGAGTTCTCGGAACCGAGCACGAGGGCGAGATCGGCGCCGTCGGCGATGCGGCTCACCGCCTCCTGCCGGTTCGTCGTGGCGTAGCAGATGTCGTCCGCGGGCGGCTGCCGGATGCCGGGGAACCGCGCCTCGAGGATGTCCACCAGCTCCGCCACCTCGTCGGCCGCGAGGGTGGTCTGCACCACGTAGGAGACCCGATCCGGGTCGGCGATCGCCACGGTCCTCGCGTCCTCCGGGGTCTCGACGAGCACGGTCCGTTCGGGCCGCTCTCCCATGGTGCCCTCGGTCTCCTCGTGACCTGCGTGGCCGAGGAAGATCACCGTGTCGCCGTCGTCGGCGAACCGGCGCACCTCCGAGTGGACCTTCCGCACGAGCGGGCAGGTCGCGTCGATGACCTCCAGGTTCCGCCGCTCGGCCTCCGCCCGGACGGCGGGCGAGACGCCGTGCGCCGAGAAGACGACGGTGGCCCCGGAGGGGACGTCGTCGAGCTCGTCGACGAAGACCGCGCCCCGCTCGGTCAGGTCCTGCACGACGTGCACGTTGTGCACGATCTGCTTGCGGACGTACACCGGCGGGTCGCGCAGCTCCAGCGCGCGCTCGACGACGTCGATCGCGCGGACCACGCCCGCGCAGAACGATCTCGGTGAGGCGAGCAGCACGCGCCGGGGGCCGGCGGCATCCGCCCACGCCCCGAGCGCCGGGCCGAGGCGGCGCAGCACGCTGAGCGCCGTCCCCATCCGGCCGGCGGTGGCGGGCCGGAGCAGCGGGCTGCCGGCGACGTCGGCGACCACGCGCACCACCGCGGCCGCACCCGGCGCCGCGTTCGCCAGCAAGTACGCGGACTCCATGTCGACGCAGAGGGCGCCGGACGCGGCCAGCGCCTCCCGCTCCGCCCCGGTCACGACGTGGTCGACGCTGAGCACGGGCCCGACGTGCACGGACAGGCCGGCCCGCCGCAGCTCGGCCGCGAGGATCGGCGCGCTCGGGCAGGCGACCGCGCCGCCACCCCCGCGCACCTCGCTCGCGACGACCACGTCGCCCGCGGCCAGCGCGGGGCTGAGGCCGCCGGCGATGCCGGCGAGCACCAGCGCGGCGGCGTCGCGCAGGGCCGGCGTGCGTGCAGCACGGATCGCCGCTGCTCGTCCCACGCCGATCCGCCGGACGGGCCGGCCCGGCACGGCGCCCTGCAGGGCCGCCGCTTCGAGTCGGCTGGGCGCGCAGACGGCGACGGCGTTCACGCGGTCCTCCCGAGGCACCGGGCGAGCGCGCTGATCGGGAAGACCAGGCGGTACAGGTGGTAGTTGATGAAGAAGTCGCCGGGGAAGCCCGTCCCGGTGAACTGCGGCTCGTCCCAGCCGCCGTCGGGCAGCTGTCCCGTGACCAGCCAGTCGACCGCGCGGCGCGCCGGCTCCCCCTCCGCCTCGCCGGCGGCGTGCAGGGCGAGGAGCGCCCACGCGGTCTGGGACGGGGTGGAGTCGCCTCGCCCGATCCACGACGGGGAGGTGTAGGAGCGCAGATCCTCGCCCCAGCCGCCGTCGGGGTTCTGGTGACGCTCGAGCCACTCCACGGCCCGGCGGATGGGGGCGCTCCGCGGAGA
>JAICSU010000021.1 GCA_025936735.1 Amnibacterium sp.
CCCTCCGGCGGCCCGGGATTCGCGTTGCCCGTCGTGACGTAGAGGTTGCCGGCCGCGTCGACCGCCGGCGCCCCGCCACTCATCCAGATCGCGCCGCCCTCGCCGTCCGGCGCGACCTCGAAGTGCACCCGGTCGCCCTCGCCGTCCGCCGGCAGCCCGACGACCCAGCCGTGGTAGTGGCCGCAGTCGCCGCTGTTGCCGCCGAACGCGGCGTACACGCGGCCGTTCGCGAGCACGAGCCCCGGCCGCTGCAGCAGGGCGAGCGGCGTCTCCCCGGCGGGCAGCGGCGGATCGGCGACGGCGGTGCGCAGGATGCGCCCGGAGCGCGTGTCGAGGGCGACGAGCCGGTGCTCGACCGACGAGGCCCCCGTCCGCACCTCCGCGAGCACGAACACGGTGTGCGTGGCCGGGTCGATGACGGGGGTGCTGGTGATCCCGAGCGGGTCGAGGTTCCCGCAGCCCACGACCCCCGCCGTCCCGGTCAGCGGGGGACCGACGGTGCGCGACCAGCGGATGCGGCCGCTCGCGGGGTCGAGAGAGACGACCCGGTTCCCCTCCGTGGCGGCGAGCACCGCGCCGTCCGCGGCGACGGGCTGTCCGACGACGGCCGCGCCGAGGTCCACCGACCACCCGTCCTGCGCGGGCGACGGCACCGCGGGGCCCGCCGCCGTCGTGCATCCCGTGAGCAGCGCGGCGACCGCCGCGAGCAGAGCGGCCGCGCCGCCACGCACCGCTCAGGCTCCTGGGGCGTCCGCGGTGGTCTGGAGCACGATGCCGTTGCCGTCCGGGTCGGTGAGCTCCACCCACCGGCCCCACGGCGCCTCCTGCACGCCGCCCGGCAGCGCGACGCCGAGGCCGGCGAGGCGTGCCGCGTCGCCGTCGAGGTCGTCCGTCTCGAGCACGGTCCCGCGCACCGATCCCGCCGGCATCGAGTCGAACCAGGTCACGAGGGTGATGGAGGTGGCGCCGCCGTGGGGCCGCACCTGCACCCAGCGCATCCCGGGGCCCATCTCGGTCTCCCGGACGAGCTCGAGGCCGAGCACGTCGACGTAGAAGTCGCGGGCGCGGTCGGGGTCGCTGACGGGGAGGGAGAACAGCTGCACGGCGGTGACGCTCATGCGAGCATCCTGCCGCGGATCAGCGCAGGACGAGCTGCGGCAGCACGGCGTCGACGATCGACTCGGCGCAGCGCACGTAGTAGCGCTCGTCGAAGCTGCCGCCGGACGGCTTCAACGTCTCGAAGGGCGGGGTGGGCACGTAGACCGCCCGGGGAACGGTGAACGCGACGTCGGCGAGCACCGCGTTGGCGGCGTTGACGCCGCGGCGGCCGATCCACTCGAGCACCCCGCGCTTCTTCGGCAACGGCAGGCCGGTCAGCACGATGCGGGAGGAGTCCGGCACCGTCCGGTTGAGGAAGAGCACGAGCTCGAAGAGCTGCCGCCGCCACGCCGTCGAGGTCGCGCGGGTCATCTCCGTGAAGCCCGGCGCGAAGACGACCAGGTCGTAGCGGCGGCCGCCGTCCGGCTCGAGCAGCTCGATCGTGTCGGCGAGCGGGAGGAACGGCTGGGCCTTGGTCTGCACGGTGACGCCGTGCCCCGACCGGGACGACAGGGCCATCGCGAGCTGCCCCGGCAGGGCGCCGGCCTGGGTCCGCGCCCCGTAGCCGGCGGCGAGGCCCGCCCCGACGACGAGGACCCGGAGGGATTCGGAGCCCCACGCGAGATCGATGAGGTGCTCGGGGCGGGGCTCGGACCGCAGGAACTTCCCCGACCGCAGCGCGATCGCGAGCTGCAGCGGGACGTTCAGGACCCGGTCGATCAACGTCATGATCCGCAGGCTAGGGAGCGGGCGCGGCCCGGCGCCACCGCGGCGAGGGGTGTCGGGCCCCGATCGCCCCCGTTCTGGGTGGAAGCGCGGGGACGCGCGCTCAGCACTCGACGACGTTGACGGCGAGGCCGCCCGTCGAGGTCTCCTTGTACTTCGCGCTCATGTCGACGCCGGTCTGGCGCATCGTCTCGATCACCGTGTCGAGCGAGACGAGGTGATGCCCGTCGCCGTGCAGGGCGATCCGCACCGCCGTGACGGCCTTCGAGGCGCCGACCGCGTTCCGCTCGATGCAGGGGATCTGCACGAGGCCGCCGACCGGGTCGCAGGTGAGCCCGAGGTTGTGCTCCATCGCGATCTCGGCGGCGTTCTCGACCTGGGCGGGGGTGCCGCCGAGCACGGCGCACAGGCCGCCGGCCGCCATCGACGACGCCGAGCCGACCTCGCCCTGGCAGCCCGACTCGGCGCCGCTGATCGACGCGTTCGCGGCGTAGAGCGAGCCGATCGCGGTCGCGGTGAGCAGGAAGGTGCGGACCGCGTCGCGGTGCTCCCCAACCGGCAGCCGGTCGAGGGCGAACTGCAGCACGGCCGGGATGATGCCGGCGGCTCCGTTCGTGGGGGCGGTGACGACGCGCCCGCCCGCCGCGTTCTCCTCGTTCACCGCGAGCGCGTAGGTGTCGAGCCAGTCGGCGGCGTGCCGGCTGTCGGGGCCAGCGGGGTCGAGCTGAGCCGCGACCGCCGGCGCCCGGCGCGGCACGTGCAGGCCGCCCGGCAGCACCCCCTCGCTCGTGAGGCCGGCCCGGATGCAGCCGGACATCGCCGCCCAGATGGCGTCGAGCCCGGCCAGCACGGCCGCCTCCGGCCGCAGGGCGCACTCGTTCGCGAGCGCGACCTGCGCGATGTCGGATCCGCTGGCCGCGCAGAACGCGAGCAGCTCCGCGCCGCTCGTGTACGGGAAGGGGAAGGCGACCTCGGGCGTGCCGACCGGCGTCCCGCCCTCCCGCTCGATGAAGCCCCCGCCGACGGAGTAGTAGGTCTCCTCGGCGAGCGCGGCGCCCGCGTCGTCGAGGGCGGCGCAGCGCAGGGCGTTGGGATGCCGGGGGAGCCGCGTCAGGGGAGCGAGCTCGATGTCGCCCATCGCCATCGTCACGTCGTGGCCGCCCACCCGGATCGGTGCTCCGGCCCCGAGCGCCTGCCAGGCCCCACGGACGGCGGCGGGGTCGCAGGTCTCGGGCGCGAGCCCGGTCAGGCCGGCCACGACGGCGTCGGGAGTGCCGTGGCCGATCCCGGTGGCCCCCAGGGAGCCGAGGAGGCGGATGCGGATGCGGGCGACGCCGGGAAGCGCCCCGATCCGCTCGGCGAAGTCGCGCGCGGCCCGCATCGGGCCGACGGTGTGGGAGCTCGACGGCCCTATCCCGATGGAGAACAGGTCGAGGGCGGATCGGTGGATGCCGGCCGGACGGATCACGTCCGCGCCTGGTGCCGCGGTGCCTCGTCGCACCCGCGGCGTCTCGGAGAGCGCCATGCCTCCACGGTACGTCCCGATCGAGGCCCGCTGCGCCGGAACTAGCGTGAGGGGCGTGCCCGACCTCCTCGGCCTGCCGGTCGACCTCGAATCCGCCGCCGCCCTCGCCGAGCAGGGGCTGCGGCTCGCGCTGCTCGATCCGGCCGACGACGGGGCCGTCCGCGAATGGCGGCAGGCGGTGCACCGGGGCTTCCTCGATCCGGAGGCCACCGAGGAGCAGCACGCCGAGGCGGTCGCCGACGTCGCCGGCCGCCGCAACCTCGGGGTCTACGACGACGGCATCGCGGAGCCCGGCCGCCCGGTCGCCACCATCGACGCGTGGGAGGCGCCGCTGTCGCTTCCGGGCGGCGACGTGCGGGTCGCGGCGATCAGCGCCGTGACGGTGTCGCCGACCCACCGGCGCCGGGGCGCCGCGCGGGCGATGCTCGGCGGGGAGCTGCGCATCGCGGCCGCCGCCGGCCTCCCGGTCGCCGCCATCACGGTGTCGGAGGCGACCATCTACGACCGCTTCGGCTTCGGCCCGGCGACCTCGGCCGCCGACCTCGCGATCGACCCCCGCCGGCTCCGCTGGACCGGACCGGAGGCACCGGGCCGGGTGCAGCTCGTCGGCCGCGACCGGATGCTCGCCGACGCCCCCGCCCTGTTCGAGGCCGCCCGGCGGCGCACGCCGGGCGGCATCGGACTCTCCGGGCTGCTGCTCACGCGGCTGTTCGGCCTCGCGTCCGATCCCGTCGAGATGCGCAGCCGCCGTTTCGCCCGCTACGACGACACCGACGGTGTGCCGCAGGGCTTCGTCTCGTACCGCGCGATCGAGTCCGAGAGCGACTTCGCCGCGAGCACCCTCACCGTGCACCACCTCGCGGCCGCCACCGACGAGGCGGAGGCGGCGCTCTGGCGGTTCCTGCTCGAGATGGACCTCGTCGGCGAGGTGAGGGCCCCGCTCCGGTCCGTCGACGAAGCGCTGCCGTGGCAGGTGGACGACCGGCGGGCCATCCGCACCACCGCCGTGCGGGACCACCTGTGGCTGCGCGTGCTCGATCCGGTCGCCGCGCTCACCGCACGCACCTACTCCGGCCCGGGCCGCGTGGTGCTCGACGTCACCGATCCGGCCGGGTTCGCCGCAGGCCGCTGGCTCCTGTCGGTCGACGCGGACGGTCGCGCCGACGTGACGGCGGCACCGGATCCCTCCGACGCGGTCCCCGAGGTGGCGCTCGGTGCCTCCGTGCTCGGGTCCCTGCTGCCCGGCGGCGTGCGCCCGTCGGTGCTCGCGCGCGCCGGCCGGATCGGGGAGCGGCGCGGAGGGGACGCGGCGGCGCTCGACCGGCTCGTCCTCTCGCCCGTGACCCCGTGGCTCGGCGTCTGTTTCTGACCCGCGACCGGGACTCCCGGGTGCGGGGGGCGCCCGTTCTGGGAGTGCCGCGCGCGCCCCGGCGGTGGTCGACTGCGGGGTCATGACGGCGACCACGACCCTTCCTCCGCTCCGGATGCGCGACCGCGTGCCCGCCCAGGCGCTCATCGAGGAGGCCGTCCGTCGTCCGGAGGGCGACCCCGGCACGGCCGCGTGGGTCCGCGCGGCCGAGGGCCAGCGGCTGGTCGCCGGTCTCCTCGCCACCCTGCCGGCCGGCTGGACCGTGCTCCACTCCGTGCCCGTGGCCGACGGCGACGCCGTGCTCGACCACGTGGTGATCGGCCCGGCCGGCGTGCTGCCCGTGACCACCGTGTTCCAGCCGGGCAAGCGGATGACCGTCACCGGCCGCACCGTCGTGCTCGCCGGGGAGCGTCACCCGGCCGTCGTCGGCGCGGAGGCCGACGGGGAGCGGCTCGGCCGGCTCCTCGCCGCGCACGGCCTCGCCGCCGTGCCCGTGCACCCGGTCGTCGCCGTCGCGGGCACGACCCGCCTGCGGGTGAAGGAACGGCCCCGCGGCGTCGCCGTGCTGCCCGCCGAGGTGCTCCGCGCCCGCCTCGCCACGAAGCCCGCGACCCTCGACCCCGCGACCATCGACGCCGTCGTCGCCCTCCTCGACCGCCCGGACCTGTGGCGGGACGTCGCCGACGCGGGAACCGACCTGCTGCAGCGGTTCGCCGAGCTGGAGACGCGGGCGACGACCCGGTCACGGTTCCGGCTGCGCTGAACGTCCTCGCGACGGCCCGCCGTTCGTCGGGAGGATGAGACGGTGGTCCTGCCGTCCCGCGCACCCGGCCCCGGAGGATCCGCATGAAGGTCGTCCTGCTCGCCCGCATCGCGCCGGATGCGACGGCCGGCGCCTCCGGCCTCGCCCTCGAGCTGCACGACGCGTCGACGGCGACGACGCTGCGCCGCCGCGGCGCCGAGCTGCTGCTGACGGACGGGCCGTTCACCGCCGACGCGCTGGCGGGCGTCGAGGAGCTCGAGGTCGCCTCGTTCGAGGAGGCGGTCCGCCTCGCCGCAGGCCTGTCGGCCGCGCGCGCCGGCGCCGTCGAGGTGCGGCGCGTCGGGGCGGGCGGGGACGGGACGCCCGCGGGAAGGGGACGGCGACGGTACCTGCTCCTCCACGTCCTGCCCGCCGAGCAGCCGCAGGAGGCCCCAGCGGACGACCCGCTCCTCGACCGGCTCGCTGCTCCGCTCCCGGCGAGCGGCGTCGTCGCCGGGAACCCGCTCCTCCCGGCCGCGCCGTCGACCGCGGCGACCGTGAGCGTCCGGAACGGCGAGCTGCTCGTCGAGCCGGGACTCGCGGCCGGCCGCACCGAGGAGATCGCCGGCTACGAGGTGCTGCACGCCACGGACCTCGACGAGGCGATCGCCGTCGCACGTGCTCATCCGACCCTCGCGGCCGGAGCGATCGAGATCCGCCCCGTGGTGGCCGCATGACGGTCGAGGACGCGATCCGGACGGCCTTCCGGGAGGAGTGGGGCCGCATCGTCGCGGGCCTGATCCGGATGACCGGTGACTGGGCGCTCGCGGAGGACTGCGCGCAGGAGGCCTTCGCCGCCGCGCTCCGCCGCTGGCCGCTCGACGGCGTGCCGGGCAGCCCCGGCGGCTGGCTCACCACCACGGCCCGCAACCGTGCCCTCGACCGGCTGCGGCGGTCGGCGGTGGAGGCCCGCAAGCTGGAGGAGGTGCTCGCGATGCAGCACGAGCCGGACCCGGCGCAGCCGATCGAGGACGACCGCCTCCGCCTCATCTTCACCTGCTGCCATCCCGCGCTCGCGCTCGAGGCGCGCGTCGCGCTCACCCTCCGGACCCTGTGCGGGCTGACGGTCGCCGAGATCGGCCGGGCGTTCGGCGCGAGCGAGGCCGCGATGGCGAAGCGGCTCGTCCGCGCCAGGGCGAAGATCGAGGCGGCGGGCATCCCGTACGAGGTCCCCGAGCCGGAGGCGCTGCCGGAACGGCTGCCCGGCGTGCTGGCGGTGCTCTACCTGCTGTTCACCGAGGGCTACGCGCCGCACGAGGGGGACCGGGTCGTGCGGGAGCCCCTCACCGAGGAGGCGATCCGGCTCACCCGCCTCGTCGCCGGGCTGCTGCCCGCCGAGCCGGAGGTGCGGGCGCTGCTCGCGCTCGAGCTGCTGCACGACGCCCGCCGCCCGGCCCGCGTCGGCGACGACGGGGTACCCGTACCCCTCGACGAGCAGGACCGGGACCGGTGGGACGCCGCGCGGATCACGGAGGGCGCCGCGCTGGTCGACGGCCTCGATCCCGCGGCGGACGGCCCGTACGCCCTCCAGGCGCGCATCGCGCTCGAGCACGACCGCGCGCCCGTCGAGCCGCTGACCGACCGGCGGGCCATCGCGGACCTCTACGCGCGCCTCGCGGCGCGGGCGCCGTCCCCGTTCGTCGAGCTCGCGCGCGCCGTGGCGGTCGGGCTCGCGGACGGCCCGGATGCGGGCCTCGCCCTCCTCGACCGGCTCGACGGCGACCGGCGCATCGCGTCCGGCCACCAGCTCCCCGCCGCCCGGGCGGAGCTGCTGCGCCGGGCGGGGCGCCGCGACGAGGCCAGGGACGCCTACGACCTGGCGCTCGCGCGCGTGCCGAACGCGGCAGAGCGCGCCTTCCTGGAGCGCCGCCGCGCGGAGCTCTGAGGCGTCAGGGGCGCCGGGCGAGCACCGCGATGATCTCGGCGGCCTCCTCGGGCGCGAAGGCGCAGGTGGCGTCGCCGACCGGCAGCTCGAACCGGAGGACCGCCGGGTCCGCGGTCGGGGACGCCCCGCGGATCGTCCAGGTCCCGTCCGCCGCGAGCCGGCGCACCGCCGCATCGACGGTCGCCTCGTCCGCCTCGAGCAGCAGGTGCATCATCGGCGTCTGCGGCGGATCGGGCACGACCCGCACCCCCGGCACGCCGGCGAGCGCCGCGGCGATCGCCCTCGCCTGCTCGAGGTACCTCGGCATCCGCTCGAGGCGCCCCGGCAGCAGCGCGAGCGCGGATGCGGCGAGCGGCCAGAGCCCGAAGAGCGTTCCGCCCACCCGCCTCCGCCACTCGCGGACCTCCCCGACGAGCGCGCCGTCGCCGGCGACGCAGCACCCCGCGAGCGCGCCGATCCCCTTGTAGAACGACACGTACACCGAGTCGAAGAGCGCCGCGACCCGGGCCGGGGGCACCCCGTAGCCGGCCGCGGACTCCCAGAGCCGGGCCCCGTCGAGGTGCGCCGCCGCGCCGCGCTCGCGGGCCCACGCGACCTGCGCCTCGAGGTCGGCCCACGCCGGCTGCTGCCCGCCGAGGTCGCGCTGCGGCAGCTCGACGAGCAGAGCGGCGGCCGGCTCGGCGACGGCGTCGAGGTCGGCGGCGGTGAGCAGCCGGTGCGCCTCGCCGACCGGCCGGCCGACCAGCCCCTGCAGCCGCTCGAGCGCGCGGCCCTCGTGGTGCTCCAGGTGGCACATCGGGTGGTAGAGCACGGTGCGGCGCCCCCGCCGGTCCGCGTGCACCCGCAGCACGATCTGCTGCGCCATGATCCCGCTCGGCAGGAAGACGGCCGCCTCCGTCCCGAGCAGCCCGGCCACGGTCGCCTCGAGCTCGGCGACGACGCCCCCGTCGCCGTACCGGTCCACCACGGTGTCGGCCGGGATGCCCGCGAGCAGCTCGGCGGCACGGACCGGGCCGTGGCCGGCGAGGAATCGGGTGCAGGCGGCGCGGAGATCGTCCGCCTCGGACTCGGTCAGCATGGCCCCAGTCTTCCCCGACCGGATCGCGGCCGGGGACAGCGCGCCCGTCGCGATCGGCGCCCGGATCGAGTAGACAGAGCGCGAGGCGAAGGGGTCCGATGACGACCAGTGGATTGGGACAGCAGGCCGAGCAGCAGGCGAGACGGGCGCGGGCCAACCCGGTCGTCCGCGGGCTCGCCCGCGGGGGGTTCCTGGCGAGCGGGCTGATCCAGCTGCTCGTCGGCGTCATCGCGATCGAGGTCGCGCTGCATCGCACCAGCTCCTCCGCCGATCAGTCGGGCGCCCTGTCCGACCTCGCGAAGGCGCCGGGCGGTCCGCTGCTGCTCTGGATCGTCACGATCGGCTCCTTCGCCCTCGCGCTCTGGCTGATCATCGCCGGGGTGCTCGAGCGGGGATCCGACGGCAAGGACACCTGGGGGCGCCGCATCCGCGACTGGGCGAAGGCGGTCGTCTACGCGGCGATCGGCTTCACGGCCCTCCGCTACGCGATGGGCGGCACGGCGAGCTCCTCGGGCAGCACCCGGAGAAGCAGCCAGGACCTGCTCGCCGCACCCGGCGGCCCCGTCCTCCTCGGCGTCGTGGGGCTCGGCGTGATCGTGCTCGGCGCCTTCCTCGTGTACCGAGGCGCCGCCAAGCGGTTCGTGAAGACCATCCGGGTGCCCTCCGGCGCCGCGGGACGCGCCACCGTCGTGCTCGGCCAGGTCGGGTACATCGCCCGCGGCGTCGCGATCGGCGCCGTGGGGGTGCTGCTCGTCGTCGCGGCCTTCACCGCCGACCCGAAGCGCGCCACCGGCCTCGACGGCGCCCTGAAGGCGTTCGCGGCGCTGCCGTTCGGGGCGGTGCTCCTCGTGCTGATCGGGCTCGGCTGGATCGCCGGCGGCGTCTACACCGTCATCCGGGCGAAGCAGGCGGTGCTCGACTGACTCCAGCGCGCTTCACCGTGCTCGTCTGCGCGACGCCGCAGCACGCGCACGTGACGCCGCTGCTCGCGGTGACCGAGGTGCTCAGGCGAGCGGGGATCCGTGTCGTCGTGCTCACGGGGCGGCGCTACCGGGAAGCGGTGGAGGCGGCGGATGCCGAGTTCACCCCCATCGATCCGCGGTTCGACTACGACGACCGTCACCTGGAGGAGGCGTTCCCCGGGATGGGGGGACGCACGGGCCTCGCGGCCATGCGGTTCGCGGTGCGCACCGTGTTCCTGCCGCCGATGCCCTCGCAGCTCGTCGACGTGACCACCGCCGTTCGCGAGCAGGGGATCGACGTGGTCGTGACGGATCCGCTGTTCCTCGGCGGCATCGCCTACGCCCTGCAGCCGCGGGAGCGCCGCCGGCCGGTCGCCGTGATCGGCCTCGTGCCCCTGATGCTCGACAGCCGGGACACCGCGCCGTTCGGCCTGGGGCTGCGCCCGATGCGCGGGCCCGTCGGGCGGGTGCGGAACGCGGCGCTGGCGGTGCTCGCGCACCGGGTGCTGCTCTCCGGCGTCGAGCGCGACGTGGACCGCGCCTTCGCCGCGGCCGCCGGCACGCCGCGCGGCACCTCGGTGCTCGACATCGGCCGGACGGTGGACGCCGTCCTCCAGCTGACGGTCCCGGCGTTCGAGTACCCGCGCTCGGACCTGCCGCCGACGGTGTCCTTCCTCGGGCCCCTCGCCGGCAGGCCCCCTCGCGACGCGCCGCTGCCCGACTGGTGGGGCGACCTCGAGGGTCGCACCGTCGTGCACGTGACGCAGGGGACGGTGTCCAACGCGGTCGTCGAGGACCTGCTGGTCCCCACGATCCGGGGCCTCGCCGAGGAGGACCTTCTCGTCGTCGCCACGACCGGCCGCGACACCGGGCCGCTGCTCGCCGCCCTGGGCGCGCCGCCCGCGAACCTGCGGGTCGCGCCGTTCCTGCCCTACGACCTCCTCCTGCCCCTGACCGCGGCGATGGTGACCAACGGGGGCTACGGCGGGGTGCACGCCGCGCTCCGGCACGGGGTGCCTCTCGTCGTCGGGGGCCGCACGGAGGAGAAGGTCGAGGTGGCGGCGCGCGTCGCCTGGTCCGGCACCGGCATCGATCTGAAGGCGCAGCGGCCCACCGCTCGGGCGGTCCGCGACGCGGTGCGCCGCGTGCTCGCCGAGCCCCGCTACCGGGCTCGGGCGGAGGCCATCGGCGCCGACATCCGCGCCGCGGACGGGGAGGCCGCCCTCGTCGCCGCGCTCGCCCGGCTCGCGGCGGACCGGCTGCCCTGACGTCTTCCCGAGAACGGGCCGTGAGCACTAGCGTCAATCCGTCACGCGCTAGCAGTTTTAAGCGCGGCGGGTCGAGGGTGATCGGAGACGGGCGTGCAGGACATCGACGAAGCGGTCCGGGAGCGGGCCGATGCCGGCGTGCACCTGCTCACCGAGCTCGTGCGCTCGGCCTCCACCCTCGGTCGCGAGGAGGGGGCCCAGGAGGTCCTCGCGCTGGCGCTCGGTGACGCCGGCTTCGCGGTCGAGCGACTGCCGCTTCCCGTCGACATCGACGAGGACCCGCTCGGCGGCGTGCGCCAGGTGCCGTACGAGGGCCGGTACGACGTGGTCGGCCGGCGTCGGGGTACGCCGAACGGCACGCGCCCGCGCAGCGTCCTGCTGAACGGGCACATGGACGTCGTCCCGGCCGAGGACGCGGGCGGCTGGAGCGTGCCGCCGTTCGCCGGTGTCGTGCAGGACGGCTGGCTGATCGGGCGCGGTGCCGGGGACATGAAGTGCGGCTTCGTGGCCGCGCTGCTCGCCGTCGAGGCGCTCGACGCGGTCCGTCCCGGGTGGCTGACCGGGGATCTCACCGTGCTGTCGGTGATCGAGCAGGAGTGCACCGGGAACGGGACGCTCGCCGCCTGCCGGGCAGGGGTGCTCGCCGACGCCGCGCTGCTGCTCGAGCCGACGGGTCTCGACATCCTGCTCGGCGGGATCGGCGTCGTCTGGGTCGACGTCCTCCTGCACGGCCGGGACGCGCACGCGGGGGCGGCCGAGGGATCGGTGAACCCGATCCTGCTCGCCCCGGTCGTCCTCGGCGCCCTCGCCGATCTCGAGCAGGAGATGAACGAGGCCCACCGCGCCGATCCGGACCCCGCCTTCGCGGACATCGACCGCCCGTACGCCGTCAACATCGGCCGCCTCGAGGGGGGCCTGTGGCCCTCCAGCGTGCCGGAGGCCACGCGGTTCTGCGTGCGCGTCGGGCATCCGGGCGGCTGGAGCAGCGACGAGGCGATCGCCCGCGTGGACGCCGCCGTGCAGTCGGCCGCGGCCGCCCACCCGTGGCTTCGCGACCACCCGCCGACCGTGCGCGCGTCCGGCCACCGGGCGGAGCGCTACGCGCAGGACCCAGGCGCCCCGGTCGTCCAGGCGCTCGCCGCCGCCCACGCGGACGCGCACGGCAGCGCCCCCGCCACGACGACGGTCGCGTCGACCACGGACGCCCGGTACTACGTGAACCGGTTCGGGATGCCGGCCGCCGTCTACGGGCCGCGGGCCCGCAACGTGCACGGCGCCGACGAGGCCGTCGAGCTCGAGAGCGTGCTCGCCTGCGCGTCGACCATCGCGCGGTTCCTGCTCGCGTGGTTCGGGGACAGGGCGTGACCGTCCAGGACGCGTCCACGGCGTCGGCGCTCCGGCCGCTGATCGCCGAGACGGCCGCCGCCCGCATCGCGGACCGGTTCGTGACGGCCTTCGCGCTCGGTCAGTTCGTCGTCGGGCAGCGGCTGCCGAGCCTCGCCGAGCTCGCGGGGACCCTCGAGGTGAGCCAGACGACGGTGCGGCAGGCGATCGGCCGGCTCGCGGCGCTCGGCTACGTGCAGGTGCAGCGGGGCCGGACCGGGGGCACGTTCGTGCTGCGGCAGTGGGGCCCGTCCTCGGACTCGATGGTGCGCAGGGCGCTCGGGGACAGCTGGGGCACGCTGCAGGAGGCGGTCGACTGCCGGTCGATCGTCGAGCAGGGGATCGCGCGGGCCGCGGCCGAGCGCGCCACGCCGGAGGACGGGCCGCGGATCCGCGCGGCCGTCGTCGCCTACGAGACGGCGGCGGACCGGGAGGCGGCGACGATCGCGGACAGGGAGCTCCACCAGGCGATCGCCGCCGCCGCCCACAACGCGCAGCTCGCGGAGCTGTCCCTGCGCCTGCGGCAGGACGTCACCCTCGGCTTCGCCGGCGAGCCCTACTCGCCCGAGGCCCAAGCCAGGGCGACCGAGCAGCACGCCGTGCTCGCGGACGCCGTGCTCGCGCACGATCCGGAGGCGGCGGCCCGCATCGCCCGGGAGCACTTCGGGCTCACCGAGGGACTGCTGCGCGACCTCCGCGAGCGCGCCGGCGCGGGCGACGGGGACGTGGCCTGATCCGCGCTGCTCGTCAGCCCGCGGCTGCTGCCGGCGCCTTCCCGATGGTCGTGCCCGTCGGGGTCGGCGAGGGCGACGGCGAGATCGTCGCGGTCGGGGTGGGGGTGTCCGTCGGGCTCGGAGTCGAGGTGGGCGTGGGGGTCTGGGTGGGGGTCGGCGACGGGCTGCTCGCCGTCGGGGAGGCGGTCGGCGACGGGGACGCGGACGGTGAGGGGCTCGACGGGGCGGCGGAGGCCTCCGAGGAGGCCCCGGACGACGGGTCGGCGGCCGTCGAGGAGACGGGCGCGCGGGTGGAGCGGGCGAGCCGGGGCGGCGCGCTGCTCGTCGGAGTGGTGGTGGGAGCAGGTGCGTCCGTGCCGGCGCTGACGGCGTCGGCGGGAGGCAGCGCGGTGCCGGACGCGGGTGGCGCGGCGACGTGGTGGGGGAGCAGCCCGTCGCCGAAGAGCAGCGGTGAGGACAGCAGCACCCCGGTGCCGCCGAGCACGCCGATGACGGCCGCGGCGATGGCGGGGACGAGCAGGGGGCGGCGCCGCGCCGCCGGTGCCGGATCCTCCTCGCCGTACGCCGGGCTCTCCGGCTCGACCGGCCCTCCAGCGCCGAGCGCGGCGGCAGCGAGCAGCGACGGGGCGGCGAGCGGCACCCGCGCGGTGTCGGCCTCCTCCGGCTCCGTCATCGAGCCCGCGAGGTCCCGAAGGGTGGCGGCGACGGCGACCGCGGCCGGCCGGTCGGCGGGATCCATCGCGGTCATCGCC
Organism: Amnibacterium sp.; assembly: GCA_025936735.1. Taxonomy (GTDB): domain Bacteria; phylum Actinomycetota; class Actinomycetes; order Actinomycetales; family Microbacteriaceae; genus Amnibacterium. Next base: position 13,583 of record JAICSU010000021.1, read on the forward strand.
GCGAACAGGGCGGCGAGCTCGGCGGAGGCGCCCGGCGGCACCGGTGGGGATGACGAGAGGCGCGCCACGGCGGCCTCGGGCGGCGGCCCGGGAAAGGCCCTGCGGCCGGTGAGGCACTCGGCGAGCACGAGCCCCACGGCGTAGACGTCGCTCGGCGGCCCGACCGGCTCGCCACGCACCTGCTCAGGGCTGAGGTACGCGGCGGTGCCGAGGATCAGGTCGGACGAGGTGATCCGGGTGCCGTCGACGGCCTGCGCGATCCCGAAATCGGTGAGCTTGGCGGTGATCCCGGTGGCCCGGCGCTCGGGCTCGCGCACGACGAGGATGTTCGCCGGCTTCACGTCGCGGTGCACGACCCCGCGGCTGTGGAGGAGCGCGAGGGCGTCGGCGACGTCGGCGAGCACCCGCCGCGTGAGGTCCGGGTCGAGAGCGCCTGCGGCGAGCAGGGTCTTCAGGTCGTCGCCCTCGACCAGCTCCATCACGAGGTAGGTGACGTCCGCGTCGCCGCTCGACGCGTCGAGGGCGCCGACCACCGCCGGATGCCGCATGCCGGCGAGCAGGTGCGTCTCGCGGGCGGTCCGCTGCGGGTCGACCGCTTCCGCGACCTCGCGCCGGAACACCTTGACGGCGACCGTCCGGTCGAGCTTCAGATCGGTGGCCCGCCAGACGACCGCCATGCCGCCGCGGCCGAGCTCGGCCTCGAGCCGGTAGCGGCCGCCGACCACGTCGCCGGCGGACGATCCAGGACCGTCCGTCATGGCATCCGGTCTACGGGACCCGCCTGACCGTCGCATCCGTGGCCGCCCCACGGAGGATCGGCATCAGTGCCGGGGGTGGCCGCCCTTGCCGGGCTTCGGGGCCTTCGCGGGGGCGCCGGGCTTCTGGTGACCGCCGGGCTTCTGGTGACCGCCGGGCTTCGCGTGCGGGGCGGGCTTCGCGTGGTGGGCCGGAGCCGGGTGGTGGGCCGCCTTGTGCGCCGGCTGCTGAGGAGCCGGCTTCGGTGCCATCGCGGGGCCGCCGCCGGCGGTCACCAGCGGGTGCCTGCTCACGGAGCTCGTCGTGGCCGAGGCGAGCACGGCCCGCAGGGCGGAGGGGGTCGCGGTGGGCGTCGCGTGCGGCCGGGGGGTCGCGCTCGGCGCGACCTCCGGCGCCACCGCCGCGGTGCCGTCGGCTGCGGGCACGGCGGTGGGCGCGGCGCCGTCGGCGAGGAGGGCGACGCCGGTGCCGAGCACGATCGCCACGGCCGCGGCCGCACCCACCAGCCGGGTCGCGGCGGGCGGCCTGCCGGGCGGCAGCGAGACGACGCGGGGGACCGCGGCGGTCGCGGGGCTGGTGCCGGTCATCCCGCCCGCGAGGGCCCGCAGGGTGGCGGCGACCTCCGTGGCGTGCGGCCGGGCGGCGGGATCGAGCGCCGTCATCGCCGCGAGCAGGGACGCGAGGCGGGGGGAGGCGTCCTCGGGCAGCCGGGGCGGCCGGTTGAGCCGTGCGACCGCGGACTCCGCGAGGCCCCCGGGGAACGCCCGCACGCCGGTGAGGCTCTCGATCAGCACGAGGCCGAGGGCGTACACGTCGCTCGCGGTCGCGACCTGGCCGCCCGACACCTGCTCGGGGCTGAGGTACGCCGCTGTGCCGAGGATCGCGTCGGTGGCGGTGAGGCGGGTGCCATCGAGCGTGGCCACGATGCCGAAGTCCGTGAGCTTCGCCGCCACCGGGCCGGGCCGTTCCGGGACCAGGATGTTGCCCGGCTTCACGTCGCGATGCACGAGCCGGCGCGCGTGCAGCACCGCGAGGGCGTCGGCGATGTCGGCTCCGATCTCCCGCACCGTCTCGGCGGGCAGGGGCCCGTCGGTGAGCAGGGCGCCGAGGTCCTCGCCGTCGACGAGCTCGAGCACGAGGCAGGTCGGCTCCGCGCACGCGCCCAGCACCTCGACCACGGCGGGGTGGTGGACGCCCTGCGTCGCCGCGGTCTCGCGGGCCGCACGATCCGGGTCGACGGCGATGGCGGCGTCCTCCCTGAAGACCTTCAGCGCGACCTCCTCGCCCGTCTCGATGTCCCGAGCGCGCCAGACGTCCGCGGCGCCGCCCCGGCCGAGCAGGGCACCGATGCGGTACCGGCCTTCGACGAGGGCGCCCGTGCAGGGCCGCTCTCCGGGCATGCCGACCACCTTTCGAGCCCGCGCATCCGGTGGGTGATCCGGGGTGGGCGCAACAGAGTGAACCGGCCGCCCTGGAGCATTGCCTGGAGGAGGCCTGAACGATCGTTGACAGTGGGGACTCGATCCGGTCACGACGCGGTCCGGATGCCGGCCTCCGTCAGGCCGCGAGCCCGTTCACCAGGCGCCGGACACCCCGGACCCCGGATGCCGCGTCGACCAGGAGCCCGTCGTCCGGCAGGGGCGTGTCGCGCGGCTCCCGGTGCTCGCGCACGGCTGCGGCGAGGTCGTGGAGACCGAGGGCGACGGGGGCCGCGACGTCGTCGAGCGGCGAGGTCGCCACCCGGCGGTCGAGGATGGAGGCGTCGCGGAGGTCGTCGGCGATCTGCTCCAGCTGCGCGACGAGCGGGTACCAGGCGGAGGCCGAGCGCGCCCGCGGCGTCGGTTCGGCGAGCGCGCTCTGCAGCTCCGATCGGAGGTTCGCCAGGGCGCCGTACGCGCGACGGCGAGCGGGCGCCACCTCGGCGGGCGGCGCGGTCAGCGCGACCGCCGCGTAGTCCGCGAGGAAGTCGATGGCGTCGGCGGCGGCTCGGTCGATGTCGAGCCGCCACGTCTCGGGCCACGGAAGGTAGCCGACCAGCAGCACGACCGCCGCGCCGATGGCGGTGTCGAGCAGCCGCCCTGTGGCGACCCCGGCCGTCGTCCCCCCGGCGAACTCGACGAGCAGCAGCACCAGCGGGGTCAGGAAGGTCGAGAGCATCCCGTAGTTGCGGCTCGAGCCGAACGGGAAGAGCAGCGCGAAGACCGCGACGGGGATCAGCAGCAGCGGCCCCGGCGGCAGGGACACGAGCACCGCCGAGCCGATCAGCACCCCGATCACCGTGCCGAGCGTCCGCTGCAGGCCCCGGGCGAAGACGGAGCCGAAGTCCGGCTTCAGCACGACCGCGGCGGTGAGCAGCACCCAGTAGGGGCGGTCCAGCGGGAGCAGCTGCATCACGAGCTCGGCGACGGCGAGCACGAGGCCGAGGCGGATCGCGAACAGCCAGGTGCGGCGTCCGCTCAGGGCCTGGACGAGGGCGGACCGGGCGCGCCGGCGCATGGAGCCGGGGATCCGGGCGTCGGCCTCGCTGCCCGCCCGCTCGAGCTGCGCGACCGCGCGGGCGAGGGCGCTGCCCGTCGCTCCCTTCGCGCTCGACGGACGCGGCAGCCCCCGCCTGCCGCGCGCCACGGCGGCCTTCAGCGCCTCCACCTCCGGCACCGCGGCGACGGCCTCCGCGGGATCCGTCCGCACGGCGTCGGCGGCGACGGCCGCGAGCTGCACGACCGCCGACAGCACGCCCGCGAGCCGGCGCAGGTCGGCGCGCCGCCCTGGCGCGCTCGCCCGGGCTGCGGCGACCGCGTCGTAGGCGCGGCCGACCGCGATGGAGATGCGGCGCCGCGCCTGCCGGACCGCGTCGTCCGACCGGTGCTCGCCGTCCCCGACGAGGGTCAGCAGCGCGACGACCTCGTCGAGCACCGCGGCCACGGCGAGCGGCGGCCGGTCGACGACGGGCACGACGAGGGTCTGCACGAACGAGATCAGCATCGACCACGCGGCGCCGGCGACCACGGCGACGACGAGCACGAGCGGGGACACGGCGTGGGCCGGCCCGCTCGAGATCGCCAGGTAGACCAGCAGCTGCAGGCCGCCGAAGGAGAACTCCGCGCTGATGCCGGACACGAGCGCCGAGATGACGCCGAAGACGGCGGCGACGGGCACCGCGGCGAGACCGGTGCCGAGGACCAGCCGGCCGACGAGCAGGCCGATCAGGCCGCCGACGAGCCCGATGGAGGCGCGGCGGAAGCGGCGGGAGAACGGGCCGCCCGCGTCACCGAACGCCCCGAGGAGCGCGCCCATCGCGCCGAAGCCGCCGGCGGCGGGCAGTCCGGCGAGCATGCCCGCGGCGAGCGGCCCGGTGACGGACACCGCCACCCGCACCATGTCGGCCCAGGGCACCGGCGCCCGTTTCGGCGCGACGACCCGGACGAGCCAGTCCGGTGCGAGCGGCTGGAACCGGTGCAGGGTCGCGTCGAGCAGCCGTGGAGCGAGATCCCGCCGTGCCATCGGCCCTCCAGAGCTCGGCCACCGGTCAGCACGGTAGGGACGACGGGTTGAAGCGCGCTGGACGGCCCGGCCGGGCCGCTCAGCCCTGGTCGGCGAGCCGGACGAGCCGGGCGGTGCTGCTCTCGTCGAGCTCGACCAGGTCGCCCCGGCTCCGCAGGAAGTCGGAGAAGGACCGGTAGCCGAGCGCCCGCTCGGAGAACGACGGATCCATCCGCTTCATCTGCGTCTTCACGGCCGAGTTGTGCAGCCAGTCGGCGTCGTCCTGCCCCTGCCCGAGCCGGAGCGCCCGCACGAGGAGGTCGGTGGCCGCGCCCTGCGGGTCCTCCTCGTCCTCCTCGTCGGCCTGCGCGTCCGCGTCGGCGGCCTCCGGCAGGGGCTCGTCGACGGCGACGATCCGCTTGGACGACCGGCGACCGGACCGACGCGTGCTCCGGCGTTCGTCGCCCGACGCCTCGTCGGCCGGGCGCGGAGGCTGCGGCACGCCCGGCAGGGCGTCGTACGTGACGAGCTCGTCGCACGCGGCGCCGAGCGAGCGGCTCGTCGATCCCGCCACACCGATGCCGACGACGTACCGGCCGAGCCGCTTGCAGCGCTGCGCCAGCGCGATGTAGTCCGAGTCCCCGGCGACGATCACGACGTGCGTGAGGTCCGGCAGCCGGAACATGTCCTCGACCGCGTCGACCGCGAGCCGGATGTCGGCCCCGTTCTTGGCGTAGGCGGCCGCGGGGAACAGCTGCACGAGGTCGACGGCGCGGCTGACGAGCTGATCGCGGTAGGCCGCGTTCACGGCCGCCGACCAGTCGGCGTACGCGCGGGTCAGCACGAGCGTGCCGAACGACGACGCGAAGTCGATGATCGCGCCGAGGTCGACCGTCGCCTGCCCGAGCCGCTCCGCGAACTCGGCCTCCGCCGTCGCATCCGTGGCCCGCGAGCGGTCGCGGTGGTAGCTGTTGCGACCGTGCACCTGGTCGTAACGGCCGATGACGATGTTGTCGAAGTCGATGTAGACGGCGACGCGGGCGGCGGCCGGTTCGGCCATGGGGGCTCCTTGGAGGCGCGGGGGACGCCGCCCAGTCTGCCGGAGTCGGCGCACCCACCCGACGCCCGTCCCGGAGCCGGCGTCAGGCGCGCTGCTCCTCGCCCTTCCGGCCGGGGCCGCCGTCCGACTGGCCCGTGAGGTCCTCCTGGATGTCCTCCAGGCTGCGGTTCTTCGTCTCCGGCACCTTCCAGGCGAAGAACAGGAACGCGAGCACGCCGATCCCGGTGTAGATGAAGAACGTGCCCTGGCGGGTGATCGCGTGCGTCACCGTGAGGAAGGTGCCGGCGACGACGAAGTTGGCGAGCCAGTTGGCGACGGTGGAGACCGCCATCGCCTTGCTGCGGATCCCCATCGGGAAGATCTCCGAGATCATCAGCCAGAACACCGGCCCGAGGCCGATCGCGAACGACGCGATGTAGATGAGCAGTCCGACCAGTGCGATGTAGGGCGCCCCGTGCTGGACGGCGGGCACCAGGAAGTAGACGCCGATCAGGGCCAGCGCGAGGGTGAGGCCCGCGGTGCCGATCAGCAGCAGCGGCCGGCGGCCGACCCGGTCGAGCAGCAGCACGGCGGCCACGGTGAACACCACGTTCGTGATCCCGACGAAGACGGTCTGCGTGATCGAGCTGCTGTTCGTCAGCCCGGTGCCCTTCAGGATCGTCGGCGCGTAGTAGATGACGGTGTTCACCCCGACGAGCTGCTGGAAGATCGCGAGGGCCAGCCCGATCCAGAGCATCGGCCGCACCGAGCGGGAGAGCAGGTCCTTCAGGCGGGTCGAGGACTCCTGCTCGTCGACCTCCTGGATCTCCTTCAGCTCGCCGTCCACGTCCGCGTCGTCGTCGTTGCTCCGCAGCTTCCCGAGCACCGTCCGCGCCTGGTCACCGCGGTCGTGCGAGACGAGCCAGCGCGGCGTGTGCGGCACGGTCAGCATCCCGATCGCGAGCACGGCGCCGGGGACCGCGGCGAGGCCGAGCATCCACCGCCAGTTCCCGGGGACGCCCTGGAACGCGAAGTCGACGAGGTAGGACACCAGGATGCCCACGGTCACGGCGAGCTGGTTGAAGGAGACGAGCCCGCCGCGCACCCGCGGCGGGGACACCTCGGAGATGTACAGCGGGGCGACGAACGAGGCCGTCCCGACGGCGAGCCCGAGCACGAACCGGGAGCCGATCAGCATCGGCACGGAGACCGAGAACGCGCACCCGAGGGCGGCCAGGACGTAGACCGTGCCGGAGACGACCTTCGTCCACTTGCGGCTGATCCTGTCGGCCAGGTAGCCGGAGATGACGGCGCCGAGCATGGCGCCGAGCAGCAGGACGGAGATGATCCACTCCTGCTCGGTGCTGTTCGCCTTCAGGTCCTTCTGGATGAAGAGGATCGCGCCGGAGATGACGCCGGTGTCGTACCCGAACAGGAGGCCGCCGACCGCGGCGATGATCGCGGCGCGGGTGAGCAGGCCGTTGCCGCTCGTCCGCATCTCGTGCATGAACCCCATGGGACCTCCTCGTCCAGGCGCGCGCACCGCGCGTCGGACGAGATCGTTGCACGGTGCCAAGGAATGCGCCTGGGCATCCGCCGAAAGGCTCCTGGGGGGAGGAGCCGCCTCACCAGGCCTGGCGGAGCGCCTCCTTCGGCAGGACCCGGCCCGGATCGACGCCGTGCTCGACGAGCTCGATCGGGGTGTCGATGTCCGCGCAGAGGTACCCGAGCAGCTGCACGGGCCGGATCGCGAGGCGGGGGAGCAGGCCGTGCATCTGGCGGCCGAGCCGGCCGGCTTCGGCGCGCTCGGTCGCGAGGGCCCGGCGGAGCGACTCGGTCCGGTAGATGGCGAGCAGCGGATGCCGGTTCCCGCCGTAGTCCATCGCGACCCAGCCGTCGACCGGGGCCTGGGGTCGCACCTCCTTCCGCAGCTCGGCGAGGGCGTCGTCGACCCGCGGCTGGTCGGCGGCGACCACCGCCGTCAGCTGCTCCGGCGTGTCGGCGAGAGCGCGAAGGCCCGCATCGACGGCGACCTGCGTGCCGCCGTAACGGGGTTCCTCGAGCACGCGGGGGACGTCGCGCACCCATCGTCGCTCCGGCCCGACGATCACGCGCGAGGATGCGCCCGCCGTCGCCGCCAGCGCCGCGTCGAGCAGCCGCCGGCCGCCGATCTCGATGGCGCACTTGTCGATCCCGCCGAGCCGCGCCGCGCGCCCCCCGGCGAGAATGATCGCGTTCCACTCCATCATGGCCGCCCACCTCCGTGTCGGATCGAGCGGCGGCCGCGCCCACGGCCGTCCCCGTCGCTCCGTCGCGCGGGATCCGCTCGCCGGTATGGGACCACGAGGTCCTTGCCCTGGGGAAGGGGGTTGCGCTGTGAATCGCGGTCGGGCGCGGGGCGGTCAGTCGCCGGGTTCGAGACCCGCCGCGCGGAGGTCCTCCGGGGTGTCCACGTCCGCCAGCAGGGACCTCTCGAGCGGGATGCGGGCGAGCGTCAGCGGGGCGAGCATCCGGCGCAGCGACGCGTCGGCGGGGCCGCCCGGCAGCGCCGCCAGCGCGGCAGCGAGCGGAGCGCGGCGGTAGAGGGCGAGCAGGGGCTGGTCCCGGCCGTCCGGATCGACCGCGAGCCATCCGTCGGCGGACTCCGCGCGGTCGACGCCCGCGAGGAGCGCGGGGACGGCACGCTCGACCTCCGGCAGATCGGCCGCGAGCACGAGCAGCGCGGGCGCGGCGGGCCCGGGCACGGCGAGCGCCGCCGCGAGCGCCGCCACCGGGCCGCCGAAACGGGGGGACTCGGTGGTCCAGACCACGTCGGCCGGACCGCGCCTCGAGCCCGCTCCCGCCACCACGATCCGGCGCGCGGCCCCCGCAGTCGCCCGCAGCGCGCGGTCGAGCAGGGTGTTCCCCGGGGCGCCGAGCGCCGTCTTGTCGACGCCGCCGAGCCGGGTGGCGCGGCCTCCGGCGAGGACGACAGCGTCGAGCGTGGCGATCATCGCGGGACGAGTCGGCTCGCGCTCGTGACCTCGGCGCGGGAGCTGCCCGTCCGGAGCGCGAGCACGCGCACCGCGAGGCGGGCTCCGCCATCGGCCGACGTCACGACGTGGCTGGGGGCGGTCGCGCCGGGGATGGCGTGGCCGTCGCGCAGCCATCGGTACTCGAGCCGCGTGCCCGCCGGCCATCCGCGGGACCGGACGGTGAGGAGCCCGCCGGCCGACGCGACACCGGAGATCGTCGGCCGCCCGGGCACGGGGAGCACGCTGCAGGCGAGGTCCTCGTCGACCGTGCCGAGGTCGGGCAGGTACTGCGTGAGCTCGACGCGGCCGCCGCCGGCGAGGGGGGCGTGCGTGCAGTTCTCCGCCGCGCCGGCTCGGGTGGTGGCGCCCGCGAGCCAGGTGGGGAGCCCGTGCAGCGGGCTCGTGGCGGGGACGGTGCCGACGATGCCGGCCCAGTCGTTCCGGACGGCGTAGACGCCGACGCGGGCGCCGACCGACTGCAGCGCCGCGGTCATGCCCTCGAGCACGGCGCGGTTCGCCGCCCTGCTCCCGCTCCACGTGTTCGCCGACTCGACGTCGAGCCACCAGGTGGTCCCGGCCGGCGCGGGCAGGTCGCTCCGGGCGAGCTCGGTGCGGACGAGCGCGGCGCCGTAGGCGTAGGCGCAGGCGGGACCGGCGTCGCCGGCCCAGCAGTCGCCGTAGGGCCGATCGGGGGATCCGGCCGAGGTGGTCGGCCAGCGCGGGGAGGCGGGGCCGGGGTCGGCGGTGTTCAGGTAGAAGTCGACCCGGCCGCCGCGGGTGGCGGCCGCCGCCCAGGCGAGCTGGGCGCCGACGCAGGCGCTCGGCGTCGCCGCGACCCCGTCGTCGAGCCCGACGACCGCGAACGGCAGGGACGTCGGCAGCCCGAGGAGGGGCTGACCGGCGAACACCGGGCACTGCGGGAAGGAGACGTCCGCGCCGACCGGGGCCTGCGGGACGGCGGGCGCCGCGTCGGCGGGGCCGGCCAGGGCGGCGAGGCCGGCACCGGCCGCCAGCGCGGCGGCGGCGAGGCGGCGGAGCATCGGATCAGTCTGCTCGGGTACGGCCGCAGGCGGGAGGTGCCCCGCCGCGACGGTGCTGCGAAGCGCAGGGGAGCCCGCCCTCGGGCCGAGGACGGGCTCCCTTGCGTCGTGGGGGGCGGATCAGACGAGCGGGCCCTCGGAGTCGGCGGTCCGTCGCGTGATGCGCTCGCCGGAGTCGGCGTCCACGCCGGTCCGGGAGGTGGTCACGGTCCGGCGCCCGCGCAGAGCGAGGACCAGGCCGACGACGAAGACGACGACGCCCGCGACCATCAGGATGATCCCGACGGTGGACAGGCTGATGAAGCCGACCGACACGTGCACGGCGAACGCGAGGATCGCGCCGATCACGAACAGGACGGCGCCGGTGCCGATACTCATGGATCTGTCTCCTTCGTTACTTCTGCAGCCGCGTGGGTGGCGCGGCCTTCCCGTCCGGGCCGGACGGGAGGGTTCCTCAGACGCGTCGCCCGGTGAGCGCGCGCACGAGGAAGATGATGATCGCGATGACGAGCAGGATTCCGCCGATCCACAGGAGGAAGCTCAGCGCGTGGGCCACCCCTCCGGTGATCAGCAGGATGATCGCGATGACGGCGATGATGATGAGCAATGCGTTCATGAGGTCCTCGTTCTCTGACGGTCGTTACATCCGGCTACGAAACGGATGGCTCCGCAGCGGTGCCCGTTTCTACCGCCCTTGACTGAGTACATCCAGGGAGTTTCCGGATACTTCCGAGGAAACGGGCCCTTCCCGGTGCCGCACCCCGCCGAACAGGGGTACGGATGGGGGAGAGGGCGGGAGGAGATGCGATGGGGTGGATCCTGCTGCTCGTCCAGCTGCCCTCCGAGCCGTCACGGCATCGGGTCGCGGTGTGGCGTGAGCTGCGCCGCGGCGGCGCCGTGCCGGTGGGTGCCGGCACCTGGGCCCTGCCGGCCTCGCCGGCGTTCCAGCCCGCCATCGAGCGGGCCCGCACGCTGAGCGCGCGCGGCGGCGGCACGTTCGCGGTCCTCGACGCCGTGCCGCAGGACGAGGCGTCCGAGCGCGTGCTCCGCGACGCGTTCGTGGGCGCGCGCCTGGAGGAGTGGGCGGAGTTCGAGCGGGACTGCGCCCGGTTCGAGCAGGACATCGCGGACGAGACGGCGAAGGGGACCCTCACCTTCAGCGAGCTCGAGGAGCAGGAGCAGAGCCTCGACCGCCTGCGCCGCTGGTACCGCGACCTGCGGAAGCGCGACGTGCTGCTGCTCCCGGAGGCGCGCGAGGCGGAACGGCGCCTCCGGGGCTGCGAGGCGCTGCTGAACGAATTCGCCGAGCGGGTGTACGAGGCCGTCCGGCGCACCGACACCTGGTCGGGCGAGCACCGGGTGGTGCGGCCGGCGGACCTGGCCTGAGCCCAGCCGCGCGCTGGCAGGATGCGGGCATGGACCCCCGCGCCCTGCAGGAGCGGTTCGCCGCCCTCACCACCGCCCACCTCGCCGACGGCTGCCTCCGGGCGGAGGTCCCGGTGCGCTGCGGACCGGCCGGGCTCCAGGCGGTCGTGCCCGGGATGCGGCTCGCCGGCCGGGTCGCGCCCGCCCGGCACGCGGGCAGCGTCGACGTGTTCCTCGAGGCCTTCGAGCGGGCGGAGACCGGCGACGTGCTCGTCGTCGACAACGGCGGACGCCTCGACGAGAGCTGCGTCGGCGACCTCATCACGCTCGAGGCGCAGGCCGCCGGCCTCGCCGGCATGGTGATCTGGGGCCTTCACCGCGACACGGTCGAGCTGC
>JAICSU010000095.1 GCA_025936735.1 Amnibacterium sp.
CCGCTGATGACGACCAGGCGCTTCTCGCCTCGGGTCTTGATGCCGGTCACTGACGTTCCGCGTCCTCCCCGGGCGCGCCCCGGCGGGGGACCGCCGTGACCGCCGCGTCGGTGCCCGGTCGGTGCGAGTCGACCCAGCCCTCGATGTTCCGCTGCGGCGCCACGGTCACGGCGAGGGATCCGGCTGGGACGTCCTTGCGGACCACCGCTCCCGCGCCCGTGTAGGCGCCGTCGCCAATCGTAACGGGGGCCACGAGGACGGTGTGGGACCCGATGCGGACCTCGGAGCCGACCCTCGTGCGGTGCTTCTCGACCCCGTCGTAGTTCGCGGTGATCGTCCCGGCACCGAGGTTCGACCGCTCCCCCACCTCGGCGTCGCCCAGATAGGAGAGGTGCGGCACCTTCGAGCCGGCGCCGACGACCGCGTTCTTCGTCTCGACGAAGGCGCCGATCCTGCTCGCGGCCCCGAGTTCCGTGCCGGGCCGCAGGTAGGACCACGGCCCGACCTCCGCCCCCGCACCGATCACGGCGAGCGTCGCGTCCACCCGGTTCACCCGGGCGCCCTCGCCGACCTCGCAGTGCAGGAGGGTCGTGTCGGGGCCGATCACGGCGTCGCGCTCGACGACGGTGGCGCCCTGCAGCTGCGTGCCCGGGCGGATCTCGACGTCCTCGGCGAGCTGCACGGTCGCGTCGATCCAGGTCGTGGCCGGATCCTGGACGGTCACGCCGGCGCGCTGCCAGCGGAGCACGATCGCGTCGTTCACGCGCCGCTGCACGGCGGCGAGCTGGGCGCGGTCGTTGACCCCGGCGGTGACCTCCGGGTCGGCCGCGACGACCGCGGCGACGCGGCGGCCTGCACGCTTCAGCACGGCGATGACGTCCGTGAGGTACCGCTCACCCTGGTCGTTCGCCGCGTCGAGGGCGGCGAGCGCGTCGCCGAGACCCGCGGTGCGGAAGAGGTACACGCCCGCGTTGATCTCGTCGATGCGCCGCTCCGCGTCGGTGGCGTCGCGGTGCTCGACGATCCGGTCGAGGTCGCCCTCCGCATCGCGGACGATGCGGCCGTATCCCGTCGGATCCGCCATCCGGGCCGAGAGGACCACGGCCTCCGCCGCCGCGCCGGCGGCGAGCAGGGGCTCGAGGGTCGGCACGTCGAGCAGCGGCACGTCCCCGTTCAGCACGAGCAGGTCGCCGTCGAAGCCGGCGAGCGCCGTGAGCGCCTGCTCGACGGCCCGCCCGGTGCCCGGCACCTCGTCCTGGTCCACGACGAGCGCCTCCGGGGCGGCCGCGGCCACGGCGTCGGCGACCGCGTCGCGCTCGTGCCGGACGACGACCGCGAGGCGGGCCGGCCCGAGCGCGCGCGCGGTGGCGAGCACGTGCGCGATCATCGGCAGGCCGGCGATCGGATGCAGCACCTTCGCGGTCCTGGACCGCATCCGCGTGCCCTGCCCGGCGGCGAGGACGACCACGGCGAGCGGCCGGGAGAGAGGACGGGGGGCGGTGTCGGTCACGCGGCTCCTCGGGGTGGTGGCGGCGCCGGACGAGCTCCGCCTCCAGGACTCGAACCTGGACCTCACAGCTCCAAAGGCTGTCGTGCTGCCATTACACCAAGGCGGACGGCGACTGCCCAGTGTGCCAGGTCGCCCGCCTCAGCCGCGGAGCGCCCGCTGCAGCTCCCGCCGGAGGTCGTCGAGCCGTATGGCGAGCTGCCGCACGACCTCGTCGGTGAGCCGGCCGGTCGCGGCGGCGGCCTTCAGGTCCGCGTGCAGCTGCGCGCGGAACTCGGCGAGGTGCACCTCGGCGCGGCGGAGCTCCGCCCGACCGGGACGCTCCTGGCTGCCGGTCCCCGCGCCCCCGGTCGGATGGGTCGTCCCGGCCGCGCCGGCGGAGGCCGCGGCGGCGGAGGCCGCGGCGAGATCCGCGCGGAGGGTCCGCATCGCGTCCCCGACGGTGGCGCGGACCTCGTTCGCCAGCCGCCGGACGGAGTCGCCGACCTGCTCCTCGATCCCCTCGAGCTCCCGGCGCCGGGAGGCGAGCTCGGCCCTGCCCGCCGCCGTGATCGCGTAGACGGTGCGCCGGCCGTCGCTCCGTCCGACGACGAGGCCCTCCTCCTCGAGCTTCGCGAGGCGCGGATAGACCGTGCCGGCGCTCGGCACGTACGTGCCGCCGAACCGGTCCGAGAGGCCCTGCATCAGGTCGTAGCCGTGCTGCTCGCGCTCGTCGAGGAGCGCGAGCAGCACGAGGCGCAGCTGACCGTGCCCGAAGACGGCGGCGCTCACGCGAGGGCGGCGTGCACGACGTTGACGTTCCCGCTCACGGAGTTCACGCGGAACGGCACGCGGGTCCCGTCCTCGGGGCCGCCGACGCCGGTCCACCGGCCGCGGACGCGCCCCTCGTGGTGGTCGTCGAGCTGCAGCCGGCCGCTCGCGGTGGTGATGGCGTACTCGATCCGCACGTCGGCGTCCAGGCGCGCGGTGACGGCGCCGCTCACCGTGTTCACGACGACGGCCCGGGGGGCGCCGGTGATCTCGAGGAACACCGGGCCGGAGACGCCGTCCGAGGCGAAGTCGCTGATCCGGCCGGACGCCGTGATCCCGCCGCTGACGGTGCGGACCACCACGGCGCCCTCGTGCTCGCGTACGGCCATGTCGCCACTCACCCCGTTGACCTGAAGGTCGCCGGCCAGGCCGTCGACGACCACGTCGCCGCTCACCGTGCTGATGGAGGCGTCACCGACGAGGCCGGACACGAGCGCGCTCGCGGAGACCACGCCGAGCTTCAGCGCGGTGCGCCGCGGCACGAGCAGGCTGACCTCGGCCGTCGCGCGTCCGTCGAAGGAGCGCATGGCGCTCAGCCAGTCGTCCCACCGGATCTGCGGATGGTCGAGCACCAGCCTGCCGTCCTGCACGGCGACCCGGAGCGGTCTCCCGGACACCGAATGCACCTCGACCCGCGCGGTCGGCTCGTCATGCGCGACGACGTCGACCTGGCCCGCGATCAGGCCGATCTTCAGCCGGTCGATCCCCTCGAGATCGATGGTCCGCGGGCCGTCGACCTGCCACTCCTGCTCCATGCACTGCTCCTTACACGCGATATGACGTGACGCGATACAACGCGAGTGTAGCGACGCTCGAGCGGCGCGCAAGAGGGTCGCCCGCCGCCCCATCAGCGCTGCGGGGACAACTCAGCGCGCTCCGGCGCGCTGAAGTGTCCCGGGGGCGCTGGGAACGGGGGCGGTGCTGCTGCGCTGGAGCCGGGTCAGGCCCGCTCGAGCCGTTCCGCCGCCTCGAGCCACGCCAGCTCGATCGAGTCCCGCTCCGACTCCCGCTCCCGCAGCCGCTCCGCCAGCGCCGTGACGCCCTCGTAGTCCGCCTGGTCGTGAGCTGCGAGCGCATCGTGCTCGGCCCGGATCCGCTCCTCGGCGCGCGCGAGCCGCTTCTCGAGCGAGACGAGCTCCTTCTCGAGCGCCCGGCGGTCGGCGCCGGACAGGGCCGCATCCGGCTCCGGCGCCGTGGACGGCTCCGGGACCGCGCTCTCCGCATCCGTGAGGGCGAGGTACTCGTCGACGCCGCCCGGCAGGTGCCGGAGGCGCCCCCCGACCACCGCGTACTGCTGGTCCGTCACCCGCTCGATGAGGTAGCGGTCGTGCGAGACGACGAGCAGGGTGCCGGGCCAGGTGTCGAGCACGTCCTCCATGGCGGTGAGCATGTCCGTGTCGAGGTCGTTCGTCGGCTCGTCGAGGATCAGCACGTTCGGCTCGTCGAGCAGCACGAGCAGCAGCTGGAGACGACGGCGCCAGCCCCCGGAGAGCTCGCCGACGCGGGCCTGCAGCTGCGCCGACGGGAAGCCGAGCCGCTCGAGCAGCTGCCCGGGCGACAGCTCCGAGTCGCCCACCCGGTAGGCGGCGCGGAGGCCGCCGAGCACGTCCCGCACGAGGTCGCCGTCGAACGGCGCGAGCTCGTCGAGCTGCTGGCTCAGACGGCGGACGCGCACGGTCGTACCGCGCTTCACCCGCCCGGCGAGCGGCGGGATGGTGCCGTCGATGAGCGCGAGGAGGGTCGACTTGCCGGCGCCGTTGCGGCCGAGGATCCCGGTGCGCTCGCCGGGGGCGATCCGCCACTCGAGATGCTCGAGCACGGGCCGGCCCTCGTAGCCGGCAGAGGCGTCGATCAGGTCGACGACGTCCTTGCCGAGCCGCGCGGTGGCGAGCCGGTTCAGCTCCACGGAGTTCCGGGGCGGTGGCTCGTCCGCGATGAGCACCGTCGCCGCCTCGATCCGGAACTTCGGCTTCGACGTCCGGGCGGGCGCGCCGCGGCGCAGCCAGGCGAGCTCCTTGCGGAGCAGGTTCTGCCGCCGGTCCTCGACCGCGCGGGCCTGCCGGTCCCGCTCGACCCGCGCGAGCACGTAGGCGGCGTACCCGCCGTCGTAGGCGTCGACGCGCCCGTCGTGCACCTCCCACATCCGGGTGCAGACCGCGTCGAGGAACCAGCGGTCGTGGCTCACGACGACGAGGGCGCCCTGGCCGGCGCCCCATCTCGCGTTCAGGTGCGCGGCGAGCCAGCGCACGCCCTGCAGGTCGAGGTGGTTCGTCGGCTCGTCGAGGAACAGCACGTCGTCCTCGGCCACGAGCAGCGCGGCGAGGGCGACCCGGCGGCGCTGGCCGCCGGAGAGGTCGGCCATCGACGTGGCCGGGTCTAGCCCGTCGAGCAGTCCGTGCAGCACGTCCCGGATGCGCCGGTCGCCCGCCCACTCGTGCTCCTCCCGGTTCCCCACGATCGCGTCGAGCACGGTGCCGGAGCCCGGCGGATCCTGCTGCCCGAGCACGCCGACGGTCACGCCGGCGCGCCGCGTGACCCGTCCGGAGTCCGGTTCCCTGTCCCCCGCGAGCAGCGCGAGCAGCGTCGACTTGCCCTCCCCGTTGCGTCCGACGACGCCGATCCGGTCGCCGGTCTCGAGGCCGAGCGAGAGGTCGTCGAGCACGACGCGCGTCGGTACCTCGAGCCGGATGCGCTCCGCGCCGATGAGATGGGCCACCCCGAAAGCGTAGGCAGAGCCGAACGGCGACCCTCACGGGCGCGACGCAGTCAGCCCTTCGAGGCCATCGGGCAGACCACCTGCACGGTCTGCGAGATCGGGCCGGGCGACGGGCAGGGGTCCTCGCCCGCGGCGAGCGTGCTGGCGTGCTCCTCCAGCGTGCGGCTGCCGAGCGGAGCGGCCAGCGCCACCGTCGCGCGGCGCGGCGCGAGCACCATGGGGCAGACGAGACCCGTACGGCGGGCGGAGTGCACGAGGTCGAGGACCACCGCGTCGGTCGTCTCCTGCACCCAGACGTCCTTCACGGCGCCGCAACCGGGCGCGACGGCGTCGGTCCAGGAGATCGTGACGGAGGCGGACGACGGCCGGGCGGAGACGACCAGCCACGCGGGCCCCGGCCGCACCCCCAGAGGGAGCGCGCCGCGATGCACCGTGAGGTGCACCGTGCCGCTCGTCGGCGCGGGTGAGACCGTCGGCGCGGGGGTCGGGGTGCCGAGCGCCGAGGGGCTCGGGGCCGAGGCGCTCGGGGCCGGCGCGGACGCCACGGGACTCGGGGAGGTGGCGGGCTGCGGCGGCGCGGCGGCATGCTGCTCGGCGCAGCCGGAGAGCAGCAGCACGGCGAGCGCGGCGAGCGCGGCGATCCGGCGTGGCACGACGGTCCCCCTCCCCTCGGCGCCCGGGTCGACGCCGACGCGTCCGCTCTACCGCACCGACCTCCGGGTCCGCTGCGATCGGAGCGCGCTCGGCCGCTGCCGTCCTCAGGAGACGAGGCGTGCCCCGTGCGCCGGGCCGGTCACCCGCAGCACGGTGAGCCGTGCGGCCGACAACGCGATCTGCAGCGACAGCGCGGAGTCGAGGTCGGCCGTGAGGAACGCGATCGTCGGCCCGGACCCGGACACCACCCCGGCCAGCGCGCCGTTGCGCTCCCCCAGCTCGAGCACCTCGGCCAGCTGCGGCCGCAGGTGCAGGGCCGCGACCTGCAGGTCGTTGTGCAGCGCGTCGGCGAGCATGTGCGGGTCGCCCGCCCGCAGCGCCTGCAGGACGTCGGGCCCGACGACGGGCGGCCCCACCGGCGGCAGATCAGCGGCGTGCCGGATGCGGTGCTCGTCGAGCGCCGCGTACACCTCCGGGGTGCTGAGCCCGTGGTCGGCGAGCGCGATGATCCACTGGAAGACGCCCTTGGCGAGCGCCGGGCTCAGCTTGTCGCCGCGGCCGGTGCCGATCGCGGTGCCGCCGGTGAGGGCGAACGGCACGTCCGCGCCGAGCTCGCCGCCGAGCAGCAGCAGCTCGTCCCGGGTCAGGCCCAGCCCCCACAGCGCGTCCAGCGCGACGAGCGCCGCGGCGGCGTCCGCCGAGCCTCCGCCCATCCCCCCGGCGACCGGCACGCGCTTCAGCACCTGGATCCGCGCCCCGCCGCGGTAGCCGGTCCTCGCCTGCAGCAGGTGCGCGGCCCGGATCACGATGTTGCGGCGATCCACCGGCAGCCCCGGTGCCGCGATGGGGCCGGTGAAGGACAGGGACAGCTCCTCGTCCCGCTCGGCCCTGAGCTCCTCGTAGAGCGCGACGGCGTGGTACGCCGTCGCGACGTCGTGGTACCCGTCGGCCATCGGCGCGCCGACGCGCATGACGAGGTTGATCTTCCCGGGGGCCTTCGCCTGCACGGCGGCCGGCGGCGTGCTCACCACTTCAACCTAGTCGGGACGGCCGGCGCGGCCCCGAGACGGCACAAGGGGGGAAAACACGGATGCGGTGCCGCACCCGCCCGAGGAGCATGTGGCGCACCGTCCGAAGGGAACTCCCATGCGCGTGCGCGCCGCCGTCCCGCTCCTGCCCCTCCTCGTCGCCGCGACCGTGCTCGCGGCCGCGCCGCCCGCGTCCGCCACGGTCCAGCCGCAGGCGCTCGCCGCGACCGGCGACTCGATCACCCGCGCCTTCGACGTCGACGGCTCTCACTTCCTGAAGGACGATCCCGCGGAGTCCTGGGCGACCGGCACGGACGCGCGGGTGAACAGCGTCGCGGCGCGGCTCGCCGCCCGTGGCCCGCTCACGGCGCTGAACGACGCGAAGACCGGCGCGAAGATGTCGGCCCTCGACGCCCAGCTCGCGACCGCCGCCTCCCAGGGTGCGGATGCGGTGACGGTCGAGATGGGTGCGAACGACCTGTGCACCTCCAGCGCGTCGACGATGACCCCCACCACGACCTTCCGGTCCCAGTTCGACACGGCGCTGCGGGACTTCTTCGCCGCTCGTGCAGCGGTCGGGGCGACGACGCCGGCCACGGTGGCCGTGTCCTCGATCCCGAACATCTACAACCTGTGGTCCGTGCTGCACACGAACTCGAGCGCCCGCTTCACCTGGTCGCTCCTCGGCGAGTGCAAGTCCTTGCTCTCGTCCCGCAACACCGAGGCCCAACGTCAGCTGGTCGTCACGCAGGAGGTCGCGGACAACCAGCAGCTCGCCGAGGTGTGCGCCGCCTACGCGGCGCAGGGCTGCCAGTGGGACGGGCTCGCCGTCTACCACACGTCGTTCACCGCAGCGCAGGTGAGCACCGTCGACTACTTCCACCCGAACGTCAGCGGCCAGGCCGTGCTGGCGAGCACCGCCTGGAGCTCCGGCCCCTGGCAGTGACCCTCAGGGGAGCACGGGGGCCGCGGCCTCGGCGAGGGCGACGAACGCCTGGATGCCGAGCCGCTCCCCCCGTTCCCCGGGGTCGATCCCGGCTCTGGTGAGCAGGGCGCCGGCGGCAGCAGTGCCGCCGACGGCCCCCGCGAGCGCCTGCCTGAGCGTCTTGCGGCGCTGCGCGAACGCGGCGTCGACGAGGCGGAAGACCCGCTCCCGCAGCGCCTCGTCACCCGGTGCCGTGCCGCGCTCGACGCGCACGAGCACGCTGTCGACGTTCGGCACCGGCCAGAACACGGCGCGCGGCACGGTGCCGGCGATGGCGCAGCGGCCGTACCAGGCCGCCTTCACGCTCGGCGACCCGTACGTCTTCGAGCCGGGCGGGGCCGCGAGCCGCTCCCCGACCTCGGCCTGCACCATGACCACAGCGGCCGCGAGCGAGGGCACGTCCGCGAGCAGGCGCAGCAGCACGGGCACGGACACGTTGTAGGGCAGGTTCGCCACGAGCCGCACCGGCTCGTCGGGGATCGGCACGCGCAGGGCGTCGCCCTCGACGACCGTGATCCGGCCTGCGGCGGCCGGCGCGAGCTCACCGACCGTTCCCGGCAGCGCCGCCGCGAGCCGCCGGTCGAGCTCGACGGCGGTCACCCGCGCGCCCGCCTCGAGCAGGCCGAGGGTCAGGGAGCCGAGGCCGGGGCCGATCTCCAGCACCCGCTCCCCCGGCTGCACGTCCGCGAGCCGCACGATGCGCCGCACCGTGTTCGCGTCGTGCACGAAGTTCTGGCCGAGCTTCTTCGTCGGCGCGATGTCGAGCCGCTGGGCGAGCGCACGCACGTCGGCCGCGCCGAGCAGTCGCACCTCCCCGGAACCCACCGGGCGACACTACCGGCCGGGAACGGCTGCGGCCCGGGCCGGCGTCGCCGGTCCGGGCCGCAGCTCCGTGGGGGGATGCTCAGACGCGCGCGAGCGAGGCGCCGGCCCGCTTGCGCGACACGGCGTCCACGGTCGCGGCGAGGATCAGCACGCCGCCGGTGATGAGCAGGTTGACGCCGCCGGGCAGGTTGATCAGGCCGAGGCCGTTCGTGATCGCCGAGATCACGAGCGCGCCGACCGCGCCCTGGATGAGCCGGCCGCGTCCGCCGAAGAGGCTGACGCCGCCGACGACCGCCGCCGCGACGCCGTTCAGCACGTCGGTCTGGCCGAAGCTCGAGCCGACCACACCGACCTCGCTGGCCTGGAACAGGCCGGAGACGACGGCGAGCGTCGAGCAGAGCACGAACGCGGAGATGCGGATGGCCGCCACGTTGATGCCGGCACGGCGGGCCGCTTCCGGGTTGCCGCCGACCGCGTAGAGGTGGATGCCCCAGCGCGTGCGGTCGAGCACCTGCGTTCCGATCCAGAGGATCGCGATCGCGATCGGCACGACGATCGGAACGCCGGAGATCGGGATGATGCCGCGGGCCCGGTTCAGGTTCATGAAGAACACGAAGATGCCGACGCCGATCGCGATCGCCGCGACCCGCATGACGAGCAGGCTGAGCGGGCGCACCGGAACGCCGATCCGCTGGCGGCGGCGGCGGTCGTAGAACGCGGTCCCGAGCGAGACGAGGACCATCACGGCCCACATCACCCATCCGGCCCAGTCGGGCATGTTGCTGTTCTCGATGGCGAGCACGGCGGGTTCGGTGACGCGGTACGTCTGCCCGTTGCCGAGCAGCACGAGCTGCAGGCCCTGGAAGCCGAGGAACAGGCCCAGGGTGACGACGAACGACGGGATGCCGACCTTCGCCACGAAGTAGCCGATGAAGAAGCCGATCACCATGCCGACGATCAGGGCGATGACGAGCGAGAGCACCCAGTTGACGCCCATCGGGCCGTTCAGCTCGATGAAGATCGCCATCCCGACGCCCGCCGTGACCCCGGCGGAGAGGTCGATCTCGGCGAGGAGGATCACGAACACGAGCGCGATGGCGAGCATCGCGAGGAACGCGGTCTGCGTGAGCAGGTTCGCGACGTTGAGGAGGCCGAGGAAGTCGGGGCTCAGGATCTCGAACAGGATGCAGAGCACGATGAAGCCGCCGACGGCCGGCAGCATCCCCATCTCCCCGGAGCGCACGCGGGCGAAGTAGGCGCGGAACTGGTCCGACACCGTGCCCTCGTAACCGGTCGCGATGCCCGCGGGCGCGCTGCCCGCGGTGAGGATGGCGTTCTCGGTCGGGGGGTTGGAGGACTTGTCCGTGGTCGTCATCGGGCGGCTCCTTCGAGCTTCGGCTCGTTCGTCTTCAGGCCCGTGATGTAGCCGATGACGTCGTTGTTGTTCGTCTCCTTCGTCTCCAGCTGGGCGACCATGGTGCCGAGGTAGAGCACGTTGATGTGATCGGCGACCTGGAAGACGTCGGCGAGGTTGTGGCTGATGATGAGCACGCCCACGCCCTGATCGGCGAGCCGCCGGACGAGGTTCAGCACCTGCTCCGTCTGCGCGACGCCGAGGGCCGCGGTCGGCTCGTCGAGGATGACGACGCGCGCCTTCTGGAGCACGGCGCGAGCGATCGCGACGGTCTGGCGCTGGCCGCCGGAG
>JAICSU010000009.1 GCA_025936735.1 Amnibacterium sp.
AACGACCGGACGTTGGTCGAGGTGAGGATCGACGCGACCGGCTTGTAGGTGTCCGGGAGTGCGCTCGGGTCCTTCGTGCCGACGGGGTAGCCGACGCCGGTCGAGACGATCTTCTGCCCGGCGGGGCTCGCGATGTAGGCCAGGAACTGCTGGACGAGCTTGGGGCTCTTCGTCTTCGCGCTCGCGGCGATCACCTGGTCGGAGCTGACCGAGGCGTACGTCGTGCCGGACGGCGAGGGCATCGGGAGCACCGTGAGGTGCACGTGCCCACCCGAGGCGGCGTTCACGCTCGCGGCCGCGCCGCCGGGGGCGAAGAAGCCGAAGAACTTGCCGGAGCTCGAGCCGTTGGTCAGCGCGTCGAAGCCGGCGCCCGTGGCACCCGGCTGGAAGCAGCCCGACTTGTACATCGTCTCGATGGCCTGCAGCGCCTGCGTCCAGCCCGGCGTGGTGGCGAACTTGACCTTGCCGGCCGCCCGCTCGGTGTTCCAGTTCTGGTCGGGCCCGTAGACGGTGGACGTCGCGAGGATCTGGGCGAGGATGCCCGGGTTCGGCGGCACGGCGCCGGCGAGACCGAAGAGGCTCTTGCCCTTCGACTTGGCGGTCGCGCAGGCCGTCAGCACGTCGGAGAAGCTGGAGGAGTCCGTGAGGGTGATGCCGATCGCCTTGGCGGCGTCGGCGTTCCAGATGATGCCGTTCAGGCCGCTGCCGCGGGAGACCGCGTAGATCTTGCCGCCGTACTCGAACTGGCTGAGACCCGCCGGCTCGAGCGCCGTCTTGATGGACGGGTCGGTGAGCGGCAGCAGCAGCCCGGCCTTGGCCCAGGGCTGGATCGCGTTCACCTGGCCGATGCCGGACTCCGCGGCGAACACGTCGGGGGCGTTGCCGCCCTGAACCCGCGTCGCGATGGCCTGCGCCACGCTCTCCGCGGGCAGCTTCTGGATCGTGATCTTCACGCCCTTGTGGAGCTTCTCGAACGCGGTGGCGACCTCCTCGTTCGAGGTGTCCTTCGCGTTCGACTCCGAGAACGCGAACGTGATCGTCTGCGGCTCCTTGCCGCTGGACCCGGCGCCGCCGCCGCTGGAGCACGCGGCGAGGGAGACGCCGAGCGCTGCGACAGCAGCGATCGCTGCTGCGCGGCGGATCCGCGTCGTCGTGGACTGTGACATGGCCAGCCTTCCGTGAGACCTCTTCGTCTGACCGGCCACCGCAGGACTGGCGGCCGATTCCTCTTGCAGGACGGCGGCCAGCCTCGCAGAGGTTTCGCTCGAAATCAACATAATAGTTGTCGATCCTCGGCATAAGCGGAACCACTGACGCCGACGGGCCCCCGACGCGGATGTCTGTGCGGATCCGCGCCGGCTCGGCGCGGGGCGCCCATGGGACGCATTAGAACATCGGATGGGCGTTAGCGGAGGAGGCCGGCACCGCCTGCAGCACGTCCCAGTGCTCGACGATCCGACCGTCCTCGATCCGGTAGAAGTCGGCGACAGCGGTGTCCGGTGCGCCCGGCCGCGACGCCTTCACGTGCACGACCGCGAGGTCGCCGTCGACGAGGATCCGCTGGATCTCGAACCGCGCGCCCTCCGCCCGGAACTTCGGTTCGAGTCCGTCGACCGCCGCCTCCGGACCGTCCGGGAGGCCCGGGTTGTGCTGGATGTAGCCCGGCGCCACGTAGCGGGCGAAGGCGCCTCGCGGATCGCGCTCCGTGTAGAAGATGCGCGCGAAATCCGTCATCAGCTCGCGGTTGTCCGCCATCGCTCCGCCCCTCGCCCCGCCGGCCGCCTCGCTGCGGTCGTCGCTGCCGCGGGAGCGTACCCGGTCCGGGCGTCCGGCGCGCGCCCGGCTGCCCCTTGCGCACGGACGGCTCGCCAGGACTACAGTCCGTTCCGCTGGTTCCGAGCAGATTGGGCTGCCGATGACGCGATGGAGCGGACGATGACCCTCACCGAGCACGCGCTCCGCGGGGCGGTGCTCGCCGCCGGTGAGACGTGCCGGTTGGCCGTCGGCCTGCCCTGGTATCGGAGCATGCCCGTCTCGGCGGTCCTCGGGATCGACCTGACCATCGACGGCGAGGCCGTGCCCGACCTCCACCTCCGGCTCGAGAGCCGCTCCGTGCCTGTTGATGAGCTCGACCGCGTCGAGGACCTGGCGTGGTTCCTGCAGGACCGGGCCACGCTCGAGTGGCGCGCTCCTGCGCCGTCCGATGCCGTCGCCGACGTCGTCCTCCGTGTGCGGCTGCAGCTGCCGAACCTCGTCGTGCCCGGCGGCACCGCGGTGCAGGTGCTGCAGGAGGTCCGTGGCGCGGTGCCGGTGGAGACCGTGCCCGTGGGGACCGTGCCATGAGCACGCGAGCGCGGCTCGCCGTGACCCTGTTCTCCTTCACGAACGAGCTGCTCGCGGCGGAGCGCTCGCCCGACGCGCTGCTCGGGGAGCTGCTGCGCGCCGAGCCCGGCGTCGCGGTCGAGATCGACGGCGCCCAGCACTTCCGCTCGTTCCCGCTGCTCGACCTGGACGAGGTCCGCCGGACCGCGGGCGTCATCGAGGCGGCCGGCGAGCGGGTCTCGCTGCTCGGCGGGGGCGCCGACGTGGCGCCGGCGCCCGGCCGGTTCCTCGACGCGGGGGAGCAGCTCGCGCAGGTGCGATCGCAGCTCGCCGCGGCCGCGATCCTGTCGGCCGAGGCGGTCCGGATCCCGTTCGGCGTGCTCCCGTGGGACGTGCTCGCGCGGGCCGCGGACGACGCCCGGGCCGCGGGGCTCCTGCTCGTCGAGGAGGTGCAGGGGCCGGCGGATCCGGCGGGCGAGCCGATCCGGAACCGCATCGCCGACCTCGAGCGCACGGGGGAGACGGCGGTCCGGCTGCTGCTCGACACGAGCGCCCTGATGTCCGGCCTGCCCGAGACCTATGTGGCCGCGCTCCGCGCCGAGGGCGTGCCGGACGCGCTGGTCGGCCGCCTCGGCGAGGCCTTGGCGTCGGGTCGGGTCGCGCCGCTCGTGCTGCCCGCGCTCGCCGATCCGGCCTTGTCGCCGGCGGCGAGAGGGCTGCTCATCACTGCGATGACGCGTTTCGGTGCGTCGCGTGCGGCCTCGTGGCTGCCGCTCGCGCGCTGGATCGCGGCGGTGCACGTGAAGTGGTGGGACCTGGACTCGGCCGCAGCGGACCTCGCGGCCGAGACCGGCGCCGTGATCGACGGGCTGCTCGCCTCCGGCTTCGACGGCACGGTCTGCAGCGAGTGGGGCGGCCACGAGTGGCAGGGCCTCGAGTGGCAGGGGCTCGAGGTCGCCGCCTCCCGCCAGGTCGCCGCGCATCTCGACCTGCTCCGGGCGAGGTTCGGCCAACCGTCGACCGACTTCAGTACAAAAACGACATAAAGACTGCTAGTCTCCGACCACACCGGCGACGACGCCGCCCGATCTGGAACAGGGGACTCCCATGCCGAACGGACTGATCGACGACGCGAGCCTCCGGACCCATCCGGACGGGCTCGCGCTGTCCCTGACGATCCCCTGGTACCGGAGCCTCTGGCTCTCCTCGGTCGGCACCCTGCAGCTCACGATCGACGGCGAGCCGGTCCCCGAGCAGGACCTGGCCTTCGAGCTGGACGGCGTCCGGTACGCCGTCCCCGACCTGCCCGAGCAGAGCGACGTGCTCTGGTACCTCCAGTCGCATCCGCTCCTGATCGTGCGCCGACCGGCCCCGGTCGCGCTCGGCGAGTCCCACGACGTCGTCCTCCACGGCGAGCTGCGCCTGCCCTACATGCAGATCGCCCCCGGAGCGGACGGCGGGCCGGGTCTGTACGTGCCGAACGTCGTCCACCAGGCGCTGACGCTCACGGTCACCGACCGGGATGCCCCCGCGCCGGCCCTCGAGGCCGCCGCCGCCCCGCCACCCCCCGCATCGGAGAGCGACCCGTTCAAGCTCGGGCTCACGCTGTACTCCGCGAGCGCCGAGTTCCGCGCCGGCTGGTTCGACTTCGACGGGCTGCTCGACCGGGTCGCCGCGCTCGGCATCGGGCCCGGCATCGAGATCGTCGCCTCCCAGGTCCTGCCGACCTACCCCATCGTGTCGGACGAGTTCGTCGCGCAGTGGCGAGCGGCCTTCGACCGGCACGGGTTCGACGAGTCCTCCTTCGGGGCGAACCTCGACATGGGCCGCCGGCGTGACCGCGACATGACTCCGGACGAGGAGTTCGAGTTCAGCGAGGCGCTGTTCCAGGGCGCGAAGAAGCTCGGCTTCCCGCTCGTGCGCATCCAGAGCGCGAAGCCCGAGCTGCTGCGCCGCCTGCTGCCGATCGCCGAGGACCTCGAGCTGAAGCTCGCCTACGAGATCCACGCCCCCATGGGACCCAACGATCCGACGATCCTGAAGGTGCGCGACACCTACGCGGAGCTCGACTCCCCCCTGCTCGGCTTCGTCGCCGACTTCTCGGCGACCATGCGCGCGATGTCGCCGACCCTGCTGCGCGCCGTCCGCCGCGCGGGCCTCGACGACGAGGCGGTGGACCGCCTGCAGGAGATCTGGGCGACCGACGCCTCCATGCGCGACCGTCAGCAGGAGTTCATCGGCTACCTGCGTGGCCGCGACTTCGACCCGGGCCGCCTCGGCTCCTTCGCCCACCTGGCCTTCAACATGCACGGCCACGTCGACCCGCACGAGTGGGCCGACATCATGCCGCAGATCCTGCACGTGCACGCGAAGTTCTACGACATCGACGAGGACGGCGACGAGCCGGCGATCGACTACCCGGAGCTCGTGCGCGTGTTCGTGGAGGGCGGGTACCGCGGCTACTGGTCGAGCGAGTGGGAGGGGCACGCCTTCGCCGAGCTCGGCGAGGTGGACCCGCTCGTCCTCGTGCGTCGCCAGCACGACCTCATCCGGCGCAGCATGCGCGCCGCGCTCACCACCGCCTGACCAGGAGGACGACCGACATGTACCGACTCGCACCGAACATCGAGCTGCTCTTCACCGAAGCGGGGGACTACCAGGACCGCGTCCGCGCGGCAGCCGCCGCCGGCTTCGACGCCGTCGAGATGTGGGGGCCGACCGGGGTCGACGCCCCGGCCACCCCCAAGGACATCCCGGCGCTGAAGGCCGCCCTGGAGGAGACCGGCACGAGCCTCACCGCGCAGCTCGCCGAGCCGCGCACCCAGTTCATGATCCCGCCGTGGGACCACTCCGAGTTCTACCGGAAGCTCGACGAGGGCGTGGGCATCGCGCAGGAGCTCGGCTGCCCGCGCATCGTCGTCGGCAGCGGCACGGGTTTCGGCGGCTGGAAGCGCCAGGTCCAGCTCGACAAGCTGGTGGAGATCTACCAGAAGGCGGTCGCGCAGATCGAGGGATCCGGGGTCACGCTCGTGCTCGAGGCCGTGAACGTCCGGGTCGACCACCCCGGCTCGCTGCTCGATCGCACGGCCGAGTCGGCCTACGTCGCCCGCGGCGTCGACTCCCCGTTCTTCGGCATCCTCTACGACCTGTACCACTCGACGGTCGAGGGCGAGGACGTCGCCGCCGAGCTGGCGGGCGCCGGCGACCTCGTGAAGTACGTCCAGATCGCGGATGCGCCCGGCCGCGGGGAGCCCGGCACCGGCGCCATCGACTGGCCGGCCGCGCTCGGCGTCCTGCGTTCCTCCGGCTACGACGGCCCGATCGGGCTCGAGTACTACCCGACCACCGAGTCGGCCGCCTCCACCGCCCGCATCCGCGACCTCGCGGCGCAGGTCTGACCCTTCGACGAGGAAGGAGCCCCCTTCGTGATCCCCGACCGCATCATCGAGCAGGGCACGCTCACCACCGACGGCGGCCGCGCCGCCGTCGAGGTGCGCATCCCCTGGTACCGCGCCCTGCCCGCGTCCTGCATCTCCGAGGTGGCGCTCGCCGTCGACGGCGTGCAGGCGCCCGCCGAGTCGCTCACCTGGACCATGAACGGCGAGACCCACCGCATCGCCGAGCTCGCATCCCGCCCCGACGACTGGTGGTTCCCGCTCGACTCGGCCGTCGTCTCCGGCGAGGTGCCGGTCGAGGGCGGCGGCGAGCACCGTGTCGACGTGGAGCTGAAGCTCTACATCCCCTACATCATCATCGGCGACGGCGAGGTGCTCCGGATCGAGGAGCACGACACGAAGACGATGGCGGCCACGAGCGCGAAGGAGGCCGTCGCGTGACCACGCTCGGCTCGCCCATCCAGGGCGTCACCCTCTACAGCTTCACCCGCGCCTTCCACGGCCGGGAGTACGACCTCGAGGGCCTCATCCGCAAGGTGGCGGCGGAGGGCTACGGCCCGGGGCTCGAGATCATCGGGTTCTCGAGCTTCCGCGGCTTCCCTGAGATCGACGACGCGTTCGCGGGCTGGTTCCGCGACCTCGTCGCCGAGGTCGGCCTCGTGACCACCTCGCTCGCGATCAACGCCGACATCGGCATCCACCGGGACCGCCTGCTGAACCAGGACGAGCTGATCGAGTACATGCGCCGCCAGATCGAGGCCGCCGCGAAGCTCGGCTTCCCGATCGCCCGCGTGCAGATCTCGATCGAGCCGGACTCCATGGAGCGGCTCGCTCCGATCGCCGAGCAGCACGGCGTGACGCTCGCCCTCGAGGTGCACGCCGACCAGTACGCCTCGCACCCGCGCATCCTCGCGCTGCGCGACCGGTACGAGCAGGTCGGTTCGCCCTACCTCGGCTTCACCGCCGACTGGGGCGCGACCACCGTCGGCTTCGCCCCATCGCTGATCGAGGCGTACCGCCGGCGGGGTGCCTCGGAGGAGCTGCTCGCCGAGGTCGTCGACCTCTGGAACGAGTTCTACGAGGCCGGACCGCCTGCGGACCAGGCCGACCACGGGCAGCGCTTCGGTCGCTTCATCGCCCTCGGCGCGCAGAACGGCCGCCCCGACCTCGGCGTCGACTTCGGCATCAACGGCACCGGCCTCTTCGGCCCGGCCCGGGTGGACGACTGGCTCGAGATCATGCCGTGGATCCGGCACGTGCACGGCAAGTTCTTCGGCATCGACGAGCGCGGCGAGGAGCCGTCCGTGCCGGTGCGCGACCTCATCCGCCTGCTCGTCGAGCAGGGCTACACCGGTGCGATCTCGACCGAGTACGAGGGGTGGCACTGGAACTACTGGCAGAGCCCCTTCGAGATCGTCGCGGGGGAGCAGGCCGTGCAGCGCTCGGCCGCCGAGGCCGCCGGCTCCCGCATGATCACCGATCCCGCCGAGGCGCGGGCGCAGCTCGCCGCGCACCTCGCCCAGCCCGTCCACTCCTGAGAGGAACCCCATGACGGACGACACCGGCATCGCCGGCACCGGCATCAAGCTCGGCATCACGCTGTACTCGCTGACCAGCGAGTTCGCCGCCGGGCTCTACACGCCCGAGACCCTGATCAAGGCCGTCGCCGACGAGGGCTTGGGCCCGGGGATCGAGTTCAACATCGCGCAGCTGCTGCGCACCTACCCCGACGTCGATGACGAGTTCGTGCGGCTCTGGCGCGACTCGATCGAGCGGTACGGCCTCGAGCCGTCGGCCGTGGGCACGAACCTCGACATGGGCCGCCGCAAGGACCGCGACATGACGCCGGACGAGGAGTACGACTTCCTCGCCCGCCAGCTCGCGACCGCGCACACGCTCGGCTTCCCGCGCGTCGTCATCCGCTCGGCCGGCAAGGAGCTGCTCCGCCGCCTGCTGCCGCTTGCGGAACGGTACGACCAGCGGCTCGGCTACGAGATCCACGCGCCGTCGGGTCCCAACGACCCCGTCGTACTGGGCATCCGCGAGGTCTACGAGGAGCTCGGCAGCGACCGGCTCGGCTTCACGGCCGACTTCTCCTCGACGATGCACTCGCTCTCGCCCACCCTGCTCAGCCAGCTGTCGCGGATGGGGCTCGAGGATCGCCACTTCCCGGTGATGGACGAGATCTGGCACGAGCCGACGCCGATGCACGTGCGGAACCAGAAGTTCGAGGACTACCTCCGCGGCGAGGGCGTCGACCCGACGGGCTTCGGCCCCTTCACCCGGCTCGCGTTCAACATGCACGGCCTCGTGCCGCCGGAGGAGTGGCTCGACATCATGCCGCAGATCTTCCATGTGCATGCGAAGTTCTATGACATCGCGGCGGACGGTGAGGAGCCGGCGATGGACATCTCGCGCATCGTGCGGCAGTTCGTCCAGGGCGGCTACCAGGGGTACCTCTCGAGCGAGTGGGAGGGCCACGCCTTCCAGGACCTCGGCGAAGCCGACCCCATCGACCTCGTCAAGCGCCAGCACGACCTCATGCGGCGCGCCATCGAGGACACCGTCGCGGCCGTCCCGGCCTGAAGGAGGAGCACATGACCGCCATCGAGACCGACGCGGGCGCCGAGCTGCGGGCCGAGGTCGCGCGGCTCCGCGAGGAGCTCGCCAGCACGACGCTGCTCGCCCGCCGCGCCGCGGACCGCGGCGAGGTGGAGAACCTCTTCAACCGCTACATGTTCTTCCACAACGCGTTCCAGGACGAGCGGATCATCCCGCTCTGGGTCGCGCCCGGCACGCCCGGCATCCGGGCGCAGTACACGAACGCGGGCGTCTACACGACGTGGGAGAGCGTCACGCGCTACCACCGGGGGCGCCCGTCGCCCGTCGGGAAGCTGATCCTGCACGCGACGACCACCCCGGTGATCGAGGTGTCGGGTGACGGCGAGACCGCCAGGGGCGTGTGGATCATGGCGGGCACCGAGTCCGGGCTGACCGATCCGGAGCAGGCCGCGACCATGCCGTCCGACATGTACTCGCCCGGCGAGGTGCAGGGGAAGAAGGTCTGGGCGCACTGGGTCTGGTGCAAGTACGCCATCGACTTCCTGAAGCAGGACGGGCAGTGGCGCATCTGGCGGTTCCGCTGCTACGAGCTCGCCCGCGCCCCGTTCGAGGAGAACTGGGTCAGCTTCGGCGAGAAGAACCAGGCCGCGTTCGACCTCGACCTCATGTACTTCGGCGACGACGGCAAGCCCGTCTTCATGCCGCCCGCGGACGAGCCCGTCCGCGACACCAACCACCCGTACAGCCCGGCGACCGTGCAGCAGCTGCAGCCCGAGCCGCCTGAGCCGTACACCACCATCTCCGAGATCGACGAGTAGGCGAAGCGATGGCCACCCACAACTCCCTCTTCCAGGCCGAGGACGTCCGCCGGCGAGCGGACGGCATCGCCGTCTCCGTGCAGCTGCCCTGGTACCGCAGCCTCTGGCTGTCGGCCGTCGACGACGTCGAGATGACCGTGAACGGCGTCCCGGTGCCGAAGGACCGGCTCCGGTTCGAGCTCCAGGGCCGGTCCTACCGCATCGAGGAGCTTCCCGAGCAGTCGGAGACGCTCTGGTTCGTCGCGGACCGGCCGGACGTCGTCGCCCACCTCGACGAGGTGCCGGCGCCCGGCGAGTCGATCACCGTCGAGGTCGTGCTCACGATGCGCCTGCTCTACATGCAGATCGCGCCGCAGCGCTACGTCACCAACCGGGTGCCGGTCGAGCGCGAGGTGGTGCTGGCATGACCCTGCGCGTCGCCATGATCGGCTACGGCTTCATGGGTGCGGCGCACTCCGTCGGCTGGCGGCAGGCGCCCCGCGTCTTCGACCTGCCAGAGCAGGTCGAGACCGCCGTCGTGGTGGGCCGGAACGCCGCGGCCGTCGAGCAGGCCGCCCGCCACTGGGGCTGGGCGGAGGCGGCGACCGATTGGCGCGAGGTGATCGCCCGGAACGACATCGACGTCGTCGACGTGGTGACCCCGGGAGACTCGCACGCCGAGATCGCGATCGCCGCGCTCGAGGCCGGCAAGCACGTGCTCTGCGAGAAGCCGCTCGCGAACTCGGTCGAGCAGGCCGAGGCGATGGCCGCGGCCGCCGACCGCGCCCGTGCCCGCGGTGCGCGCGCGATGGTCGGCTTCACCTACCGCCGCGTGCCGGCCGTCACCCTGCTCCGCGACCTGATCGCGGAAGGACGGATCGGCCGGGTGCAGCAGGTTCGCGCCGCCTACCGGCAGGACTGGCTGGTGGATCCGTCGGTGCCGCTCGGCTGGCGGCTGCAGAAGGAGCACGCCGGCTCCGGCGCGCTCGGCGACATCGGCGCCCACATCGTGGACATGACCCAGTTCCTGACCGGCCAGGCCGTCCGTGCGGTGTCCGGCTCGATCGAGACCGTCGTGACGGAGCGCCCGGTCGTGGGGGAGCGGGTCGGCTTCACCGGCACCGCGACGGGGGAGACCGGGCCCGTGACCGTCGACGACCTCGCGATCTTCACCGGCAGGCTCGACGGCGGGGCGCTCGTCTCCTTCGAGGCGACCCGCTTCGCCACGGGGCGGAAGAACGCCCTCACGATCGAGGTGTCGGGCGACCGGGGCGCGCTCGCGTTCGACCTCGAGCGGCTGAACGAGCTGCGCTTCTACGACCGCACGGCCCCCGGACCGCTGCAGGGCTTCACGACCATCCTCGTCACCGAGCCGGAGCATCCGTACGTCGCCGCATGGTGGCCGGCCGGCCACATGCTCGGCTACGAGCACGGTTTCACCCACCAGGTCGTCGACCTCGTGCAGGCCATCCACGACGGGACGGACCCGCATCCGACCTTCGCCGAGGGCCTGTCGGTGCAGCGGGTGCTCGCCGCCGTCGAGGCGAGCGCCGCCGACCGCTCGGCCTGGACGACCGTCCCGGCGGAGCGCTAGGGCAACCGCCCGGCCCGTTCGGGGTCAGGCGACCTGGGCGACCCGATCGATGCTCGGGCGGCCCGCGGCGAACCAGCGCGGGAAGGTCGCCTCGAACAGCTGCTCGATCGCCAGGGCCGCACCGCCGCGGAGCGGCTCGTCGGCGTCTCCGTGCGAGCGCACGATCGTGAGGTCGCGTGTGGCGAGGGGGAGCGAGAACTCGTAGACCCTCTGGCGCACCTGAGCGAGGAACGTCTCGCCCGCCGCCGAGACCGCACCGCCGACGACGATGACGCTCGGGTTGAACATGTTGACGAGCGCCGCGAGCGATTCGCCGACGTGCTGCGCGGAGTGCTCGACGAGGGAGATGGCGAGGGCGTCTCCATTCATGGCCGCTACCGCGACCGCCCCCGGCGTCAGCGGTTCGACGCCTGACAGCAGCCCCTGGGCGCCCTCGGCCACCGCGCGCTCCGCGTCCCGCACGATGGCCCATCCGCCCGCCTCCGCCTCGAGGCACCCGCGCTTGCCGCAGCGGCAGCGCACGGACGAGCCGGGGAGGCGCACGTGCCCGACGTCGCCGGCCGCCCCGTTCGCGCCCCGGTGGATGCGGCCCTGGGTGAGCAGGCCCGCGCCGATCCCGGTGCCGATCTTGCAGTAGATGAGGTCGATCGCGTCGTCGCCGCGGCGGGTCCGCTCCGCGAGCGCCAGCAGGTTCACGTCGTTGTCCACCCAGACCGGAGCGCCGAAGCGCTCGGTGAACCGGCCCCGTACGTCGAACCCGTTCCAGCCCGGCATGATCGGGGGCGCGACCGGCGTCCCGTGCTCGAAGTCGACGGGTCCGGGGACGCCGACCGCGACGGCCCAGACGTCCGGACCGCCGGCGGCGTCGAGGAGCCCGTCGAGCATCCCGAACGTGGCGTCGAGGGTCTCCACCGGTCCACGCCCGATGTCCCAGGGGCGGTGATCGGCGGCGACGATCGTGCCGTCGAGTCGCGCCAGACCCACCCGGATGTGGAGCGCTCCCAGAGCGCACACGACGATGGTGCCCCGCTCCGCGCGGAAGCGCAGTGTGCGGGGGGCCCGGCCGCCGGAGGAGGGCCCGAACTCGCCGTCCTCGAGGAAGCCCATCTCGATCGCGGCGTCCACGCGCTGGGTCACCACACCCCGGCCGAGGCCGGTGAGCCGCCCGATCTCGGGGCGCGTCGACGCCTCACCCGTGCGGACGAGGTTCACGATCCGGAGCAGGCTCACGACCTCGTCCGTCTGGGCGCCGAAGCGGAGGGCTGATTCGTGAGTCACGCTTGATTCTGACAGAAGTACGGCTACTTCGAACAGATCGACGGGCCATCCGTTTCGTTGATTTCGGACAGAAGTGAGGTATGCTGAGGGAGACGTCGGGGCCCACGGGCCCGTACCTCGCCGGAACCGGCGGCGGGGTCACAGTCGGTCGCGTCGACTGCCCGATCGATCGGGTGCCATCGCGCCATGCTCCTCTCCCCCGCCCGATTCCGCGTCCTGCTCGTCGCCCTGCTCGCCGTGTCGTTCATGGGCGCCCTCGACAACACCGTGGTCGCGACGTCGCTCGCCACGGTCGCGGGGCAGCTCGGTGCCCTCGAGCACATGAGCTGGATCGTCGTCGGCTACACGCTCGCGAGCACGGTTCTCCTGCCGGTGCTCGGCCGGCTCGGCGACACGATCGGCCCCCGGTCCGTGTTCCTCGCCTCCTTGGCCGTGTTCGTGCTCGCGTCACTCGCCTGCGGCTTCGCCCACGACATCGTGTGGCTGATCACGGCCCGGGTGGTGCAGGGGATGAGCTCGGCCGGCCTGCAGCTCATGTCGCAGACGATCACCGCGCGCACCACGACTCCCCGGCAGCGGCCGAAGTACATGGCGATCATCGGTGCGGCGTTCCCCGTCGCGATCCTCATCGGTCCGGTGCTCGGCGGCCTCATCACCGACTACTGGGGCTGGCCCTGGGTGTTCTGGGTGAACGTGCCCGTCGGCCTCGTCGCCTTCGTCCTCGCCCTCGTCGCGGTACCGCACCTGCCGGGCGGGGAGGAGCGCGTGCGGTTCGACGTGGCGGGCGCCGTCACCATGACGGTCGGGCTCGCGGGGCTCGTGATGGCGGCGACGTGGGCCGGGGACGCCGCGCTCCGTCCCGCCGCCGTGCTCGCCGGGGGGATCGCGGTCGTGGCGCTCGCCGCCTTCGCGCTGGCCGAGTCGCGGGCGGAGGCGCCCATCCTCCCGCTGCACCTCTTCGCGCACCGGACGGTCACGGTCGGCACGGCCGTCTCCGCGATCGTCGGCATCGGGCTCTTCTCGATCACCTCCTACCTGCCGACCTACTTCCAGATGGCCTATCGGACCAGCGCGACGGTCTCGGGGCTCGTCCCCATCGCGACCGTGTTCGGCATGCTCGTCAGCAACCTGCTGTCCGGCTGGCTGGTGAGCCGCACGGGGCACTACCGGGCCTTCCCCCTCGTCGGCACGGTGCTCGGCGCGGCGGGCCTCGCCGTCATGGCGGCGCTCCCGGTGGGGCTGCCGCTCGCGGTGCCCATGGCGGTGATGGCCGTCGTCGGCCTGGGGACCGGAGCGTTCATGAGCCTGATCGTGGCCGTCGTGCAGAGCGCCGCGCCGCCACGCGACATCGGGTCCGTCACCGCCGCCGTGAACCTCGTCCGCTCGGTCGGGTCCACCGTCGCCACGGCGGTCATCGGCGGCGTCATCGGGTTCGGCGTCGCCGCGCTGCTGCCGGCGGGTCTCGACGCCGCCGCGCTCACCCCCGCCGCCGTGCACGCCGCTCCGGCCGCTCTGCAATCGCAGGTCGCGGCGACCTACCGTGGGGTGTTCGCGCCGATCTTCCTCGCGCTGTCCGTCACCTACGCCCTCGGCATCGTCGCCTCGGCCCTGCTGCCGGCCGGCCGGCTGCCCGACGTGCACGTCGAACCCGTCCCCGAGACCTCGCTCGCCTGATTCCCTGCCGTGAAGGAGCAGCCATGACCCTCAGCCCCACCATCGCGGTGGTCGGCAGCGGCCCGATCGGGTCCGCCTACGCCCGGATCCTGCTCGAGTCCCTGCCCGACGCCCGCGTGATCCTCTTCGAGGCCGGCCCTCGGCTCACCGACGTGCCCGGCGAGAGCGTGCGGAACATCCCCGATCCCGAGGCGAAGGAGCAGGCGCGCGAGCGCTCCCAGGGCCCGCAGGCAGGGGCGCACCGCGCCTCGCTGGGGATCCCCGAGTCCGCCGTGGTCGAGGGGATGTTCACCGCCCGCGGGGGCACGCACCTGCTCGACTTCGGCGGCCCGGGCTCCGCGCACGCGCCCACGTTCCCCGCCGGCGCCGCCTCGACGAACGTCGGCGGCATGGGCGCGCACTGGACGTGCGCGACGCCTGCGCCGTCCTTCAGCGAGCGGCTCCCGTTCCTCCCCGACGACGAGTGGGAGGGGCTCATCGAGGAGGCCGGACGGCTGCTGCACGTGCAGAACGAGGCGTTCGCGGACTCCGGTGTCGGCGCGGCCATCCGCTCGCTGCTCGAGGAGGAGTTCGGCCCGGAGCTCCCCGAGGGCTACGGCCCGAGCACGCTGCCGGTCGCCGGCGACCCGCAGCCCGACGGCTCGATGCGGTGGGCGGGCGCCGACGTCGTGCTCGGCCCGCTGGTCGAGCGGGGGAACCCGCTCGCCCAGCGCTTCGAGCTCCGCGACCTCACCCTCGTGCGCCGCATCGAGCACGAGGACGGCCATGCGACCGGCGTGACCGTCGAGGACCTGCGGACGGGGGAGCGCTCCTTCGTTCCGGCGGACCTCGTGGTCGTCGCCGCCGACGCGTTCCGCTCGCCGCAGCTGCTCTGGGCGTCCGGCATCCGGCCGACCGCCCTCGGGCACTACCTCACCGAGCACCCGGTCGTCATCTCGACCGTCGCGCTCGACGAGCAGCGGATGCGGCGCTTCGCCACCGAGGAGGACCTCGCCGGCGAGCTCGCGCGGCGCGCGACGAACCCGGCCGATCCCGTCGCCGCGGTGAACCGCATCCCCTTCTCCGAGCCGAACCACCCGTTCTCGCTGCAGGTGATGTACGCGGAGAACCCGCCCTTCCAGCTCGACCCCGAGCATCCTGCCGCGGGCAACCGGTGGGGTTACGTGAACATGGGCTACGGCATGCGCAAGCAGCCGCGGTTCGAGGACGGCGTCACGTTCGACGACGACGAGCTCGACTACCGCGGCTTCCCGAACATGACGATCCGGTACGAGCTCACCGACGCGGAGCAGGCCGAGATCGCCGACGGCACGGAGCACCTGCGCCGCGCCGGGAATGCGCTCGGCGTCTTCATCGCCGAGCCGCGGCTGCTGCCGAACGGCTCGAGCCTCCACTACCAGGGCACGATGCGGATGGGGGAGCACGACGACGGCACCTCGGTCGCCGACCCCGACTCGCGCGTCTGGGGCTTCGACAACCTCGTCGTCGGCGGCAACGCCCTCATCCCCACCGCGACCACCATGAACCCGACGCTGATGAGCGTCGCCATCGCCGTGCGCGGGGCCCGTGCCGCCGCCGCTCGGCTCACCGAGAACGCGGAGGCGGTGCGATGACCGACCAGCTGGACGTCCTGATCCTGTCGGGACACATGACCCGGGAGCACGACAACGAGCACCGGAGCTTCCGGCAGCACAACCAGTGGCTGACGACGGTGCTCGAGGACACCGGCCGCTTCCGCGTCCGGGTCGTCGAGGATCCGCGCGGCCTCGGGGCCGAGATCATCGACAAGTACGACGTCGTGCTCGTCGTCTTCGAGGGTCGCGACGGCTACTTCGACAAGGGCGTCGGCTTCGGCCGGGAGACCGACGCGGCGCTGCTCCGGTTCGTCCACGACCACGGCAAGGGGATGGTCTGGTTCCACGGCTCCGCCGCGCAGGAGGACGACTGGGGCTACCCCGAGGAGTACAACGTCATGCGCGGGGCGAAGCTCAGCGTGCCGACCGGGCTCCGCCCTCGACCCTGGGGGGAGGCGCAGCTCGACACCGTCGACCCGCGCCATCCGATCACCGAGGGCATCAGTGCGCGGTGGACGGTGACGGGCGACGACATCCTCACGGGCGTCGAGCTGTACGAGGGCACCGAGGTGCTGCTCACGACCTTCGACGACCTCGAGGCCTACGAGAACGCGCCCGTCTGGCCGATGTCGCATTACCCGGTCGCGATCCCGCCGGACGGCATCGCCGCGCTGCCCGGGATGAACACCGACCAGCCGATCGCCTGGATCAACGAGTACGGCGCCGGCCGCTGCTTCACCATCACGATCGGCCACGACATCGACACGTTCCGGCGGATCGAGTTCCTCCGCATGTTCCCGCGCGGCGTCGAGTGGGCGGCGACCGGCGAGGTGACGCTGCAGGGCCCCGACCGCCGCGGTGAACGCCGGTTCCTGCCCTGGCCGTACTACAACCGCGAGGGCTGACGGCCGCACGGCGGAGCGGTCAGCGCTGCGTGGGATCCGACGGGTGCGCCACCAGCAGGTCCACGGCGTGCCGGACGAGGGCGCGCCGTCGTCGGTCCGTCGTCGCCGCATCCGGTCCCTCCGGGCGGAACGGTCGGGTCTGGAAGGCCTCGCAGAGCCCGAAGACCAGCACGACGAGGTCGTGCGGATCCCACTGCGCCGGCACGAGCCCCTCACGCTGCCATCGCGCCACCGTCTCCTCGGGCCGGGGGAGACCCGCCAGCCGCTCGTCGGTCTCATCGGACGGCGCATCGGACTCGAGGTTCGACCAGCGCAGCAGCCGCAGCGTGTCGGGGTGAGCGGCCATGAAGTCGAAGAGGCGCTCCGCCCAGCCGCTCAGCCCGCCGGGGCCGGCGACGACGACCGTCCCGAGCTCCTCCACGGCCGACGCGACCGCGGCGGCGAAGAGGGAGCGCTTGTCCCCGAAGTAGGCGTAGATGCGCTCCTTGTTGATGGCGGCGCGTGCCGCGATCCGCTCGACGCGGCCGCCCCCGAAGCCCGATGTGGCGAACTCGGCCCGCGCGGCCTCGAGGATGCGCGCGCGGCTGCGGCTCGCGCGATCGGCCTCTCCCGCGGCGACCTGTGCGGACTCGGACATTCGGGCCTCCACTTTCGTTGACGGTGCCCCTGACCGGGGTTAGCCTAGCCGCCAACCAACCGGTTGGTTACCTCCTGGAAGGAGAGCCGGATGCCTGCAGCGCCCCGCGTCACGATCACGAAGCTGGAGCATCGCGCCGACTCGCCCTTCGTGCCGACCGCCGTGCCGCGGCTCAGCTGGGTGACGGAGACCCAGGCGATCGAATGGCGCCAGGCCTGGGCGGAGGTCGAGCTCGATGGGCGGCCGGCGCGCATCGACGGCGACGCGTCGGTGCTCGTGGCGTGGCCCTTCGCCCCGCTCCTCCCGGGGGAGGAGCGCAGGCTCCGCGTCCGCGTCGGCGGGACCGACGGCAGCGCCTCCGACTGGAGCGAGCCTTGCACGGTCTCCGCCGGTCTCCTGGCACCCGGCGAGTGGATCGCGTCCCTGCTGGCGCTGCCCCACCCTGAGAGGCAGGGGCAGCCGGGCCTGCTGCGAGCGGAGTTCGACATCGTCGGCCCGGTGGTCCACGCGACCCTGCACGCGACCGCGCACGGGGTCTACCAGGTCGAGGTCAACGGCGAGGCAGTGGACGACGAGACGCTGAAGCCGGGCTGGACGGCCTACCAGTGGCGGGTGATCCAGGACACGACGGACGTCACCGCCTTGCTGCGGCCCGGCCGGAACGCGATCGGAATCCAGCTCACGGCGGGCTGGTTCGCTGAGCGGTACGGCTTCGGCGCCGATGCGAAGCCGTTCTACGGGCCGCAGCCGAGCGCCGCCCTCCAGCTGGTCGTCCGCTACGCCGACGGCCGCACCGAGACGATCGCGACGGGCCCCGGTTGGAAGGCCCTCGCCGGCGGCCCGGTGATCTCGGCCGGCATCTACGGCGGCCAGCACGAGGACGCCACCCGCTCGCTGCCGGGGTGGTCGGAGCCCGGCTTCGACGACGGCGGGTGGCAGGCGGCGGAGGTGGGCGAGACGGTCGTCCCGGTTCCGCGCTCGGCGCCGCCGGTGCGGGCGATCGCGGAGCTTCCGGTGGTCGCCACGTGGGTCGCGCCGTCCGGGGTCACGGTCCTCGACTTCGGCCAGAACCTCGCCGGGCGCGTGCGGATCGAGGCGTCTCTGCCTGCCGGCACGACGATCACGCTCCGGCACGCGGAGGTCGTGCACGAGGGCGAGCTGGACCGGAGCTCGCAGCGCGGTGCGGCCGCCACCGACGTGTTCACGGCACCCGGCGGTTCCTTCGTCTGGGAGCCGCGATTCACCTTCCACGGCTTCCGCTACGCGAGCGTCGAGGGCTGGCCCGGTGCGGTCCCGGCGGAGGCGTTCACCGCCGTCGCGCTCTCGAGCGATCTCGAGCGCACCGGCTCGTTCCGCTCGTCGCATCCGCTCGTGAACCGGCTCCACGACGCCGTCGTCTGGAGCACGCGCAGCAACTTCGTGTCGCTGCCGACGGACTGCCCGCAGCGCGACGAGCGGCTCGGCTGGACGGGGGACATCAGCATGTTCGCGCCGACGGCCACCGCGCTGCTCGACGTCGACGGGTTCC
The DNA here is from genome assembly GCA_025936735.1 of Amnibacterium sp. GTDB lineage: Bacteria > Actinomycetota > Actinomycetes > Actinomycetales > Microbacteriaceae > Amnibacterium. Next base: position 18,267 of record JAICSU010000009.1, read on the forward strand.
TCGCTTCGTGGCTCGCGGACCTCGCGCTCGAGCAGCGGGCCATCGACGGCACGGTGCCGTTCGTCGTGCCCAACGTGTCCGGCGTGTTCGTCACCCCGACCGCGGCCTGGGGCGACGCGGCCACGATCGTGCCCTGGACCCTCTACGAGCGGTACGGGGACGTGGGAGTGCTCGAGGCTCAGTACGGGAGCATGACGACCTGGGTCGACCTCGTCGCCGGTATCGCGGGGGAGAACCACCTCTGGGAGGGCGGGTTCCAGTTCGCCGACTGGCTCGACCCGACCGCCCCCGCGGACTTCCCGACCGACGCGAAGGCCGACAAGGAGGTCGTCGCCACCGCGTTCCTGTTCCGGTCCGCCGACATCGTGGCGCAGGCCGCAGCGGTCCTCGGCCGCGAGGACGACGCCGACCGCTACCGGCGCCTCGCCGACGAGGTGCGGGCGGCCTTCCTCCGCGAGTACGTGTCCGCCTCCGGGCGCATCGTCTCGGACGCGCAGACCTCCTACGCGCTCGCCATCGTGTTCGGGCTGGTACCCGACGAGGAGCGCCGCCTCGCCATGGGACGGCGGCTCGCGAAGCTCGTCCGCGTCAACGGCTACCGCATCGGCACCGGCTTCGTCGGCACGCCGTTCGTGCTCGAGGCGCTCGCCGTCACCGGCGAGTGGGCCGCCGCGGCCCGGCTCCTCACCGCGACCGAATGCCCCTCCTGGCTCTACCCGATCACGATGGGCGCGACCACCACCTGGGAGGCCTGGGACGCGCTCCTGCCCGACGGCACCCCGAGCCCCGCGAGCACGTCGTTCAACCACTACGCCTTCGGCGCGGTCGCCGACTGGCTTCACCGCGGCCTCGCGGGCCTGGCCGCGGCCGAGCCCGGCTACCGGGTCCTCCGCATCGCCCCCGTGCCGCTGCCCGGGTTCGACTCCGCGGAAGCGAGCCTGCGCACCCCGTACGGCCGGGCGGTCAGCGGATGGCGCCGGCACGGCGACCTCCTGCACGTCCACGCGGTGGTGCCGGCGAACACCCGCGCGACGGTGTCGCTGCCCGACGGCTCCCGGCCGTTCGAGGTCGGCAGCGGTGAGCACGACTGGACGGTCCGGATCCCGCTGCCCGCGCCGCGACCCCGGCAGAAGCTCTCCCTCGAGACCCCGCTCGGCGAGATCATCGACGACCCGGTGGCCTATGCCAGCGTGCTCGAGGTCTTCGACCGTCATGCGCCGCAGGCCGCGCGGACCCTGCGGACCCACACGCGATGGGAGGACGGGCTGCCGCTCTCCGTCGAGTTCTTCATCCTGCCGAAGGCGGTGCAGCGCGCCATCGACGCCGACCTGGCCGCCGCGACCGCGGCGGCGCCGGCGCCGCAGGGCCTCCCCGCCTGACCCACCGGCCGGAGTTGACCTCAAGCGCTTGAGGGGTGGTGTGGTTGGGACATGAGCATGGTGACGATCCAGGTTGCGGCTCGGCGGAGCGGTTTGAGCGAGCCGACACTGCGGTACTACGAGGAGGTCGGTCTGATCGGACCGGTGCCTCGCGATCCGAGCAGCGGGCATCGCCGGTACGGCGAGGACGATGTCGACACGCTGCAGGCGCTCGCGTGTCTTCGGGCGATGGGAGTGGGCATCGATGACATGCGCACCTATCAGGTCAACCGGGCGGAGGGTGCGGCGAAGGCGGGGGAGCAGCGTGATCTGCTGACCCGGCATGCGCGGCGGATCGAGGCGGAGATCGAGGTGCTCCGCGTCCATCTCCGCTACCTCGATGCGAAGGCCGCGCTCTGGGACGCGAGAGCGAACGGCGATCCCGACGCGGAGGCGGAGGCCCGCCGACGGGTCGACGAGATGCTTCCCGCACTCGCAGGATCCCTGCGATGACGGCGCTCGTGACCGGCGCGTCCGGCTACCTCGGCACACGGTTGGTGGCGGACCTGCTCGCGCAGCGTGTGGGCGTGCGTGCCGCGGTCCGTTCGCCGGAGGGTGCCGGCGCCCTACGCGCAGCCGTGCGGCGCGCCGGGGTGGACGATGAGCCGCTGCAGGTCGTCACGGTGAGCCTGCTGGCCGACGACGGCTGGAGGGAGGCGATGCGGGGGGTCGAGGAGGTCCACCACCTCGCGTCGCCCATGGTTCAGACCACGGATCCGGACGAGACCGTCGTGCCGGCCCGGGACGGCACGCTGCGTGTGCTGAGGACCGCGGTCGCGGCAGGTGTTCGGCGGGTCGTGATGACGTCGTCGTTCGCCGCGGTCGGCTACTCGCCGAAGCCGACCCGCGAGTACAGCGAGGACGACTGGACGGACCCCGCCACACCCGGTCTTCCCGCCTATCCGCTGTCGAAGGTCGTGGCGGAGCGGGCGGCATGGGAGTTCATGGCGGACCAGTCGGGAACCGAGCTGGTCGTGCTCGATCCGACGTGGATCGCCGGCCCGACGCTGACCGATCGCGCACGGTCGTCGCTGCAGCTGTTCGTCGCGATGCTCACCGGGGCGCTCCCGGCGGTGCCCCGGCAGCGGTTCGGGATCGCGGACGTCCGCGACGTGTCCGGGCTGCACATCGCCGCCATGGGCGCGCCGGAGGCCGCCGGCAAGCGCTACCTCGTCCTCGCCGCCGGGCCGACTCGAACGTTCCTCGACGTCGCGAACCTCCTCCGCGAGCGGCTCGGGTCGTTCGCGTCCAGGGTGCCGACGCAGGAGGTCCCCGGGGAGGAGCCGCCCCCGCTGGTGATCCACAACGAGCGCGCCAAGCGCGAGCTCGGATTCCGGCCCCGGCCCTGGGACGAGACCGTGATCGAGACCGCCGAGAGCCTCCGCGATCTCGGGCTGGTCGCCGAGTGAAAGCGACGTCTTCCCCGCATTCGGATCGTCGTCCCGAATAAGAAGGAGGAACGGCGCCCGGCTGCGGTGCAGAGCCTGCAGCGTCTCGCCGCGTGATGGAGCAAGGAGGACGGGGTGGACGTCATCCTGAGGGATTTGGCGACGTCGCAGGGGGCCGGCAACCCAGGGTGCTCACTTCCCGCTGGGGGAGGGTGTTGCTCATGCAGTCGTTCGAGCATGGCGGGCGGCCGTCGGCTCACGATCGCTGCGGAGTGACCCGCCCCTGTCGCGGACGCGCCCAAGAAATGCACAGGCAAGAAGCGCGGGACGCGTGATTGCCCGGCGTAACGCCTCCAGGAGCCTGCGCCGTTCGTGCGGCGCAGGCTCGTCTGCCGGTCCGAGCCGAAACGCGCGCGCGGTGCGCCTAGAGGGCCCCGTCGGACGGACACCGCTGCGTAGGGCTGTTGTCCAAAGGTGTTCCTCGACGTGGCCTGCGATCTCCCACAGGTGGATCAGATCGAGGATTCGGACCTCTCGAGGGTGCTCGTCGTAGATGCATAGAGCACCAACCCGGTAGCCGTCCCACGTGTGGATGGGATAGGCGGCGTAGAAGCGGGTGGGTTGGTCGGGCCCGAGAAGCGCTGCGACCCGGGGGTCCCGGTGAGCGTCGCTGATCACGGTCGGCCTGTCCGATCGGATCGTGATGTTGGAGTAGGCGGCCGTGCGAGGGAGAGTCGGGGGCGGGGTGCCTACCGCGGCGTGGGCTCGCACGTGCTCGTCGTCCACGATCATCAGCGCTGCGCCGGCGCATGCGAAGGCCACCCGGGCTTGCCGGAGCAACGACATCAGTGGCTGGTCCAGCTCACCGGTCGACAGTCGGAGCGTCTGGAGCGCCTTTTGGCGCATCGTCTCCTCCTCCGTGTCGTCCGCTTTGCGGTCAGGACCAGTTCTGGGCGTGGCGTTCAGCTCGGCGATATCGAGATCCAGGCGTCTGATGATCAGCTCCCCCCAGCTCTCGTACGTGACCGGGGAGAAGGGTGGGGCGGGGCCGAGAACTGCCGGTTGCGGCGGGAGCTCACGGAAGCGCACCCTGCTGGTGCCGGCGAGGGAATCGTTCTCCACCGGTGCTTGAGTCTCGGGGGCCGGGCCGCGGTCCGTGGCGGCGGAATCCCGGGGCGAGTCGTAGATGAATGCGGCCGAGTGCTCAGCGCACTCTTCTGCGAGCAGCACTTGCAGTTCTTGAATGACCTGGGTGCGCCGCGCACGGGAGATCCTCGCGGTCGGGGCCGGAAGGATGACGATCACGGCGTCGAATCGGTGCAGTCGCAGGCCCCGGAGGCCGGTGAGGGCTCGCTTGCTGATCGGGTCGGGGTCGACGATCACGGTGATGTCGACGCCCCGCCGTGACCCCTGGGCCAAGGCGTCTGCGATCGCTCCGGGGAGGCCGAGATCGTGGTCCGCGAGCCCTTCGCCGGTGAGGACTCCGCTGCCGAAGACCAGTAGTCGGCGAGGTATGAGCCCGGGACGTCGGATCGAGGCGATCGCTTCCGGGCGAATGGGGGACAGCGGTTCGGGCTGCGGGACGACTGGTTGCGGGCTCAAGGACGGGGCTTCCTTCGTTCCATTGGGGCGTCTACCGCCACTGGTCGTCCGGGATGGACGAGGGTTCGCCGCCACGCGACCGCGGCGAACGGTCAAACGTTCGCCTGCTGGTCCCTCGCCGTCCTTCCTGATCGGTGTCTGCCTCGCCCGCCGGCGGAGGTCTGACAGCTGAAGCCTGCTGGGCGTGAAGCCGAGACGACCGGGAGACCATCTCCTGGATGAGCAGGGCATGGTCGCGGAGAACCGCCATCTCGAGAGGGGAGAAGGTTCGCGGCTGGGGGTCGAAGATGGCGAGCACCGCTATGGCCTGGCCGCTCGCGCCATAGATCGGATGAGCGGCATAGAAGCTGATGCCGTGTCGCCGCACCCACGAGCTGTTCTGGAATCGGGCGTCTCCCCGAAGATTCGCGATCGCGAGGCCGCCGGCGTTCGCTGCGGCCGCGGCTGGTGAATGGGCTTCGGTGGAGCTTTCCTCGTTACGTCCTTCGACCGAGGCCACGGGGGAGGCCTCCGTCCCCGGCAGCTCGGTGACGACGGCTCCTTCCACACCGAATGCGGCCTGGGCGCGGGCGACGATGCGCGCGACCGCGGTGCGGGGACTTTGGTCGAGGAGCCCGAGGCTCGCGAGGGAGAGGTGCCCCGACGACGTGTCGGTGCTGGGACGCGGGCGGGAGGGGGTGCTGGGCCGCGCGAGCCGGTGCGCGAGGTGCGCTGCGACCGTTCGTGCGATGCGCTCGTAGTCGTGGGCGGAGTACTGGGTGGTCGGCGCGGAGACCTTGTCGAGCGGGGCGAGGTAGCTGGTGCACGGGAGGGACCAGCACAGCTCGCGGCAGACCTGGTTGTAGTCGACCAATCGCCGCGCGGCCATCCGGGTGAGGTGTGGGTGGAGGTAGGGCGCCCAGGATGACGGGTGCGCGCCGAGTGCGAGGATCTGCGTATCGCCGCGGGTCTTGTTCAGCAGGGCGGTGAGGAGCAGTTCGAAGCGCTCACTCCATTGGGGTGTCGGGAGCGCGGCGAGGGCGTCGGCCGTGCCGAGCGTCAAGACGACCGCGTCGTAGCCGATCGATTCGCGCCGGTCGATCTCCGTTCTCGCCTCCATGAGGGTCATCCCCAGGCGTGCCGTGACCTCCATCTCGACCCCTCTGCCAGTGATCGAAGCCAGGTGCCGGGCAAGATGCCCAGGCAGCGCGCGGTCGTGCCGGGACACGCCGAGACCCGCGGCGACTCCTCCGCCGAGCAGCAGCAGCCGACGAGGAAGGGGACCCTCTGCATGGGTGATCGGGGTGTCCCGGGGGCGAATAGCGCAGTCCACCGACCCGGTGAGCAGAGAGAGCCAGGCCCGGCGAAAAGTGTCCTGAACCGGGTTCATTCCGAGCCCGCGCCGTTCCGGAACTGGCGGCGCAGGCGGTGCCCGGTGATGACCGGTTCAGCGGATCTCCGGGCTCGGGCGCTCGAGAGGAGGGGGTGGAGGCAAGCGGGGCGGACGTCCAAGGCCCTGGTCTTTCGTTCGGTAGCCCGGCTGACCTCGAGGGTCCCGTGGCTTTGCGTCGCCAACTCGCGCTGGTTTTGCCGTTTCGGGAAATGTGTCCAGGCATGCCGTGGATCGCTGCACACCTGCCGCAACCGACCTCTGCCTGGAGGTCAGGGTATGAGCGACGCATTCACGCGGTCGGCGCCACGCCGACGGGTGGCAGCTGAGCGCGGCTTACGAAGGCGCCGCGATGAGTTGGAGGAACTCGTCGTGCGGCAGTGGCGGGCCGATGGCGTAACCCTGGGCGCGGTCGCAGCCGATCGTTCGCAGGTGGGCGAGTTGGGCGGACGTTTCGACACCCTCGGCCACCACGCTCAGGTGGAGCTCGTGGGCCAAGGCGATGATGCCGGCGACGAGATCGCGCCCGGGCGTCGGGGCCCTCTGGACGAATGCGCGGTCGATCTTCAATTCGGTGATGGGGATGTTCTGCAGCAGGGGTATCGAGGTGTAGCCAGCACCGAAGTCGTCCACCGCGATCCGCGTGCCGTAGTCGCGCAGGGCGTGGGCTTGCTCTCGCAGGAGCTCCGGATCGCTGGCGAGGTGCGATTCGGTGATCTCCAGGGTGAGTGCTGACGCCGGGAGCCCGCAGCGAGCGAGAATGTCGTCGAGGGTCCTCGCGTACGCGGGGGAGGCGAGCTCGCGCCGGGAGACGTTCACCGACATCGTCAGTTCGGGAAGGCTGCGCCGTGCTTCGATGACCGCTCGGCAGGCGGTCTGCAGCATGTGGCGCCCGATGTCGTGGATGAGGCCGCTCGCTTCGGCGAGCGGGATGAACTGGCCAGGATCCAGGATCCCGAGTTCCGGATGGTTCCACCGGGCGAGGGCCTCGACGGCGACGACCCGGCCGGTTCGAAGGTCGAGCTGGGGCTGATAGTGGGCGACGATCTGCCGACGCTGGACAGCCGTGGCGAGGGCGGACTGAAGGAGCTCCTGATCCGGGCGGGGCGCGAGCGGGCGCGGCGTCTGTCGTCCGTTCTTGCGCTGATACATGTCGGCGTCGGCCGCCTGGATCAGCGCTGCAGCAGTGGGTCGAGGCGACTGTGCGCGGTGGTGGGCGACACCGGTGGACAGACGGGCGCGGACGGTCACATCGCCTGCCTGAACGGGGGCGTCGAGCGCATGGCGAAGACGGCGGAGGACGGCGTTGATCTCGGATTCGCTCTGGACGGGGGTGAGGAGGATGACGAATTCGTCGCCCCCGACGCGGGCGACGAGGTCTCCGACACGGAGGACGGCCGTGAGACGAGCTGCGATCTCCTGCAGGACTCGGTCGCCCACGGCGTGGCCGTAGGAGTCGTTGGTGCGTTTGAATCCGTCGAGGTCGCAGAAGATGACCGCCAGACCGGCCTGGGAAGGGATCTGGGTGAGCGCCTCCGAGAGCTCCGTCTCGAGCAGCTCCCGGTTGGCCAGACCCGTGAGCGGGTCATGGGTCGCGCTCCAGCTGACCTGGTCGATGAGCCCGGCGGTCCGGATAGCGGTCGCGGTGATCCCGGCGAGTCCGGCGAGGCGAGCGCGCAGGTCGGGCTCGAGGCGCGGCGGCCCGGGGGTCTCCGCCCAGTTGGCGATCAGGACGCCGATCAGGGTGTTGCCGGTCTCCACGGGAACGGCGGCGAACGAGGTGATCTGGTAATCCTCGAGGATGGCCTTGCCCCAGTCGGACGAGCTGGAGCGGGTGACCAGGACCGGCTCCCGCATGGCGACGATGCCGGCCAGCTCCGGACTGTCGCTCGGCGAGAGGGTGAACGCCCGGATCTTGTCGTCCAGCGGCCCGTGCCATCCGGCGACCTCGACCATCGACAGTCGTTCCGCTGCCGAATCCCACATGGCGATGGAGGACCGGTCCGCTTTGCAGAGGGCGATAATCGCCTCTGCGACCGCACGCAGCACGGTGCTCGTGCTGGTCTGCCCTGCCAGAGTTCGAGTGATGCTGAGCAGGGCGCTCAGGGTCTCCCGCTGCGCTTCGGCGTCGGCCAAGAGGTCCCGGGTCCGTGATTCAGCCCGAACCGACGCCGTCACATCGCGTTGCACGCTGATGTACGCCGTGACCGAGCCCTCGTCGTCCGTGAGGGGAGCGATCGACAACTCGTTCCAGAACGCTTCTCCGCTTTTACGGTAGTTCAGCAGGACACCGGAGAAGGCGTCCCCCGCCGTGAGGGCTTCGCGGATCGCCTGCACGGTGTCCTCGTCGCTGCCCGGCCCTTGGAGGAACCGGCAGTTCCGGCCGACCACCTCATCCGCCGCATACCCGGTGGTGTCCGTGAAGGCGCTGTTGGCGAAGACGATCACCTGCGCGGCGTCGGTGACGAGGCATGCCTCGGGCAGAGCAGCCAGAGCGGCGGTCTCGCGCGGACCGAGGACCGTCCCCCGTCGGTCGACATCCACAGTTTCAGGCTACCGGGGGCCACCCGACGCAGGTCCACCGAACGGCGGACGAGGCGGGGTACAGGGCGAACGACCTGAGCGCAATGTCCTGGCTGTTCGCCCCAATACTGGGCTCACCAGGCCATTTGACCGCGGATCGGCGCCGCATAACGTGCGTTCGGGGGAAATTCCGCGTCTCACCGCCATCGGTGCCTTCGCGCCGTCGCTGAGCGGCCCCACAGGAACGACAACGATTGGCAAGGCATCACTGATGAAGAAGACGATGAAGGGCGCCCTGGTCGCTCTGAGCACGTGCATCGTGCTGGCGGTGGCGGCGACGCCCGCCGTGGCGGACGGCAACTCGGTCGATTCCACCGTGTCAGGGGGCGCCCTGACCGAATCGACCTCGGGCGCGACGCTGTCGGGCGTAACCCTGGACGGCTCGAGCACGCAGACGGCGACCGGGACGGCATCCAGCCAGTGGAGCATCACGGATGCTCGAGGCACGGGCGCCGCATGGACCCTGTCGGTCTCAGCAACGGACTTCACCAGCAGTGCCGGAACCGTGGAGACCACCGCGCGGATCCTGCCGGCGACCGCCCTGACCATCACCCCGGGCACCGTCACCGCCGCCACCGGCGCGGACCCCGCGTCGAACATCACCGCCGACCCGCTGTCCGCGTCGACGGCCGCGCAGGCGCTGGTCGCCGCGGCCGGCCCGGACAAGGGCACCTACACGCTCACCCCGACCTTCTCGTTGGCGATCCCGGCCAACGCCTACAGATCGAACTATTCCGGCGCCGTCGGATCGAGCGCCCTCAACCCCTACACCTCGACGCTGACCTACACGATCGGCTGACACAGACCGCTGCCGCCCCGCCTGCCCCCGGCGGGGCGGCAGCAACATCCCCGCCCCATCCTCGACCTCTGGCCCATGTGGGCCGCCTGCTGAAGGACCCCTCGTGTTCGCCGTTTCCGCTTCCCGCTCTCGACCCCCTCGTCGCGGCTCGATGTTCGCCGTCCTGCTCTTCACGGCGCTCGCCACGGTCCTCGCCCCACTGCCGGCCCATGCCGTCGATACCGGGAGTCTCGGGATCCGGCCTGCGCACGAATCCGCCTTCTTCCACCTGAGCGCGTATCCCGGCGAGACGGTCCACAACACCGCGATCGTCTCCAACCACACCGACCGGTCCGTCACCTTGTTGGACTATCCGGTCGACGCGCACGACTCCGCCACCGGAACGTTCGCGATGGCGTCGCAGACGGACCGGCGCTCCACAGTGGGTGCCTGGGTCCGCCTCGCCACCGACTCGATCAACGTGCCGGCGCGGGCCGACCGGCCGCTGGCCTTCCAGCTCACCGTGCCGACCGGCACGGCGCCAGGTGATTACGCCGGGGCGCTGATCATCCAAGCCCCACCCGTCATCGGGAAGACCGCCGTCCACAACGGAACCGCGGTACGACTCAACATCGTCCAACGCCAAGGACTGCGCATCTACCTGCATGTCCAAGGCACCGCCACCCGAGCCCTGAGCGTCGGGAGCCTCCGCTGGACGGACAACGGCGATGGGGCGGATTTCACGATCCCGATACAGAACACCGGCAACACCACGCTGCATCCGAAGGGCGCCCTGTCCATCGTCAGCAGCGTGGGCGTGAACACCCGCCTGCGATTCACCGAAGTGGAGAGCATCCTGCCCGGCGACGAGCTCACCCTCCACGCCCATCTCCCGCGGGCAGCCCTGATCCAGCTCGGTACGGCGACCGCCACCATCGACAGCGAGGCAGGGCCTCGCACCTCGGCTGCCGACTACACCGACCTGCCCTGGACTCCGATCGCCGTCACTCTGGCGTCGCTGCTTGCAGCAGCGCTCGTCATCGGCTGGATCCGCTCCCGCCGCCCGGGCAGGGTGCGGCGTGCCGCACCCTCCCGGCCGCACCCTCTGGGAGCGCGACATCGAGCGCAGCCTGCGCGGTGAGCCGTCCCCCTGGCCGCTCCCGGTCTGAGTACCGGTATGGCGCCAGGTCACTCCTCCGTCATGGTGGCCCTGCGGGACACCGAACGCGTGGTGGGCCGGATGAGAGCCGAGGGCCGAGGGCCGAGGGCCGCTGCCGCGGCGCGAGGCGCAGGCGGCGTGGCAGGGAATGACGGAGATCGTCGGCCCATAGTGTCCGGTAGCGGACGGGAAGAACCCGTCCGAACAGCACTCTTCACGATAAACGGCAAACCCGGCGCGAGCCGGCGACGCAAAGCCACGGGGCCCACGAGGCCAGCCGGGCTACCGAACGAAGGATCCGTTGTTGCCTCTTCAGCGACTCGCGCTTCACGCCCCACTCGCCGTGCCCAGGGGATCGGCGGACCCGCTCCCCGCCGTCTCGACCGGCGGTCCGAACGCGGGGTCCGTCCTCGCCCCACCGTCTTCCGTTCTCCTAGCACCTCCGGGCGACGACGAGGGGTTCCCGTCACACCATCTCCCTTACCTTGCTGCGTGGGTCGCGGCCGACGACCCCGCCCGTCCTTGGGACCCGACCCCTGCTGCAGTGCGGTGGTTGTTGCAGCAGGCTGAGCGGCTGAACCTCAAATTGGCGCTCGTGAGTGATGGGCCGCTCACCGGACCGCTGCCGCCGGCACTCCGGTACTTCCAGTTACGGGCGGACCTCGGGTCCAGGCGCCCCGCCGCGGGGCGGGCTGTTCTGGCCTACCTGCCTTCCCTGAAGACCGCTGCACGTGCCTTTCGACTAGCGGGCGGCGGCGCCGTTGCGGTGATCGAAGGTCCGGCGCTGCCCCTGACCGGGTGGGCCGCGGAGGCCCGTGCGATCGACCTGCTCACCAGCCGCCACCAGGGACCGATCCCGACTGAGACTTCTGCTCGCTTGCGGCAACTGCTGCAGTCGCTCGACGACGCGGCACAGGGCTCTGACCGGGCGGAAGCCGTCCTCGCTGCGTTGAGGGTGGGCGGGAGAGCAGGGCTGACTGCCGACGACATCGCGGGCTGCCTGCTTGCCTACGGCTGCAGCCCCAGAGGCATCCGTCGACTTCTCAAGCTCGCACCTCAGGCCTCGGCCGCCGGCTCTCGAGCCGGCCGCCAGGACATGTGACCCGGCGGTCGCCGGCGCTAGATGTGACGCCCCGACACGCGCAGGAGCCCGACCCTCCGCGCGTCCTGGCACGTAGAGGCCGGCCGCGGCGGCCCCGAATCGAGGAGGCAGCGTCAGTGAGCCCCGATGGTCTCCTTCTCGATCTGCGCCAGGGCCATGTCGAGCGCGATCTCCATCGGCCGGACGTCCTTGGCCGTCTGACTGAGGAGATAGCCGCCCTGCAGGGCCGCCAGCAGGCCGGTGGCGAGCGCTCTGGGGTCCGCGTCCGACCTGAGTGTCCCGGCGTCCTGCATGCGCTGAAGCCCCTCGGCGATGAGCGCTTCCCACCGGGAGAACGTCTCGGCCAGGATCAGCCGCGCCTCCTCGTTGGTGTCGGCGAGCTCATTGGCGAGGGAGCCGATCGCGCATCCGTTCGCGCCCCCACGGGCCGCGTTGAGCGCGACCAGCGAGTTGCGCCAGCGCTGTAGACCGCTGAAGGAGTTCAGGCGGCGCAGTGACTGCTCCTCTCTGGCGAGCACCCGTTCGGAGCGAAGCCGAGCGACCTCCTCCACCAGAGCGTTCTTGTCCGGGAAGTGCTGATAGAGCTGCGACTTGGACGTGTTGCTGGCGGCGCGGACGTCGTCCAGCGTCGTTGCTGCCACACCCTGCGTCCGCATCAGCTCGTTGGCCGCCTCCAGGATCCGCGATCGCGTCGCTGCTCCGCGCGCTGTCAGGCGGGGCGGCGTTCGCTCGTCGACCACGGCGCAAGAGTAGCCGTGGGGCCCAGCGCCGCCGTGCGGATGGACGGTCGGTCAAGGGCGATCCATCAGCGCTGGATGAGCATCTCGGTCACGGGTCGGCGGAGATCAGAGCCTCAAGCTGCTCGATGGGGAGCGGAGGGCTGATCGCGTACCCCTGGGCTCGGTCGCACCCGATCGCGCAGAGGTGATCGAGCTGGGCGCGCGTCTCGACACCCTCCGCTACGACGGTGAGGCCGAGCTCGTGGGCGAGGGCGATGATGCCGGCGACGAGGTCCATGCCCGGGGCCGGCACCTGCGCGATGAACGCGCGGTCGATCTTGAGTTCGGTGATCGGGATGTTCTGGAGCTGTGCGATCGAGGTGTAGCCGGTGCCGAAGTCGTCGAGTGCGATGCGAATGCCCTGAGCCCGCAAGGCGCGGGCCTGTTCGCGCAGGAGAGCCGGATCGCTGGCCAGGTGGGTCTCCGTGATCTCGAGGGTGAGTGCGGCGGCGGGGAGCTCGTGTCGGGTGCGGGTCTGGTGCAGGGCCTGAGCGTAGGAATTGGACACGAGTTCTCGTCGTGACACGTTCACCGACATGGTGAGTCGGGCACATCGTCGACGCAGTTCGGCCGCAGCCCGACAGGCGATCTCGAGTACGTGGCGGCCCACGTCCGCGATGAGCCCGTTCGATTCCGCCATCGGGATGAAGCGGTCCGGTCGGAGCGTGCCAAGTTCTGGATGGTCCCAGCGGGCGAGGGCCTCGAACGCGGCGATACGGCCGGACCGCAGGTCGAGCTGTGGCTGGTACACGGCGCGGATCTGGCCGAGGCGTAGGGCTGACGGGAGGTCGGTCTCGAGTCGCTCCTGATTGTCAGCGCCTGGCGTCGTCAATTCGGGTGGCTCCGTCTGGGTTGAATGCTCCATGCCGCCGTCGGCGGCATGGAGCAGCGCGGCGGCGGCGATTGGAAGCGATGGAGGGCGGTGGGGCGCGCCGAGAACGGCGGCCTGTGTTGGCCGCGGCTCGAGGAGGTCCGGTCGTCGGGCCGCGGCCTGACGAGGCCTTCTTGTGGTCGATCGCGCTGTGGGGAGAAGGAGGTCTCGTCGCTATCCGCGAACGCGGATGACCGTCTTTCCCGCACGCCGCCCAGCCGGGAAGAGCGTTTCCACGGCGTCGTCGAGAGCGGCCACGTCGCCGATGTTCGCCCGGAGCCGGCCCTCTCGCACCCGCCGGGCGATCTCGGCCAGTTGAGCGGTGTCGGACTCGACCACGAAGTCGACTGCTCCACCCTCCAGGGGTCGCTCTTCGAGTGTCCCGGTGATGCTCACCAGGGTGCCCCCGGGGCGGATCAACTTGGCGGATCGCTTCTGGATGTCGCCACCGATGACATCGAAGACCAGGTCGACCCCGCCGACGTCCTCGAGGGCGTCATGCTCGAGATCGACGAACTCGTGGGAACCGAAATCAAGCGCCTTCTGGCGGTCGGGCGCCCGTCCGGTACCGATCACGTAGGCGCCGGTTTCACGAGCGAGCTGGGTGACCATCGTGCCGACTGCGCCCGCCGCCCCGTGCGCGAGGACGGTCTGTCCTGCCCGGACCCGGCCGTGCGTGAACAGCCCTTGCCAGGCCGTGAGCGCCGAGATCGGCAGGCTCGCACCCACTGTGAAGTCGAGGTCGGCGGGGAGCGGCGCGAGGTTGCGGGACTCGACCGCGATGTATTCGGCCAGGCTGCCGTCCCGATGCCAGTCGGAGATCCCGAACACGCGCTGCCCCAGCGACAAGCCCGTGGTGCCGTAGCCGAGCGACGTGACCACCCCGGCCAGTTCGTGCCCGAGGACGGACGGCGTCCGGTCGCGTCCCGCCCGGTCGGTCCAGGTCGACGGCCATTCCAGCTCCGTGGGCACGAAGCCGGACGCGTGCACCTCGACGATGACGTCGTTGATCGCTGCTGCCGGGTCGGGACGCTCCACGAGCCTCACCCCGGCGGCCCCTGCAGTTCGGTCCGTACCGACGATTGCCTTCATTCCGGCTCTCCCTGAATCGAGTGTCTTCTCCGAGCGGTGCGGTGTCCAGGCGAACCGCGTCACGCCGGCGCCTCGGCTGTCGTGATCGCGACGTGGCCGTCGGGACACCAGGAGAGTCTAAGCCGGGAACGGGACCGGATGGTCCAACTGACCTCGCCTGCGACGGTGTAGGCCGGCGCCTGCCAGAAGTCCGACTACCCGTTGGCTGCGCATCTGCGCCCGGCACGATTGCGCTCCGATCCCAGGCCGGTCCGGACGCGCCTCGCCTGGCAGACTGCCGGGCGGCTGAAGGGATGGGACTAAATCGTCCTGTTTGATGGTTGGATGCCCCGACGCCTCCACCGAGGCGAGCCAGCCGCCCATGGAGGGGCGATACCCGAGGACAGGAAGGCTTAAGTGATGCAAGAGACGGCATCGGCCCATGTCGCCAGCAACACGACGATCGAGGCGCAGAGGAGAGTGCCCCTCCGCTCGGCTTTCATCCCTGCAGTCGTGGGGCTGCTCGCGGTCTTCGCGACGGTGGGCGCCACGATCCCGCTGTTCAACATCTACCGTGCGGAGGAAGGGTTCACCACCGCCGACATCTCCTTGAGCGTCGTCACGTATTCGGCGGCGACCCTGCTCACGCTCCTGACCTTCGGGCGGTTGTCGCATCACGTCGGCCGCAAACCCATTGCGATCGCCAGCCTTCTGGTCCTCCTGGCAGGTGCGCTCGTCCTGCTCGACGTGCACCACCCCGGTGTTCTGATCGCCGGACGAACGCTGATGGGCCTCGGTGCTGGACTCGCGAGCAGCGGCCTCACCGCGTTCATCGTTGATTCCGCACCACCCCGGCCGGCATGGCTCGCCTCGGTGGCGTCTAGCCAGACGGTGATGCTCGGACTCGCGATCGGCGCCGTCGCGTCCGGTGCGCTCGTCGAGTTCGCGCCCTGGCCGCGCGACCTCATCTTCGTGGTCCTGATCGCGGTGCTGCTGCTGTCGGCGGCATGGATATGGGCAAGCCCGGAGACGGCGGCGCGCACGTCAGGCGCACTCCGGTCTCTGCGACCTCGGGTCTCCGTCCCGGTGCGCGTCCGTCACCTCGTTCCGGTCGCTGCGGCCGTGATTCTCGCCACCTGGGCGGTCGGGTCCTTCTACCAGGCATTCGTCCCTACCCTCATCGAGGGTCAGCTGCACACGAGGAGCCCGCTGGTCCTCGGTCTCGTGTTCGCTTCCTACATGGCGTCGAGCGCCCTGGGAGCGCCCCTGAGTGGGCGCTTCAGTCCCGCCTTGGCTCAAAGGCTTGGCATGGCTGGCTTCCTCGTCGGAATAGCCGGCCTCGTGACAGCGATCTCCACCGCCGCGCTCGCCCTCTTCGTCGCCTCGACGATCGTCGCGGGCGCGAGCCAGGGCGTCGCCATCAGTGCGGCGACACGAGGCCTGCTATACGGCAGCGCCCTCGAGCACCGCGCCCCGATCTTCAGCGCGATCTATCTGCTCTCTTACGCGGGCGCGACCATCCCGGCCCTCGTCGCCGGTCAACTGGCGGGGATCTTCTCCCTGTCGGAGATCTCGCTGGGCTATGGCGTGCTCGCCCTTGTGTCGACCGCGATCACGGTGCTTGCGGCGCGCGATCCCGTTGCTGCTGAACGTGGCGCCCAGCCCCGCCCCCGAACGGAACCAAGGAGCCGCAGGGCACGAGGGCAATCGTCTTGACCGACCACGCTGCAGGATCTGCAGGCATGGGGCTCGTCGAGCGACCAGGGGTGGAACCGTCGGCGAACGATGCCCCCGTCGAGGTGCACGTCGATCAGCGAAAGGAAATCCAGTGAATCCGTCGTACGGCGAGGTGCACAACGAACTCGCACTCCGGCTCCCGGCGGCGCCTCCCGCGGCGGGGCTCGCGAACGACCGAGTTGGCAGCGGGGCTGTCGAGCCCGTCGACGTCGTGGTGATAAACGAACAGAGCGAGCAGCTGTACGCCGCCGTCGTCGATGGTCGCGAAGTCGCAGGCCTCCCGTACATCGCCGCATCCAAGGACCGGCTCGTCCTGCTCGCCACCTCCGTGATCTCCGAATACCGTGGCCGTGGGATCGCTACCGAGCTCATTCGCCGCACTCTCGACGACATTCGCAGCACCGGTAGGACCATCACTGTTCTCTGCCCCGTTGTGCGCGCATTCATCGACAAGAACCCTGGGTACGCCGACCTCGTCGACACCGACCACCCCGGCCTCCGAGGCAGACGAAGTGCCACGAACCGATGACCTCGACGCGGTCGCAACACGCCTCAATGAGGCTGGGCCCGCTGCAGATGTGCCCAGATGTGTCCACCCTCGGCCGGCGATGACCTTGACGAGGAGTGTGGGGAAGAGAAAACGCTCGGAAAACCGGGCCTGTAGCGGGGGCGGGACTTGAACCCGCGACACCACGATTATGAGCCGTGTGCTCTAACCACCTGAGCTACCCCGCCGCGGGACTCCCGTGCCGAGACGGCGAGGAGTCCGAGCCCCGAAAGAGGATTGAACTCT
>JAICSU010000119.1 GCA_025936735.1 Amnibacterium sp.
CATCTCCGCGAGGCGCTCGCAGGTCGAGCCGCTCGCCGAGGAGGGCCGCCGCTCCGCGCGGACCGCGCTCGGTGCGATGGAGCACGCGACCCTCATGCTCTCGACGACCCAGCTGGGGATCACCGTCGCCTCGCTGCTGATCCTCGAGGTCTCCGAGCCGGCGATCCACTCCCTGCTCGACGGCCCGCTCCGGCTGACCGGGCTGCCGCAGGAGGCGATCGGCGCCATCGGCTTCGTCATCGCCCTCGTCGTCGTGACGTTCCTGCACGTCGTCTTCGGGGAGCTCGTGCCGAAGAACCTCGCCTTCTCGACGCCCGACAGGGCGGTGCTGCTGCTCGCCACCCCGCTCGTCTTCGTCTCCCGCGTCTTCAAGCCGGTGATCGCGGCGCTGAACGGCACGACGAACGGGCTCGTGCGGCTCCTCGGCGTGGAGCCGAGGTCGGAGGCGGCCAGCACGTTCACCCTCGACGAGGTCGCGACGATCGTCGACACCTCGCGGCGGGAGGGCACCCTCGAGGACGCGTCCGGCACCCTGTCGGCCGCGTTCGAGTTCACGGAGAAGCGGGTGGCGGCGGTGACGGTGCCGCTCGACCGCATCGTCTCGCTCCGCCAGGACGCGACGCCCGCGGACCTCGAGCGGGCCGTCGCCCACTCGGGCTTCTCCCGCTACGTGCTGGTCGACGGATCCGGGGAACCCGTCGGCTACCTGCACCTCAAGGACGTGCTCGACCTCGACGCGGACCAGAGCGACCGGCCGGTGCCGGCGAAGTACGTGCGGCAGCTGATCTCGGTCTTCGCCGAGACGGAGCTCGAGGACGCGCTCGCGGTCCTGCGCCGCGGCGGCAACCACCTCGCCCGCGTGCTCGACGCGGAGGGCGCCACCGTCGGCATCCTCTTCCTCGAGGACGTCATCGAGGAGCTCGTCGGCGAGGTCCAGGACGCCACCCGCCGCTGAGGTGCGTCGCGGCTAGCGCTGGCCCGCGGCCGCCGCCCGGCGGCGGGCGGCGCGCGCGTACTGCGGCGGCCAGGGTGCGACGGCGCCGAGCTCCTCGGCCGCTTCGAGGGGGAAGTGCGGGTTGCGCAGCGCGGCGCGCGCGATCATCACCGCATCCGCCCGGCCCGAGGCCACGACGTCCTCGGCCTGCTCCGCGGTCGTGATCAGGCCGACCGCGCTGACGGGCACCCCGGCGCGACGCTTGATCTCCTCCGCGAGCGGCACCTGGTAGCCGGGGCCGACCGGGATCTGCGCCGGCGCGTTGCCGCCGGAGGACACGTCGAAGAAGTCGGCGCCCGACTCGCGGGCCCAGCCGGCGACCGTGGCGGTCTCCTCGACGGTCCAGCCGTCGTCGCGCCAGTCGGTGCCGGAGAAGCGGACGAGCAGCGGGGTGGCAGGGACGGCCGCGCGAACCGCGCGGACCACCTCGAGCAGGAGCCGGGCGCGGTTCTCGAGCGGGCCGCCGTACGCGTCCGTCCGGGTGTTGCTGAGGGGCGAGAGGAACTGGTGGAGCAGGTAGCCGTGCGCGGCGTGCAGCTCGACGACGTCGAACCCGGCCTCGACGGCGCGGCGGGCCGCGGCGGCGAAGTCCTCGACGACCTTGTCGAGGCCGGCGGCGTCCAGCTCTCGCGGCTCCGCGTAGCCCGGGAACGCGACGGGAGACGGCGCGACGGTCCGCCAGCCGCCGTCGGCGACCGGCACGCTGCCGGTCGCACCGGCGAACGGCGAGAACGTGGAGCCCTTGCGGCCCGCGTGCGCGAGCTGCACGCCGATCACGGCGCCGACGCCGTGGGCGAAGTCGACGATGCGCGACCAGGCCGCGGCCTGCTGCTCGTTCCAGATGCCGGTGTCCTGCGGGGAGATCCGCCCCTCGGGGCTCACGGCCGTCGCCTCGGTGAGCAGGAGCCCCGCGCCGCCCCTGGCGAGCGAACCGAGGTGCACCAGGTGCCACTGAATCGGAACTCCGTCCTCCTCCTCGACCGAGTACTGGCACATCGACGCGATCCACAGCCGGTTCGGCAGGGTCAGGGCGCCGACCTCGATGGGGGAGAACAGGGTGCTCGTCATTCAGGACTCCTCGGCTGGGGCTTCGGCGAGGGGGGTGAGGAAGCGGACGAGCCCGTCCGGTCCCGCGTAGACGTGGCCCGTCGCGCCGATGGACTCGGCGCCGGCGACGTTCTCCGCCCTGTTGTCCACGAAGACGAGCGCGGCCGGTGCTATTCCGAGCTCCCGGCAGACGTGCAGATAGACCGCAGGGTCCGGCTTCGACAGCCTCAGCTCACCGGAGACGAACACCCGCTCGAAGAAGCGGCTCATCGGGGAGTGGCGGAAGAGTCCGCCGTACTCCGCCGCCGCGTTGGACAGCAGCGCGAGGCGCGTGCCGCCCGCCGCGAGCCCCTCGATCACGGCGACGACGGTCGGGTCGGTGGTGAGCCAGCCGCGCATGTCGGCGTTCCAGAGCGACTGGCGCCTGGCGCTGTCCCAGTCGGCGCCGCAGTCGGCGGCGATGCGCGCCCAGTACTCGTCGGAGGTGAGCGAGCCGTCGTCGAGGGCGTTGCGATGCTCGTCGTAGGCGCCCCAGAACGGCTCCGCGGGCACGTCGGCGAGCGCGAGGAGCTCCGCGCGATCCGCGCCGGAGGGGCTGAGGGAGATCACCTCGCCGTAGTCGAGGAGGACGACGCGGTCGGGGATCGTCAGCTGCATGCGTGGACGTTACCGAGAGGTCTCCCGAACACTCGCCGTACGCTTCCCGCATGCCTGAACCCGACTGGGCGTCGTTCGGTGCCGAGCGGTCGACGCGCTGGATCGCGGTGCCCGAGGCCGGCGACGACAAGTACTCCCGCGGCGTGCTCGGCGTGCTGACCGGCTCGGACCGGTTCCCGGGCGCGGCCGTGCTCGGCGTCGAGGGCGCGAGCCGCACGGGCGTCGGGATGATCCGCTACGTCGGGCCCGCGCGCGCGGCCGACTTCGTGCTCCACCGGCGGCCGGAGATCGTGACCGTCGACGGCCGCGTGCAGGCCTGGCTGGTCGGATCCGGGATGCCGCCGGAGCGGGACGAGGCGCTCGAGCAGCAGGTGCGGGACATCCTCGGTCAAGGCGTCCCCGTCGTCCTCGACGCCGGGGCCCTCGACCTCGCGACCGCCGGGAGCGGCCCCGTCGTCCTCACGCCCCACTACGGCGAGCTCGTGCCCGTGCTCGCCCTGGCGGGCGTCGAGACCGACCGGGCGGCCGTCGAGGCGGACCCGGGGGCCTGGGCCGCCCGTGCCGCCAGGGAGACGGGCGCGACCGTCCTGCTGAAGGGGGCGACGACGTTCATCGCGGACGCGTCCGGCCCCCGGTTCGCCGTGCAGGCCGGCCCGCCGTGGGTCGCGACCGCCGGGGCGGGCGACGTGCTCGGCGGGGTGCTGGGCGCCCTCGTCGCCACCCACGCCGACGAGGTCGCCGCCGACCCGTCCGTGCTCGCGGAGCTCGCCGCCGCGGCGGCGTGGCTGCACGGGGAGGCGGGCCGCCGCGCCTCGGGCGGGGGCCCGATCGTCGCCCTCGACATCGCGGCGGCGCTCCCCGAGGTGCTCGCGGGCCTGCTCGCCGCGTGAGGGCGCCTACGCTCGATCGGGTGCGAAGCGGAGCCCGGCCGGTGCGATCCCGATCCGCGGCGGCGGCCGCGGTGAGCCTCGCCGCGCTCGGGCTGCTGACCGGCTGCTCCATGACGGAGAGCGGCGCCGCGGCCGCCACCGCCGCGCCCGCCGGGCCCGCGAAGGACGGCACCTACCGCGCGACCGGCGACTACGACACCCCCGGCGGCCCCGAATCCGTGACAGTGACCTTGACCGTGAAGGCGGGGATCGTCCGCGCCGTGCACGTCACCGGGTCCGGCACGACCCCGAACGCGCAGCATTACGAGGCCGCCTTCGAGTCGGGCATCTCCGGCGTCGTCGTCGGCAGGAGGCTCGCCGGCCTCACGGTGGGCGCGGTCTCCGGCTCCTCCCTCACCGGTATCGGCTTCGACGCCGCCCTCGACGCCATCCGCCGCGAAGCGGCGTCGTGACCGCGACCGCGACGGTCACCGCCTTCGACGCGATCGGCACGACCTGGCGGATCACGACCGATGCGCCCCTGCAGCCGGCCCTCCGCCGGGAGGTGGACGAGGTCGTCGCGCAGTACGACCGCACCTTCTCGCGCTTCCGGCCCGACTCGGCCGTCACCCGCCTCGCCCGGACAGGCGGGCCGGTGGACCTCGGCCCATGGGCGCCGCCCCTGCTCGACCTGCTGATCCGGCTGGCGCAGCGCACCGACGGTGCCATGACGCCGCTCGTCGGCGGCGCGCTCGAGCACCTCGGCTACGGCCCCGGCTACCGGCTCGACGCGGAGGAAGGCTACCGCGTCGCCCCGCCGATCGACGCCCTGCGCGTCGACGGGACGGTGGTGTCCCTCGACGCGCCCGCCGTGCTCGACGTCGGGTCGGCCGGGAAGGGGCAGCTCGTCGACCTCGTCGCGGGCCTGCTCGCCGATGCCGGACATGCGGCCTTCACCGTCGACGCGGGCGGCGACGTCCGCGCCTCGGGCCCGGCCGTCCGGGTGGCGCTCGAGCACCCCTTCGACACGACGGCGGCCATCGGCGTCGTCGAGGTGCAGGACGCCGCGATCGCCGGATCCGCGCCCAACCGCCGCGCCTGGACCGCGTCCGACGGGCGGCGGCTGCACCACGTGCTCGACGGCCGCACCGGCATGCCGGTCGCGACGGTGGCCGCGACCTGGGCTCTCGCCGACTCCGCGATGCTCGCCGACGCGCTGGCGACCGCCCTGTTCCTCGTGCCGCCTGAGGACCTCGACGGCTTCGCGTTCACCTGGCTGCGGATGGCGACGGACGGCCGCGCGCACTGGTCGCCCGGCCTGCCCGGGGAGGTCTTCCGGTGATCGTCCTCGACCGGATCCGCGGCGCGCTCGGCCGGCTGCCCATGGCGCGGCTGGTGCTCCTCGTGCTCGCCGGCATCGCGGCCGTCGCGGTCGTCGCGTCGGTGCCGCACTGGATCGGCTACCCGACCGCCGGGCTCGTCGCGAGCCTCGTGGTGGCGCTCGTCGTCTCCCGGCTCGCCGCCGCCCTCGTGGGCGCGATCGCCCGCACGCCGGTGCACGGCACGTCGTCCCTGATCACGGGCCTCATCCTGTTCCTGCTGATGTACCCGTCGACGCGGCCGATCGACCTGCTGCTGCTCGCCGCCGCGGCCCTCGTCGCGGCGGCGTCGAAGTACCTCGTCACCGTCGGCGGCCGCCACGTGCTGAACCCGGCGGCGGCCGGCGTGTTCGTCGTGGGCCTCACCGGCCTGTCGGGCGGCGTGTGGTGGGTCGCGAACCCGGTGCTGCTGCCGATCGTCGCCGTCGCCGGGCTCGCCACCGCGATCCGCGTCGGCGCGGCGCTGCCCGCCGTCGTGCTCGTGGCCGTCGGGGCGGCGCTCGAGACGGCCGCCTCCGCCGTGCAGGGGGCGGAGGCGCTGCCGGCGCTCGCGGCGGCGCTCACCAGCACCCCGCTCGTCTTCCTCGCCGGGTTCATGTTCACCGAGCCGGTGACGCTGCCGCCGCGCACCGTCCAGCGGGTGCTCGTCGCCGTCGTCGTCGCGGTGCTGCTCGCGGTGCCCTACGTGCTGCCGTTCCGGGTGCTCACCTTCGGCCCGAGCCCCGAGCTCGCGGTCCTCGTCGGCAACGTCGTGGCGCTGCTGCTCGCCCGTCCCGCCGCCGCGCAGCTGCGGTTCCTCGAGCGGCGGCCGCTGACGGCGAGCGCGACCGAGTACGCGTTCCGGCCGGACCGGCCCCTCCGCCACCTCGCCGGCCAGTACCTGGAGCTGCAGCTGCCGCACCGCGGTGCCGACCGGCGCGGCATCCGCCGCACCCTCACGATCGTCTCGCCGCCCGGCGATCCGGCGCTCCGCGTCGCCGTCCGCACCCGCGAGCCGATGTCGACCTTCAAGCAGGCGCTCGACGTGCTGCCGGTCGGCAGCCCGGTGCGGGCGGTGACCGTGTCCGGCGCGTTCACGCTCCCGGCCGACCGCCGGCTGCCGCTGCTGCTCGTCGCGAGCGGCATCGGCATCACCCCCTTCATCAGCCAGCTGCAGGCGGAGCGGGCCGCCGTCGCCGCGGGCGCCCCGGCCAGGGACGTGCTGCTCGTCGACCGGGTGCCGACCGGCGAGGACGTGCCCTACCGCGATGTGCTCGAGGCGAGCGGCGTGCGGGTGCTCATCGTCTGCCCGGACCCCGAGGTCCTCGGCCCCGTCCCCGACCACTGGCACGTGACGCGGCGGTTCGACGCCGCGGCGCTCGCCGGCGTGCTGCCCGACCCGTCGGCCCGGCACGCGTACCTGTCCGGCTCGCCCGGGTTCGTCGCCCGCGCGCGAGGGGTGCTGCGCGCCGCCGGCGTTCGGCGCATCCGCACGGATGTCTTCGCCGGCTACTGAGTACGCTCGCCCCGTGAGGGGGAGCACCGGGACCGTGCGCCGTCTCCCCGGGGTCCCCGTGCTCATCGGCGCGTTCGTCCTCGTGCACGTCCTGCTCGGCCTCGTCGGCCTCGTTCCGGGGCTCGCCGGTCCCTTCGGGGATCCGACCCCGTTCGGCGACGTGACCGGCGTCTACCGCTTCTGGATCGACACGTGGCACCAGCGGGGACGGCTCGTCGGCGTCGACCTCCCGTGGGTGTACCCGCTGCTCGCGATCGTGCCCATGCTTCTCGCGTCGGTCGCCGGGGACGCCGCCTACGCGCTCCTCTGGGTGCTGCTCGTCACGGCGCTCGACGCCGCGGCGCTCGTGCTGCTGATGCGCCGCGACCTCCGGCTCGCCTGGTGGTGGGTCGCCTTCACCGCCTGCCTCGGGCCGGTCGCGATCGGGCGGATCGACGCGGTCGCCCTGCCCGTCGCGATCGCCGGGGTGCTGATGCTCGCGCGACGCCCCACCCTCGCGGCGGTGCTGCTCGCGATCGCCACCTGGATCAAGGTGTGGCCGGCCGCGGTGCTCGCCGCGATGCTGCTCGCCGGCCGCCGGGTCGCCGCCGCGATCACCGGCGTCGCGCTCACCTCCGCCGCCGTCATCGGCGTCGCCGTGGCGCTCGGCGCCGGCCGGAACGTGTTCTCGTTCGTCGCCACCCAGGCCGGCCGCGGCCTGCAGATCGAGGCGCCCGTGACGGGGCTGTGGCTGATCGACGTCGTGCTGGGGGTGCCGGGGGCCTCGATCTACTACGACCGGGACATCCTCACCTTCCAGGTCGCGGGCGCGGGGGTGGACGCCACCTCCCAGGCGATGACGGCGGTGCTCGCGATCGGCGTGCTCGCGGTCGTCGCCGTCGCGCTCGTCGCCCGGCTGCGCGGTGCGCCGGACGCGGAGGTGCTCGCTCTCACGGCCCTCGGCCTGGTCTCGGCGCTCATCGCGCTGAACAAGGTCGGCTCGCCCCAGTACCTCACGTGGTACGTCGCGCCGGTGCTGCTCGGCCTCGCCACGACCCGGCGGTTCCGGTTCCCCGCGGTCCTCGTGCTCGTCATGGCGGTGCTGACGCAGGCGGTCTACCCGTGGTTCTACCGGCTCGTCATCCAGGCGGAGCCGTGGGCGATCGGGGTGCTCGAGCTGCGCAACCTGCTCGAGCTGGTGCTGCTCGCCTGGACGGTGGGCGCCCTGCTCGGCGCGCACGCCGACGCCCGCGAGCGGCCCGTGCGCGAGCCGAGCAGGGAACCGGATCCGGTCGGGTCCTGACGTGCCGCGCCACGGCGCAGGCGCGGGGCCTCAGTCGGTCTGGAGGAGGATGCCGTCCTGGATCGCGCGCTTCCGCAGGGCGACCTTGGTGCCGACGTCGAAGCCGGCGACGCGGTACTTCTCACGGATGCGCTTCAGGTACGACTTCGCCGTCTCCTCGGAGATGCCGAGCTCGTACGCGACCGTCTTCACCGGCTCCCCGCCGCCGTACAGCGCCATCACGCGGCGCTCCTGGGCGGAGAGCTTCGGGGATCCGCCGACGTCACCGGAGTTGATGGCGAGGTCGAGCTCGGCCGAGATGTAGGCCTCGCCGCGGTGCGCGGCCCGGATCGCGTTGACGATCATCGAGACGTCCTCGCTCTTCGGCACGTAGCCGAGGGCGCCGGACGCGAGCGCCTCGCGGACGATGTTGGGCTCCGTGTAGCTCGACATGAGCACCGTGGAGACCCCGGTCTGCTTCAGCTGCGCGAGGCGCAGCGAGACGGGGGTGTTGTCCTTCAGGTCGACGTCGAGCAGCACCACGTCGACGGGGAAGCCGGGGTGGGCGAGCAGCTCCGGGAACGTGGTCACGGCGGCGACCAGCTGGATGTCGCTCGCGGCGCCGCGGATCCACTCCGTCAGCGCGCCGAGGAGCATCTTGTGGTCGTCGACGAGGGCGAGACGGATGGTGCCGGAGTCGGTCACGGTGGGGGTCCTTTGCTTACGCCGTTGGGGACGGACGGGCCGGTCAGCGCTCGGCGGGCTTGTCGACCACGCAGTCGATCTCGACGCAGAGGCTGCCACCACGCTGGGAGTCGATGTGGCGCCCGACCTTGCGCATAGCGTCCCACGTGGCCGGGTCGACCCGGCTGCGCGCCACGCCGGTGGTCTGGATGACGATCGGCACCCGCAGCGTCTTCGACTTGCCC
>JAICSU010000164.1 GCA_025936735.1 Amnibacterium sp.
CGCCGGCCCCCGCCGAGCCGCTCGAGCACCTCGTCGGGCACCGGGATGCCCGTGTTGCGCCCGATGAGGGACATCGCCGTCGCGTACCGCACCGTCTCGGACATGGAGCCGATGATCGCAGCGCATCCAGGTGAGCGGAAGACGAGGCGACCCGGCAGGTTCCGGGCGGGCCGGTGGCGCATCGAACGCGTGTTCGATTACGCTCCTGCCTCGTGGTGGAGTGGCATCCGCGGCGCCTCGTGCGACCGGTCGAGTGGGTGCTCTCCGTCCCCGGGCACCCGGAGCCGGTGGCGGTCATTCGCCGGCTGAAGCTGTCCGGCAGGGTGGCGTTCCGCGCCGTGACGTGGGCGCCACGATCGGCCGGCCGAGAGCTCATCGGCTACTTCCCGGACGGCGACAGCGCCGCGGTCGCCGCGTGGCGTCGCTACGTCGAGGAGAACCAGCGGCAGCACGAGCGCGCGAGCCGCACGCACGGCGGCGCGGAGCGCGGCGGAGGGGCGGCGTAGGCTCCGGCCGTGGCCGCCGACCCCGCTCCCCCGCGCCGCGGTCGTCGCCGCGCGGGAGAGGCCGACGCCCGGGCGGCCATCGTGCGCGCCGCCGGGGACGAGTTCGCCGCCCTGGGCTACGACGGCGCCTCGATGCGTGCCGTCGCCCGGCGGGCCGGGGTCGACCCGGCGCTCGTGCATCACTACTTCGCCGACAAGCCGGAGCTGTTCGCCGCCGCGCTGGAGCTGCCGATCCGGCCGGACCGGATCGTCGCCGAGCTCCTCGCCGGCCCGCGCGAGGTGCTCGGCACCTCCATCGTGCGGGCGTTGGTCACCCGCTTCGCGGACCCCGCCACCAGGAGCGCGGTGCTCGCCCTCCTCCGCACCGCCATGGGGCACGAGTTCGCGGGTCGGATGCTGCGCCAGTTCCTGTTCCGCGAGCTGCTCCAGCGGATCACGGACAGCCTGGGCCTCGAGGACGGCGAGCGCCGGGCCGCGTTCGCCGCATCGCAGATCGTCGGGCTGATCGTGGCGCGGTACGGGATCCGCATCGGCCCGCTGGCGGAGGCGAGCGACGACGAGGTGGTGGCGGCCATCGGCCCGGTCCTGCAGTGGTACCTGACCGGCGACCCTCCGCCCCCGAGGCCTTGACCGATCGGGCACCGAAGAGGATTCTCATCACATGATGAATTCCGCGATCGAGGCCGTCGACCTCGTCGTGCACCGCGGCCGGCGCGACGTGCTGCGCACGGTCTCGGCGACGGTCCCGGCCGGCTCCGTCGTCGGGCTGCTCGGCCCGAGCGGCAGCGGGAAGACCACCCTGATGCGTGCCGTCGTCGGCGTGCAGCGGATCACGAGCGGCACCCTCACCGTGCTGGGCCTGCCGGCCGGGCATCCTCGCCTGCGATCGCGCATCGGCTACGTCTCCCAGACGCCGAGCGTCTACGACGACCTCACGATCAGGCAGAACCTCACCTACTTCGGCCGGATCGTCGGCGCACCGGCGGCCGACGTCGATCGTGTGCTCGACGAGGTCGACCTGCGGGAGGAGCAGCGCGCCCTCGTGCGGGACCTGTCCGGCGGGCAGCAGAACAGGGTGTCGTTGGCCGCAGCCCTGCTCGGCAGCCCCGAGCTGCTCGTGCTCGACGAGCCGACCGTCGGGCTCGACCCGGTGCTCCGCCGCGACCTCTGGGACCTGTTCCGGGTGCTCGCCTCGCGCGGCACGACGCTGCTCGTCAGCAGCCACGTGATGGACGAGGCGCAGCGGTGCGACAGGATCCTGCTGCTCCGCGACGGCGCCCTGCTCGCCGACGTGACGCCCGCCGAGCTGCTCGAGAGCACCGGGACGTCCGACGCCGACGACGCGTTCCTCGCCCTGGTCGGAAGCGCGCGATGAACGTGGGGCTCACCCTGGCCACGACGGGGCGGGTGCTGACGCAGGTGCGCCACGACCCCCGCACCATCGGCCTGCTCATCCTCGTGCCGAGCCTGCTGCTCGGCCTCATGGCCTGGATCTTCACCGACACCCCGGTGTTCGGCGTGGTCGGACCGGCGCTGCTCGCGCTCTTCCCGTTCATCGCGATGTTCCTCGTGACGAGCATCACGATGCTGCGGGAGCGCCGATCCGGCACGCTGGAACGGCTCATGACCCTGCCGCTCGGCCGCGTCGACCTGCTGCTCGGGTACACGCTGGCCTTCGGAGCTCTCGCGATCGTGCAGGCGCTGGTCGCGGTGGGCTTCGCCGTCTGGGTCTGCGGGCTCACCGTGGCGGGTGACGCCTGGCTGCTCGTGCTCGTGGCGCTCGTCGACGCGCTGCTCGGTACGACGCTCGGCCTCATGGCCAGCGCGTTCGCGCGCAGCGAGTTCCAGGTCGTGCAGTTCCTGCCCGCCCTGGTCTTCCCCCAGGTGCTGCTCGGCGGCATCTTCGTCCCGCGCGACCGGATGCCCGACGTCCTCAACGCGATCTCCGACTGGCTCCCCCTGTCGCACGCGATCGAGGCCCTGCAGACGGTGAGCACCGACGCCACAGGCACGGGCACCGTGCTCCGCGAGACGGTGATCGTCGCGGCGTTCGCGGTCGCCGCCATCGTGCTGGGCGCCGTGACGCTCCGCCGGACGACGCCCTGAGCGGTCAGCGGCGCCGGCGGGCGCGGAGCCGGCGCAGCACGACCCACAGCCAGACCAGGTAACCGACCACGACGAGCGCGGCGAAGCCGCCCTTCAGCGTGACGATCGCCAGGACGAACAGCACGGTGATCAGCACGGCGCTCAGCACGGCCCAGAGCACCCGCATCGGATCGAGGGGCGGTTCCGGCGGCCTCGCCCCCATCCGGCGGGCACGCACGTCAGGCATCCGCGCCGCTCCTCGCCCGCCGAGCCGCGCTCCACGCGGACCAGACGAGGAGCGCGACCGACGCGCCCGCGACCGAGCCGACGACCGTGTCGGTGAACCAGTGCGCGCCGACGACGACGGGGCTCGCCGCCACGAGCGCGACGTAGACCGCACCGGCTGACCACGCCCAGCGCCGCCGGAGAAGCAGCCCTCCCATGGTGGCGAGCACGGCGGCGTTCGCCGCGTGCCCGGACGGGAAGGAGCCGAGGCCCTCGAAGAACGCGGTGACCGGCCCCGGGCGCTGCACGACGGCCTTCATGAGGATCACGTCCCCCGCGCTCAACGCCGACGCGAGCCCCACGGCGAGCCCGGCCTGCAGGCCCCAGCGCAGCAGGACGGCGATCGCGGCCGCGGCGCCCACCACGATGCTGACGGGTTGCTCCCCGACGACCGCGAGGAACCGGGCCACGGCGTCGATCGGGCCGACGGCGGCCAACGGCTCCAGAGCCGCGCGCGCCGCGGCGTCGAGCGCGATGCCCGGCGACGTGGTCAGCGTGGAGACCGCGGCACCCGCCAGCCAGCAGGCGCCGAGAGCCCCGGCGGCGGCCGCCCCCGCCCGACCCGCCGTCCCGCGCGTCAGCCACGGGGCCGGCACGGACGTCATCGCCGCAGCGTACCGGCGCCTCCCCACGTTCGACGGCGGGCGCTCATAGGAAGCACATGGATGCCACATGGGAGGCGCTCCGAGGCGGGGAGTCCAATGGACCCATGAGCGAGCACGAGGCACCCGACGCGGACGGCGTCGAGACCCACCGGCCGTCCTCGGTGGACGGCGCGTCATCCGACCCCTTCACCCGGCCGTTCGACGAGCCGGGCACGGCCGCGAGCACCGCCCCGACCGAGCCCGGACCTCGGCGCTCGCGTCCGGCACGCATCGTGGCCTTCGGCGCAGCAGCGGTCGTGCTGCTCGGCGTCGGGGCAGGAGGCGGGGCGCTCGCCGCGGAGGGGCTCCAGGCCTCCCGGACGCCGACGGCCGCGACCGGGACCACCGACGGCTTCGGGCGGGGAGGGACGGGTTCCTCAGGACCGTCCGGATCCGCCGGATCGAACGGCGGCTTCGACCCGAACAGCGGCACGTTCGGCGGGTTCGGTCCCCAGGGCGGCTTCGGCTCGGGCTCCTCCTCCGGCGGCTCGACCGGCTCCGCCACAGCCGCCCAGGAGGCGGGAGTGGTCACGGTGGTCTCGATGCTCGGCTACCAGTCGGGTGAGGCCGCCGGCACGGGCATCATCCTCACCGCGAACGGCGAGATCCTCACGAACAACCACGTGATCGACGGTTCCACCGCCGTCCGGGTGACCGTCGAGTCGACCGGGAAGACCTACACGGCGAGCGTCGTCGGCACGGACGCCACGGACGACGTCGCGGTGCTTCAGCTGAAGGGCGCATCCGGACTCACGACCGCATCGATCGCGACCACTCCCGCGGCGGTGGGCGACACCGTCACCGCCGTCGGCAACGCGGGCGGCACCGGAACCCTCTCCGTGGCGACGGGCACGGTGACCGACCTGAACCAGTCGATCACGACGCAGGCCGAAGGCGCGTCCGCGTCCGAGTCGCTCACCGGGCTCATCGAGACGAACGCCGACATCGTCTCCGGGGACTCGGGCGGCCCGCTCGAGAACACCTCAGGACGAGTCGTGGGCATCGACACGGCGGCGAGCTCGGGCACGCAGGACGTGACCGGCTTCGCGATCCCCATCAGCACCGCCGTGCACATCGCCGACGAGATCACGTCGGGCAGCACGGACAGCGACATCACCCTCGGCCTGCCCGCCTTCCTCGGCGTGGAGGTGTCCGGTGGAGCGGCGGTGGACGGGGCCGGGGTCGCGCAGGCGCTGCCCGGCACGCCGGCGGCGGCGGCCGGACTCGAAGCAGGCGACGTGATCACCGGCGTGGACGGCACTGCGGTCGGCTCCGCGGCCGACCTCACGTCCCGGCTGCGCGCCTACTCCCCCGGTGACACCGTCTCGGTCACCTACACGGACACCGCCGGCGCCTCGCACACGGTGCACGTCACCCTGGCGAGCGGACCCGCGAACTGATCACCACGGGGCGCGGCCGGTCCGGTCGCGTCCCTGGTGCATGCAGATGTGCCGAACAGCCCCGGATACGGCCCCTTCCGGACGCTGCTCGGCACATCCGCATGCACGCGTCACGTCAGCCCGCGTCTCGCCGGGCGGCGTCGGCGATGACGGCCGCCACCTCGGCCGTCCGGCTGAGGAACGCCGAGTGCCCGGCCTCGAGCTCGACGACGGTGGTGCACCGCTCCGCCATCCGCCGCTGGATCGCCGGCGCGACCGCATGGTCGACGGTCGATACGACGTACGTCGACGGGACGGAGCGCCAGGCGGTCCTCGTCGGGGTCCCGCGGCCCGAGCGCGCCGCCTGGGGAACCAGCAGGCTGCGCGCCCAGTCGCGTTGCTCCGGAGTGCAGTCCTGGTAGAGGTGCTCGTCCGCGAGCTCGGGCACGATCTCCGTCATCCCGTCCTCCCGCACCCGGACGGCGGCGTTGATCAAGCCGTCCCGGCCGTTCAGGGAGGCGGCGCTCTCCCCCACGTCGGGCAGGAAGGCCGCCAGGTAGACGAGGTGCGCGGCACCCACCACATCCGTGATCACCGCACCGCCGTAGGAGTGGCCGGCGAGCACCGGCGGCTCCGCGGATGCGTCCACGGCCTCCTGCACCGCCGCCACATCGGCCTCGAAGGAGCCGCGGTGCAGCAGCGGCGCGGAGACGGGGATGCCCTGCTCGGCGAGCGCCGCCATGACCGGCGCGAAGTGCTCCGGCCGGTGCCAGAGCCCGTGGACGAGGACGACCGGCCGCGATGCCATGGGCGCACGATACCGATCCCACGGTCACCCGGCCGTCACCCAGGCAGCGGCAGCACCTCGTGGGCCCACCGGTCGCGCAGCCGGCGGTCGTGGCTGGCGATGACGACCGCCCCTTCGTGTCGGCCCAGGGCGGCCTCGAGGTCCTCGGCGAGGGCGAGCGACAGGTGGTTCGTCGGCTCGTCGAGCAGGAGCACGTGCGGTGGAGCGGCGATCACGAGGGCGAGGGCCAGCCGCCGCTGCTGGCCGATGCTCAGCGCGGCCACCGGGCGGTCGAGGTCCCGGGGCGGCAGGAGCCCGAGTGACGCGAGCGGGACCCGCGTCGACCGCTCCTCCCCCAGGGTCTGCTCGTAGATGCGCCGGGAGGTGCGTTCCGGCTCGGGGAAGGCGACGTCCTGCCGAAGCAGCGCGGCCCGGACACCCGCCGCGCGCTGCACCACTCCCGTGCTCGGTGCCAGCTCCCCCGCGAGCACGCCGAGCAGGGTCGACTTGCCCGCCCC
>JAICSU010000042.1 GCA_025936735.1 Amnibacterium sp.
CCTGTGTTGCCGCTGGTCGGCTCGACGATCGTGCCGCCCGGCAGCAGCAGACCGTCGCGCTCCGCGGCATCGAAGATCTTCACGGCGATCAGGTCCTTCACGGACCCGCCCGGGTTCAGGTACTCCACCTTCGCGAGCACGGTCGGAGCGAGTCCGGCCGTGACGGCGTTCAGCCGTACGAGTGGTGTGTCCCCGATGAGTTCGAGGACGGATGAGGCGTATCGCATGCGTCTCTCCTGGGCGGTCCGCGCCGGACGGCGCAGCGGTTGACGGGTCTGGGTCAGAGCCGACGACAGGCGCACAGGAGCATCCTCGAGACCCTAACGCGACGGCGCCGGCTCTGGTCGGGTCGTCGCCCCCTGAAGCAGGTCGGGGTGATGGATCGCCGCGACGTCCGGATGGGCACGGAGCCGATAGCGGAGCGCGTTCTCCCCGTAGACGTCGAGGATCGGGCTGTGCGTGGGATCGAGGGACACGCCCCGCGCCTCGGCCGCGAGCTCCGGGGCGAGCGGGATTCGGGGCATCCGGGTGTCGAGCGCCGGGTTGAAGAAGAACGGCACGGAGATCCGGTCGGTGCCGGGCGTCGGCGCGACGACCCGGTGCAGCGTCGCACGCAGGTAGCCGCCGGTGGCGAGCTCGAGCATCTCGCCGATGTTCACGACGAAGGCGCCCGGCTCGGGTACCACGTCGATCCAGGTGCCGTTGTGCTCGACCTGCAGGCCCGCCTTGCCGGGCTCGACGAGCAGGAGGGTGAGCACCCCGCCGTCGCGGTGGGCACCGACGCCCTGTCCACGGTCGGGGGCGCCGGGGTAGCGGACGATCTTCAGCAGCGTGAAGGGCCGCGACGCGAAGGCGTGGTCGAACGCGCCGGCAGGTGCGCCGAGCGACTCGGCCCAGGCACGGAGCAGCCGCAGCGCGACGCGGCCGACCTCCTCCTGCCAGCGCTCGACGATCGGCCGCAGCTCGGGCAGGGCCTCGGGCCAGAGGTTCGGCCCCTCGAGTCGCCAGTAGTCCGGGACGCCGTCGCTGGGTTGGACCGGTGGTCGCTCGACCGAGATGTCGATCTGCTCCCGCCAGTCCACGTCGCCGTTCGTCCGCTCCCCGCCGATCCGGGTGTAGCCGCGGAACTGCGAGCTGCGAATGTTCTCGATCGCGAGCTTGTCCTTCACCGGCAGGGAGAAGAACCGGCGCGCGACGGCGAGGAGCTCCCGGCTGAGCTCGCTCGGTACGCCGTGCCCGATGAGTTGGAAGAACCCCACCTCGTGAGCCGCGCGCCGGAGGTCGGCCCGGAAGGCGTCGGGTTCGGCCTCGAGGCGGGAGAGATCGAGGACGGGGAGCGATTCGGCCACACACCGAGCCTCCCCCACCCGGGCCTCCGGCCGCCGACTGTTACGACACACGCCGTCTCGCCGCCTCGGCCGCTCGCCCGCGGCGGGTCAGAAGACGTCCGGGCGGGCGAACTCCTGACCCGCCTCGTTCGGTGACGCGAGACCGAGATGCGAGGCGAGCAGCGGAAGGGTGCGCAGCACTCCGCTGTCGATCCGGCGGCGCAGCGCGCGGGATGCCAGCTCGTAGTCCTCGAAGTCCCCCGGCTGGGCGTAGATCCCGATCGGCAGCGTCAGCGACTGGAAGAACCCGAACAGCGGTCGCATCTGGTGCTCGACGAGGAGCGCGTGCCGGTCGCTGCCGCCGGTCGCGGTGAGGACGACGGGCTTGTCGACGAGCGCGTACTGCCCGACGTGGTCGAAGAACAGTTTGAACAGGCCGGTGTAGGTGGCCCGGTACGCCGGCGATCCGACGACGAGGAGGTCGGCGTCCTCCACCAGGTCGAGTGCGGTCTGCGCGTTCGGACCGAGGTCGCTCCGCCCCGGCCCGGCGCTCAGCTCCGGGAGCAGCGGGCCGAGCTCGATCGTGGTCACCTCGCCGTCGACGGCCGCGGCGAATGCGGCCGCCACCTCGGCGACCAGGACGGAGGTGCGGGACGGCCGAGTCGGGCTGCCGCTGACCGCGACGATCCGGCGCGTGCGGCTGAGCACGGACACCATCAGAACGACGCCGCGTCGGCAGTGGACCGGAACCGGAGCGGCTCGATCGGGACGTCGAGGTTCGCGCCCCCTCGGTACCGCGTCGCGATGTGCCGGTCGGGCAGCCGGGCGTTGCCCGCCCCGAACAGGCGTTCCCGCAACGTCGTCGGTGCCGCGGACGCCTCCGGCAGCCGTCCCCGCCTCCGGAGCTCAGGGACGACGATCTCAGCGAAGTCGCGAGCCGTGTCGAACGAGTGGTACTGGCGGAGGTTGATGCCGTCGAGCCCGTCCTCGTCCATCCACCGCTCGATCTCGTCGGCGACGACCTTGGGGGTCCCGGCGACGAAGAAGCGGTCGCCCCGCGAGCCGGTGACGAAGTCGATCGCCTGCCCGACGGTCCGTTCGAGTGGCAGGAACGGCACCCGCTCCGGCGGCACGTCCGCCCGGCGCAGCGCCTCGGCGACGGTGATGTCGCGCGGGAACGCGGTCAGGTCGATCGGCAGGCTCGCGTGGGCGAGGATCCCGTCAACGCTGGCGCGCTCGCGGTACACGCGCCACTTCTCGGCGGCTTCTTCCTCGGTGCGGCCGACGACGACACCGGCCATCGCGATGAACTTCACGTCGTCCGGCCGCCTGCCGTGCCGCACGGCCGCGGCGCGCATGGTGTCCGCGTTGCGGCGGAACTCCTCGGAGGTGCGGCCGCCGGTGAACACGACCTCCGCGTGGCGGCCTGCGAACTCGGTGCCCGCCGGCGAGCCGGTGGCCTGGAAGATCACGGGGGTGCGCTGCGCGGACGGGTGCACGATGTGCGGTCCCGCGACCCGGTGCCGTTCGCCGACATGGTTGATGTATCGGACCTTGTCCGGGTCGGTGAAGACCTGCCGGTCGCGGTCCGCGATCACGGCGTCGTCGTCCCAGGAGCCCTCCCAGAGCTTGTAGACGACGTCGAGGTACTCGTCGGCGTACTCGTAGCGGAGGTCGTGCGGCACCTCGCCCTCCAGCCCGAAGTTGCGGGCGGCGTTCGGCAGGTAGGAGGTGACGACGTTCCAGCCGACGCGGCCCTTCGTGAGGTGGTCGAGGGTCGACATGCGTCTCGCGAACGCGAACGGCGGCTCGTAGGTCGTCGAGAAGGTGACGCCGAAGGCGAGGCGCTTCGTGACGGCCGCCATCGCGGGGATGACGAGGAGTGGGTCGATGTTCGGGCTCTGCAGCCCTTCGCGGAGCGCGGTCTCCGGGCCGTCGCGGAAGACGTCGTAGGCGCCGATCACGTCGGCGAGGAAGACGCCGTCGAATCCGCCGTGCTCGAGGATGTCGGCGAGCTCGAGCCAGTAGTCGAGGTCGGCGAAGCGGTGGCGGTTGTTGCCCGGCAGCGGCCAGAGCCCGTGCGTGATGTGGCTGACGCAGGCCATCTCAAAGAGGTTCAGGAACAGCTGCTTCTTCTCGGTCATGAGAGCACCTCCGTGGCGGGACGGGGACGGATGGACGAGACGGCGCGCCCGTCGGCGTCCGCGTCGATCGGGCGGGGCAGGGGGTCTGGGTTCTCGAGCGGCGCGCCGGTGAGCGACGCGGGATCGAACTCGGGGATGGAGGCGATGAGCTGCTGCGTGTAGGGGTGCTGCGGGCTGCCGAAGATCGTGCGCGGCGTGCCCTGCTCGACCACGGCGCCGTCCTTCATCACGAGGATCCTGTCGCTCACATGGCTGATCACCCCGAGGTCGTGGGAGATGAAGAGGTAGCTCACGCCGGTGGTGTGCTGCAGGCGCGCGAGCAGGTCGAGGATCTGCGCCTGAATGGTGACGTCGAGCGCGGAGACGGCCTCGTCGAGCACGACCACCGACGGGCGAGGAGCGAGCGCGCGGGCGATGGACACGCGCTGCCGTTGGCCGCCGGACAGCCGGAGCGGGAACCGGCCGAGCAGCTCGGGGTCGAGGTCGACCAGCGCGAGGAGCTCGAGGAGCCGGGCGCGGCGTGTGCTGGCGGAGGTCCGGTCCTCGCGGGGAAGGGCGTCGAGGAGGATCCGCTCCACGGTCCACCGCGGGTCGAAGGAGCTCAGCGGGTCCTGGTAGACGACGGTGATCCGGGGACGGAGCGCCCGGCGTCGCCGTTCCGGGAGGGCGGACCAGGGTTCGCCGAGGAGCCGGACGGTGCCGGCGTCGAGCCGCTCGAGGCCGAGCACGAGTCGTGCGGTGGTGCTCTTGCCGGATCCCGATTCCCCGACGATCCCGAGCGTCTCCCCGGGGGCCAGCGTGAAGGAGACGTCGCGGACCGCCGTGGTCACCGATCCGTCGGGACCGGTGAACCGCTTGACGAGGCCGGCGGCCTCTAGCACCGGATCCGTCCCGCGAGCGGCACGGCGTTCCGTCTGGCGGGGCGCCGACCCGGGGCTGAGGGGGCGGCCCCTCGTGTGCTCGCCGGGGACGGCGGCGATGAGCGCTCTCGTGTAGTCGTGGGACGGGGAGCCCAGCACCACCGCCGCCGGTCCCTGCTCGAGGACGCGGCCCTGCTGCATGACCAGGATGTGGTCGGCGAGCTGCGCGACGACCGACAGGTCGTGGCTGATGAGCAGGATCGAGGCACCCCGCTGCTTCATCGACTCGAGCTCGGCGAGGACCTGCGCCTGCACGGTCACGTCGAGCGCCGTGGTCGGCTCGTCCGCGATCACGATGCCGGGGTCCAGGGCGATGGCGGAGGCGATGAGCGCCCGCTGCCGAAGCCCGCCGGACAGCTGGCCGGGCCGCTGCCGGGCGCGGGTGTGCGGCAGCGGGACGCCGACGCGGGTGAGCAACTCGATGACCCGGCGCGAGCGGGAGGCGCGGTCGCCCCAGCCGTGCACCCGCAGCGCCTCGCCGATCTCGACTCGCACGGGACGCAGGGGGTCGAGCGAGACGAGCGCGTCCTGCAGCACGAAGCCGATGTGCCGGCCGCGGAGCCGGCGCCAGTCGCGGGCCCTGAACCGCCGCGTGTCCCGACCGTAGAGCTCGAGGGTCTCGGCATGCACCTCACCGCCGCGGCCGACGAGCCCGACGAGGGATCGCGCGGTCACGCTCTTCCCGGATCCGGATTCACCGACGATGGCGACGCACTGCCCCGCCAGGAGATCGAACGAGACGCCGGAGACGACCTCCCGACGACCGCCCGCGGCGGAGAACGCGGCCCGCAGGCCCCGCACGCGGAGGCGGACGTCGTCGGTCGCGGGCTGGAGGTGCGGCGGCTCGGTGACGGTGGCGGTGCTCATGCCCGGTCTCCTCGCTCGAGGCGCGACTGCAGGTGCCGGCCGATGGTGGTGGCCGCGATCGAGACCGCGACGACGACGAGGCCGGGGATCACGAGCAGCCAGGGTGTGACGGTGATGTAGGAGCGGCCCGCGTCGAGCAGCGCGCCCCATTCCGGCGAGGGCGGGGCGACGCCGAGGCCGAGGAAGGAGAGGCTCGACGCCCACACGATCGACTGCCCGATCGAGAGCGCGAAGACCGCGACGAGGGGCCGGAGCGCGTTCGGGAGGATGTGGACCCGCACGATCCGCGACCGGGAGTGCCCGAGGGCGGTCGCCGCCTCGACGTATGCGGCGCCCTTGGCCGCCTTGATCTGTCCACGCACCATCCGTGCGTATCCGGGCGCGGTGCCGAGCCCGACCGCGAAGACCTCGCTGATGGCCGAGGGTCCGCTCACGGTGATGAGCAGCAGCGCCAGCAGGAGCGCCGGGAAGGCGAACATCACCTCCAGCAGCCGGTCGACCGCCGCGCCGATGAAGCGCGGAGCGAGCGCCGCGGTCGACCCGAGGAGCAGCGCCAGGACGATGCCGACGACAGCGGCGCCGAGGCCGATCGGAAGCGAGATCGCGGCGCCGAACACGACCCGCGTGTACAGGTCCCGGCCCGACTCGTCCGTGCCGAACCAGTGCGTGAGCGACGGCGCCTGCAGCGCGGCGGGGTAGTCCAGCGCGCTCGGGTCCCTCGACGTCAGCAGGTGCGGCGCGACCGCGGCTACCAGGAGGAGGACCGCGAACCCGACCGCGACGTAGAGCCCCCATGGCCGGCGGGCGAGCAGCGCGGCAGCGTTCAGGGTCTGCCCCGGCGCCTCGAGCGCGGTCACGACTGCACCAGCCTCGGGTCGACGAGCGTGTGGACGACGTCCACGAGCAGGTTCACGACGACGTAGAAGACGGCGACGAGGGTGACGATGCCGGTCACGACCGGCAGGTCCTGCGCGTTGACGGCCGCGACGAGCACGCTGCCGATGCCCGGGCGGGAGAAGATCGACTCGACGATCACGGCGCCGGAGATCGTCGCCCCGAGCGCCCAGCCCGACAGCGTGATCGCCGGCAGCGCGGCGTGACGCAGCACGTGCGAGATCCGGACGCCCCAGTCCCCCATCCCCCGCATCCGCGCGGTCAGGACGAACGGCTGCTCGAGCGCCCGCTCGAACTCGGCGCGGGTGCTCTGGCTCATGAAGCCGGCGAGCGGGATGGCGAGGGTCAGCGCCGGCAGGACGAGCCCCTCGGGGCCGCTGCCGCCGAGCACCGGGAACCAGCGGAGGCCGAGCGCGAAGACGAGCAGCAGGAGGATGCCGAGCCAGTAGGCGGGGAGCCCGGCGACCACCACGTCCGTCAGCGACCCGAACGCCGTGAGCCGAGGGCCTCGTCCCGCGGTGAGGGTCACCCAGACCACCATCAGCAGCCAGGCGAACAGGATCGCGGTGAGCGACAGCGCGATCGTGGCCCCCAGCTGCTCGCCGATGATCGCGGTGACGGGGCGGAACTGCTGGTAGGAGTTCCCGAAGTCGCCGGTGATCAGACCGCGGAGGTAGTCGAGGTACTGCACGATCAGGGGCCGCTCGAGACCGAACGCGGCGCGGATCGGCGCGAGCTCCGCGGGGGTGCGCAACTGCGCCTGCCCGGCCCGGATGTTGAGGATGACGGTCGCCCGATCACCCGGCAGGGCGAGCTGCGCGAAGAACGCGACGGTCGCCGCGCCCCACAGCACCACCAGCGCCGAGCCGGCCTTCCGGACGATCTGCCGAGCGACGGCCCGGGACCGGGCGCGCCCGAAGGAAGTCGGAGCGGTCGCGGGAGACGCCTCGGTTTCCGCGCTCGTGCCGGCGTCAGCGAACGAAGTACGCGTCATAGAACGTCGGCCCTCCCTGCGCGTGCTCCTGCCAGACGTCCTTGAGCTTCGGCGACACCGCGAGGGTGCTGAGCCGGTCGTAGACCCCGATCGACAGGGCGTGGTCGGCGATGTACTGCTGCGCCTTGCCGTAGTCGGCGGCCTGCTGGGCCGGGTCAGCGGCCGAGTTCCCGGCGAGGATGGAGGACTCGAGCGCCGGGTCGTTGTAGAAGGCGCTGTTGCTGTAGTTGGGGTCGGCCTTCGTGCTCGGACGCCAGTTGATGTAGAGGATCCCGGCCGTCACGGCTGTCCAGTAGCCGACGCTCAGGTCGTGGGTGTTCGGCGCCGAGTACGCGCCGCTGAACAGCCCGCTCTGCGGCACCGGGATCAGGTCGACCGCGAAGCCCACCTTCGCCGCTTCCTCCTTGACGCCCTGCAGGATCGAGGCGCCGTCCGCGTTGATGATCGATCCCGCGCCGTACGGGAGCGTGACGGTGAGGGCCTTGCCGCCCTTGGTGCGCGTCCCGTCGGCGTTCCGTCCGGTCCAGCCGGCCGCATCGAGCAGCTGGTTCGCCCTCGCGGGGTCGTAGCCGTACTCATCCGCCGCACGCTTGCTGTACCCGGGCGTGGTCCGGCTCACGCCGCCGTTGCCCTCGTAGGGGATCACGCCGCGTCCGATGGTGTCGACGATCTGCTTGCGGTTCAGGCTGTAAGCGAAGGCCTGCCGGACCCGCTGGTCGGTGAACGGACCAACCTGGGTGTTGAACGAGATCTGCTGCGGCCGGCCCGCGGTGACGTACTTCTCGAGCTGGTAGCCCTGCGCGCCGAGCGCCTTCCACTGGACGGCGGGGACGTCGTAGATCGCGTTCGACTGCCCGCTCTGCAGCGCCGCGACCCGGGTCGTGGGATCGGCGACGAACCGCCAGTCGACCTCGGCCACGTGGGCGATCCCCTTGTGGAGCGCGTTGGCCGGTGGAGAGGTGTAGTGCGGGTTCCGGACGAGGACGATGTCCTGCCCCCGGTTCCACTTCTTCACAAGAAACGCCCCCGAGCCGATCGGCGCGGCGCAGTTCTGCGCCTGCGTGCGGGTCTGCAGCGCGTGCTGCGACTGAATGCCGAAATAGGCCTGCGACAAGTTCTCGGCGAGGTTCGGATACGGCTTCGCGAGCGTGATCCGCACCGTCGAGGCATCGAGCGCCTTCGCCGAGCGGTAGTAGCCGGCGAGCCACACGGCCGCCGTGCTGTTACCGCCCTTGAGCCAGTAGTCGAAGTTGTAGGCGACCGCGTCTGCGGTGAGCGGTGTGCCGTCGGTGAAGCGCACGCCGCGCTTGAGCGTGAAGGTCCAGGTCAGGCCGTCGGCCGATGTGCCCCACGAGGTGGCGAGCCACGGGACGACCTTGTGGTCCGCGGTGAGGGAGGTGAGGTTGTCGAGCACCTGGTACGAGAGGTAGGCCTGCTCGATCCAGCCGCCGAAGACGCAGGCTGGTTCCTGCTGGTGGGCGTACACGATCGTGCCGCCCTGCACGATCTGGTCGTGCGACGGCGCGGGCGCACCGGCGCAGCCGCTCAACGTCAGCGCCGTAGCGGCCGCGACGGCGGCGGCGGCGGCGAGGAGGGGACGTGGGGTGCGCATGCTTCGGATCTTCCGTTCGGAGGGCCAGGAGTCGCGCCAGGTTAGGGAAGGGTCCAACGGCGCCGCAGCCTCGCTCCGTAACGCGGGTCACGCGACGTCAAGGACGGAAATCTGATCGGCTGCCGGGCCGATTCCCGCTACGCTCGCGGCGCCCGCCGGACTACCCGACTGCAGCCAAGATGCAGAAAGCAGCTTGATCAGCGACGGTCGAAGCCCCGCCGCCATCCCGAACTCACCCCCAACATTGGGGCCGATATGGGGTGATCGGGTGAAGACCGCTGTAATCGTCAGCCCTGATCAGAAGGGCTTTTAGTCATTCAGCGACATTCGAGAAACCCATTGATCCGGAATCCCTGGGTCGTGGGTTCGAGCCCCACGGGGCCCACATCTGCCGCATCGGCCAAGCGCCGGACCCCGGACTTACCTCGAACATTCGGTGGAGTCGCGGCGGCGCCGGCGGTTGCACGACCTTGCCGACCAGGTCCACCTGGCAACCCTGGTCGGACCGATCACGCACGGGACCTCGACTCCGCTCAGCCCTTGACGCCGCCCGTGGTGAGGCCCGACTGCCAATATCGCTGGAGGAACAGGAAGGCGATGATCAGCGGCGCTACCGACACGAGGGAGCCGGTGATGACGGAGGAGAAGAGCACCTGTGCCCCACCGCCGCCCGATGCCGCGGACTGCCACTGCGCGAGCCCCACGGTCACGGGGAAAAGCGCCGGGTTGTTCAACATGATCAGCGGCAGGAAGTAGTTGTTCCATGTCGCCACGAGGGTGAACAGCAGCACGGTCACGATGCCGGGCGCCATGAGCCGGAGCGCCACCGAGGTGATGATGCGCAGCTCGCCGGCGCCGTCGAGGCGTGCGGCCTCGAGCAGGCTGTCGTCCACGGCCTCGTGCGCGTACACCCGCATCAGGTACACCCCGAAGGGGCTCACGAGCGACGGGAGCACGATCGCGAAGGGAGTGTCTGTGAGGCCTGCCGCGCTCAGCAGCAGGTAGGTGGGGATGGCGAGGGCGGTCCCCGGCACCATGATCCCGCCGAGGATGACGCTGAAGATCAGGTTGCGGCCGCGGAACCGGTACTTCGCGAGCGCGAACCCGGCCGCCGTCGCCAGCACCGCGGCGCCGATGGCGCTGCCCACCGAGTAGAGCAGGGTGTTGAGCAGCCACTGCGCGAAGATGCCGTGCTGCTGCGTGAACGTCTGGTGCAGGTTGTCGAAGAGGCTGAAGTGGCTGAACCACAGTCCGAAACTCGAGAAGAGGTCGCTGTTCGACTTGGTGGCGGATATCGCGAGCCAGACGATCGGCAGCAGGAAGTAGGCGAGGGAGACCCACACGATCACGGTGAGCACGGTGCTTCGGCGCTGGTCCCGCTCGATCACCCGCCTGCGCGGCCGCGTGCTCTTCCCTTTCGCCTCCGGTACGAGGGTCTCCGCTTCGGTGACGCTCATTCACCCTCCCTTCGGTTCGTGACGGTCTGTACGACGTAGGAGATGACCATGATGATCAGGCCGAGCACGAACGCGATCGCCGCCGAGTAGCTGACGTCCTGGTTGACGAAGGCGACGTTGTACGCGTAGAGGTTCGGCGAGAAGTCGGTGCCGATCGAGTTCGGTGCGAGGACGCTCAGGATGCTCGGCTCGGCGAAGAGCTGGAACGAGCCGATGATCGAGAAGATCACCGTGAGCAGGATGGCCTGGCGGATGGCCGGGATCTTGATGCTCCAGGCGAGCCGCCATTGGCCCGCGCCGTCCACCTCTGCAGCGTCGTACAGCTCGGCCGGGACCGCCCGCAGCGCCGAGTAGAGGATGATCATGTTGTAGCCGATGAACTCCCAGCAGACGATGTTCATGATCGCGCCGAGGATGTTGCCGGAGCTCAACAGGTTCAGGCTGCCCAGGTTGATCGCCTGCGTGATCTGCGAGAACAAGCCGAAGTTCGGCCCGTAGAGATAGCCCCACATGAGCGAGGCGACGATGCCGGGAATCGCGTAGGGCAGGAAGACGATCAAGCGCACGGCTCGGCTGCCCCGCAGCCGGCCCGAATCGATCGCGAGGGCGAAGAACAACGCGACGATCAGCATGATCGGCACCTGGATCACCAGGAAGAGCACCACGCGGCCGAAGCCGGCCCAGAAGTGCGCATCGGTGAGCGCCCGGACGTAGTTCGCGAGTCCGGAGAAGGTCTCGCCACCGACGAGCTGGTCGGTGAAGAGGCTCAGGTAGGCCGAATAGACGATCGGCACCACGAACAGGGCGACGAAGACGACGAGGAACGGCAGGACCAGCAACGTCCCGGTGACGCCCTGGGCGCGGTTGATGGTGGCGCGACGTCGCGTGGGACGCACGGAAACGGACATGCGGTCTCCCTCCACAGGAGTGGTGCCGGGCGGCCGAGCCGCCCGGCACCGTTCGGCTACTGGACCGTGAATCCCTGCTGCTTGGCGTAGGCCACGACCGTGTTCTGCCAGTCGGTCAGAG
This sequence comes from Amnibacterium sp., assembly GCA_025936735.1. Taxonomy (GTDB): domain Bacteria; phylum Actinomycetota; class Actinomycetes; order Actinomycetales; family Microbacteriaceae; genus Amnibacterium. Next base: position 11,246 of record JAICSU010000042.1, read on the forward strand.
CGGACACCATGTCGCCCTTGTTCGCGATCGCCTTGCCGAGCGTGGTCGTGTACGACGAGTAGAGGTAGTCCGTGATCGGAGGCCACACGAAGTTCGTGTCGACGGTCTTCGAGATGTCCGAGAACTCCTTGTTCACCGCCTGGCCGCCGTAGAACGCCGGCTTCTGGTTCACGAAGTCGGGCGAGCTCAACGTCGACAGCGTCGTGGGGAAGAGAAGCTGCTCGGTGGCCATCATCTTCGTGGAAGCCGGGTCGGTGTTGACGAACTTCGCCAGGGCATACGCCGCGAGCGCGTTCTTCGTGCCTGCCACCACCGAGTTCGCCGAGCCACCCCAGTTGCCGGACGCGTTCGCACCGGCGGTCCACTGCGGCAGCGGCGCAGCGCGCCATTTCCCTGCGGTCGACTTCACGGCGCTCTGGAGGAACACGGGCGCCCAGGCGGCGGTCTGCCAGCTGGCGTAGCTGCCGTTGCCGAGGGCCTTGTACCAGTCGTTGTTGAAGTCAGCGGCGCTCGAGACGTAGCCCTTCTGGATGAGGCCCTGCCAGTACGCGACGACCTTCTTGTCCGCCGCGTTGTCGAGGTGGATCGAGAGGGTCTTCTTGCCGTCGTAGCTGAAGGGCTTCGAGCCGGCCTGCGAGAAGAGCCCCATCAGCTGGCCGGGATCGCTGCCCGGCATGTCGGAGATGTAGGCACCGGTCTTGCTCTTCAGCACGGCCGCGTCCTTGGCGAAGTCGGCCCACGTGGCAGGCGGCGTGGTGATTCCGGCCTTGGCGAAGACGTCCTTCCGGTACAGGTCCCCCATCGGGCCGGAGTCCTGCGGCACGCCGTAGACGCCCGTGGAGTCCGACACCTGGTTCCAGACCCATCCGACGAACTGGTTCTTCAGGTCCGCGGCGCCGTAGGGGGCGAGGTTCTCGAGGCTCTTCGTCAGCCGGAACGAGGGCATGTACTGGTACTCGATCTGGGCGACGTCCGGGGCCCCCTTGCCCGCCTTCAGCACGGTGCGCAGCTTCGTGTACTCCGCCGCGCCCTGGCCCGCGTTGACCACGTTGACCTTGATCTTCGGGTACTTCTTCGTGAACAGCGCCACCTCGTCCTGCAGGTTGGGCGTCCAGGTCCAGAAGGTGAGGGTCGTCGGCGTGTTCAGCGCCTTGGTCATGGCGCTGGACGAGACCGCTTTCGCGGTGTTGGAGCTCGTGCCGGGGACGGACGGCGTGCAGCCGGTGAGGGCCGCGACGGCCAGCCCGGTCAGCGCGCCGAGCGTGATCCACCGTGTGAGTGCAGGTCGCATGGTGCTCTTTCGTCGATGGTGTCGGATCACTCGGCCGAGTGGTCCGTGTCCTCGAAGACCGCAGCCGCGCGGGCCTCCAGGAGTATGTGAGCGCCGGCGGCATGCTGCTCGCCGGTCTCGATGTCGCGCACGGCCGACGGGGCGACCACGGAGGCCTCGCCGCCGGACCAGTTGCTGACGAACGTGAGCCGGCCACCGGCCGTCCGGGCGGTGCTGACGCTCACCGCGGCGGGCGCCGCCCAGCGGGTCGCGGCCGTCTCAGGCACGAGCCAGGCGGCCACCCCGCGGGACAGGGCGGCGTTCGGCACAGTCGCGAGCGTGGTCACGCGACCGGCGCCGAAGGGGTGGGTGACGACCGCGGCACGGGCCTCGAGCTCGGTCGCAGTGAACTCCGCGAGGACCTCCGCGCCCTCGAGCTGCAGCGCGTCCGCCCAGTGGAGCCCGGCAGCGGACGCGTCGAGGCGCAGAGGACCGTTGGCCGCGACGGGCAGCGGCTCACGGAGGTTGCTGAACTCGTCGTACCACGCCCCGGCGGCCTCCGAGAGGATGGCAGGAGCGACCTCCTGCCGGGCCCGTGCGAGCGGATCCGCGTATCCGGTGCGGATGCCGAGCACGAGGTGGCCGCCGGCCTCGGCGTACTGGCGGAGCCGGGTGAGCAGCAGGTCCTCGGCCACGTAGACGGCGGGCGCCACCAGCACCGGGTGGCGGCCGACGAGGTCGGCAACGTCGATCTCGAGCAGCTGGTCCGTCGAGGCGACCCGCACCTGCACACCCGCCTCGAAGAGCCCCCGGTACGTGGCCCCGAGGATCCGCTCGTACGAGCCCGTGTCGGGCGACTCGTCCTCGCGCGCGAGCGGCGGATAGAAGTCGAAGGCCCACCGGCTCTCGCTCGAGGTGAGCAGCAGCACATCGGCGTCCGGTACGAGGGCCTCGACGTGCGGGCCGAGCTTCTGCAGGGTCGTGCCGAGCGCCTGCACCTCCCGGAAGATGCGTCCCGGCCGCTGGCTGTGCGGCAGGACGCCCATCCAGTAGGTCTCCGTGCCGAAGTGCAGGGTGTGCCAGTGCCAGTACTCGATGGCGCGGGCGCCTCTCGCCACCATCGCGAGGGCCACCTGCTTCAGCTGCCCCCGGAACGGCGGGTAGTTGTCGTGGGAGCCTCCGATGGCCTGGGCGTTCGTCTCGGTGACGAGGAACGGAGCCTGCTTCGTGGCGTAGGCGCGGTCGCTCCACTGGAAGAGCGCGTGCACGCCGGTGCTCCACCAGAGCTCCTTGCCGCCGACGTCCTTCCCGACGGTGAGCCCGTCCTGCATCAGGTAGTAGTTGTTGCCGGCGGCCACATCGAGGGACGCGGCGAGGGCGTCGTCGTCGATCTGCGGTCGGGAGTAGGCGATGCAGGTGGTGACGAACTGGTCGTTCCGGGCGTACTCACGGACGATCTCGGCCTGCCAGGCGATCAGGTCGGTCGCGAGAGTGGCCTGGTAGCGGCGCCAGTCCAGGTCGTAGGACGGGACGGTGTTGCCGTCGGGGCGCCAGAGCTCGTCCCACTCGGCGATCCGGTGGGACCAGTAGACGAGTCCCCACGACTCGTTGAGCTGCTCGGTCGTGCCGTACTTGGCCCGCAGCCAGTCGCGGAAGCCCGCGAACACCCCGTCGTTGTACGGGAGGTGGAGGCCCGGCTCGTTGTCGACCTGGAAGCCGATGACCGCCGGGTGATCCGCGTAGCGTCCGACCACCTTCCGGATCACGCGCTCGGCGTAGCGGCGGTAGACGGGGTGGCTCTGGTCCATCTCCTGCCGGCCGCCCCACGGCAGACGCGACCCAGTGCTCGACTCCGCAGCGATCTCCGGGTGCTTCACCTGCAGCCACGGCGGCACCGCATAGGTCGGCGTTCCGAGGATCACCGCGATGCCGCGCTCGTGAGCGCCGTCGAGCACGGGCTGGAGCCAGTCGAGCTCGAACTGTCCGTCCTTCGGCTCCCATGTCGACCAGACCGACTCACCGACGCGGATGACCGTGAAGCCGGCCTCCTTCATGAGGTCCAGGTCGGTAGCGAGATCCGTCGTCTGCTGGTACTCGGCGTAGTAGGCGGCTCCGAAAAGCACGCCGGAGCGGTGAGGAGGAAGCGTTGCCACTGCGGTCCGATCCGCGATGTTTTCGATAACATCGACCGCGGAACGGTACCGGGCAGCCCTGGCGTCCGCAAGCGCGAACCCGGCGTGGCGCGGTGGGTTACAGGGCGGCGGTGGACTCCCGCACGACGAGCGCCGGCGGCTGGATGGCCGGCACGACCGCAGGATCCAGGTCCTCGATGCGCGCGACCAGGGCGACGAGCATGTGCGCCCCCTCGTCCTCTTGGTGCACATCGATGGTCGAGAGCGCCGGACGGAGATACCGGGATTCGGGCGAGTCGTCCGTCCCGATCACACTGACGTCCTCGGGCACCCGGAACCCTCGGTCGGTGAGGGCGGCGATGACCGCGACCGCCATGCTGTCGTTCGCCACCCCGACGCCCGTGATCCCCAGCTCCCGCACCGGCAGGGATCGGGCGATCTCGAACGCCGACGAGGCGGACCAGTCGCCCTCCGCGTCCCAGACGACGCGAACCCCGCGCTCCGCCGCCCCCCTCGCGAACCCCGCACGGCGGTTCCGGGCACTCGGCCATGTTCCGGGCCCGGCGATGTAAGCGAGCCGGGCGTGCCCGAGCTCGGCGAGGTGATGCGCGGCCAGCGACCCCGCGACGGCATTCAGCGGGGTCTCCCCCTCGACGGTCACGTCGCTGCTCATCGGCAGGCTCGCCGCGCGGTCGGCGACCGCCTCGACCACGATCGAGGACTGCGCGACGGCGACGATCCCGGCGACCTGCTGCCGGAGGATGAGGTCGAGCCCGCGCACCACGTCGTCGCGGTCGTTGCCGTCCACAGCGACGATGTCGAGCAGGTAGCCGTTCTCCCGCGCCGCGCGGGTCAATCCGTTGAGCAGCCGCACGGGCCCGGAGAGGTCGAGCCGGTGTGCCAGCACGCCGAGCCGGTTCACCCGCTGGGTGCGCAGGTACCGGGCCGCCGAGTTGACCTTGTAGCCGAGAGCGTCGAGCGCGGCCTGCACGCGCTCGCCCGTCTCCGGGCGGACCTGAGCGGAGCCGCGCAGGTACCGGCTGACCGTCTGGTGCGAGACCCCCGCGGCTTTCGCGACGTCGTAGATCGTCGCGTTGCTCACACCCTGAGCATGCCAGACACCGGTCCGGTCCCGGCTTCCCGCATCCCTTCGAATTCGCACCCACGGCGCCGCGTGCTGCTCCTCAGAGCGCAGCCGATCCGGCTCTAGGGGGTCAGGACCGCCACGAGTGGTTCGACTCCAGCGAAGTCGCCCGGGTTGCGGGTGTAGACGCCTGCTTCGTTGGCGTAGGCGGTGGCGGCGATCATCAGGTCCAACGCCCGAGCACGCGGGTTCCGGCCGACAGCGAGGACGAGGCCGCACAGCGTTCCGAACGCGGGCGGCTGCGCGATCGTCGAACAGGAGTCCCGGGCCCAGCCGCTCACGCAGTCGCTCCAACCGCTCCTGACGAAGCGCCTGCTCGACCGCGTTTCGCGCGGCCTTGACGCGGTAGGCGAGCTCAGCGAACGTCACCGACGCGACCGCGACCTCGGCGTCCGCCACCGTATACACCGCTCCCCCACGGACACCGCGCAGCATCGCCGTCGGGTTCTGCCGCAGCTGGCCGACGCTGGCCGCCGATGGCCGCAGCGAATAGTGGATCCGGCAACGCCGTCCCGAGGCCGCTCCTACCCCAAGAAGACGTGCTCAGCGGCCACTGACCTGGAATTCCTCTGAAGGACGCGAGCGCGATCAGTGACTCGCGTGTTGCACGCCGCGCCGTCAGGACTTGACGTCGCAGGTCGCTGAGAGCTGGGCCGCCAGCGTCGACACGAGGGGAGGCAGCTCCTCCATCGACATGAACACCTGTGCGCCGGCCGCACTCAGGACGCCCGGTCGGGTGAGGCCTCCCCCGAAGCCGAGCACGTGCATGCCCGCGGCCTTCGCGGCCGCGACGCCAGTCGGGCTGTCCTCGACCGCGGCGACCCTGCTCGGCGGGACGCCGAGCAGGGTCGCC
>JAICSU010000056.1 GCA_025936735.1 Amnibacterium sp.
CCGTGCTCGAGCGGCCCGTGCTCGAGCGCATCGTCGCGCTCGCGGAGCGGCACGACGCCGTGATCGTCACCGACGAGGTCTACGAGCACCTCCTCTTCGACGGCGCCCGGCACGTCCCGGTCGCCACCCTGCCGGGTGCGGACAGGCGCACGGTCTCGATCTCGTCGGGGGGCAAGACGTTCAGCACGACGGGCTGGAAGATCGGCTGGCTGACCGCTCCCGCCGAGCTCGTCACGGCGATCCTCGCGGTGAAGCAGTTCCTCACCTACGTGAACGGAGCGCCGTTCCAGCCGGCGATCGCCGCGGGCCTGCGGCTGCCGGACGAGGTGTTCGCCGGCATCGCGGGGAACCTCGCGGCGCGCCGGGACCAGCTGCTCCAGGGCCTGCGCGCGGCCGGCTTCGCGGTCAGCGTGCCGAGGGCCGGCTACTTCGTGGTCGCGGACGCCGCTCCCCTCGGCTTCGCGGACGGGGCGGAGCTCTGCCGGCGGCTCCCCGAGCTCGCGGGCGTCGTCGGCGTGCCGATCGCCGCGTTCTGCGGGCCCGCGATGCGGGAGGAGCAGCGCTCCCTCATCCGCTTCGCGTTCTGCAAGTCGGAGCCGGTGCTGGCCGAGGCCGCACTGCGGCTCGCGGCGCTGGGCCGCAACGGCGCGACCGGTCAGGCGCGCGGGACGACGGTGTAGCGGCGCAGCTCCAAGGCAGGGTTGACCCGGCGGGTGTCGGCGACCAGTCCCGGGTCGACCTCGGCGAAGGCGGTCCCGGGCAGCTCCCCGAGCTCGGCGAGCACGTCGCCGCGCGGGTCGACGATCAGGCTCGTCCCCACGCCACCGGGCGGCACCTGGCCGGCGGCCGCGATGTAGAGGGTGTTCTCGATAGCCCGGGCGGTGACCAGGGTCCGCCAGTGCGGGATCTTGCGAGGGCCGGGCACCCAGTCCGCGGGAACGGCGACCAGGTCCGCGCCCGCGTCGGCGATCCGCCGCGTGACCTCCGGGAAGCGCACGTCGTAGCAGGTCTGCAGGCCGACGCGGACGCCCGCGACCTCGAAGACCTCGGGGTCGCCGAGGGGGCCGGGTTCGACCCAGTCGCTCTCCCGGGCGCCGAACGCGTCGTAGAGGTGGGTCTTCCGGTAGACGGCGAGGACGCCGGAGCCGTCGACCGCCACCGCCGCGTTCCGGAACCGCTCCCCCGCCCGCTCGACGAGGCCGAAGACGACCGTCACGCCCAGCTCGGCCGCCACGGCCCGCACGGAGCCAGTGAACGGCCCGTCGAGGCCCTCGGCGTGCTCGGCGAAGCCGGGGCCCATCGGCGCCTCGAAGAACGAGCTGTACTCGGGGAACACGACGAGCTCGGCACCCTCGTCCCGGGCCTCGGTGGCGAGGCGGCGAAGGACGCCGGCGTTCGCGCCCGGATCCCGGCCAGGAGCGAACTGCGCGACGGCGACCTGCACGTGCGAAGCCTACGAGCCCGAACGGGGAGCACGAACAACGAAGGCCCCCGCGGGCGGCGGGGGCCTTCGTTCTTGGTTGCGGGGGCAGGATTTGAACCTACGACCTCTGGGTTATGAGCCCAGCGAGCTACCGAACTGCTCCACCCCGCGATGCGTCGACCACACTACCACGCGGCGTGGACGGGCGGTTCCGGGTGCGGCGGGCGTCCGATGACGCCCGGATGTGCCCGGAACCGCCCGTCGGGTCAGCCGCCGGCCGCGATGGCCTTCTCGATGGCGGCCTGGAGGCGGGCGTCCGCCTGCGCGGCGGCGACCAGGTCGTTCTTCGCGTAGGCGGCCTGCCGGTCCTTCAGCGCCTGCTGCGCGTCGGCGAGGGCCTGCTGGAGCGCCTTGTTGTCGGTCTTGGTCCCGGATCCGCTCCCGGTCGATCCGCCGCCGCTCGAGCCGCCGGTGGAGCCCGAGCCACCCGTCGCGACCCCGCTGTCGCCCGCGTTCGCGCCCGAGTTGCCCCCGAAGAGCGAGTTGAGCGCGTCGTCGAGGGTGTTCTCGAACGCGACCTTGTTCCCGAACCCGGCCAGCACCTTCTGCAGCACCGGGTAGGAGGTCTCGGAGTTCGACGCGACGTAGACCGGCTGCACGTAGAGCAGGCCCCCGCCGACCGGCAGGGTGAGCAGGTTGCCCCGCGTCACCTTCGTGCTGCCCCGCTCGAGCAGGGAGATGTAGGTCTGGGCGGCCGCGTTGAAGAGCGTCTGCTCCTGCCCCGGGCCCAGCACGCTCGTGTTGCTGGGCAGGGTGAGGAGGCGCAGCTTGCCGTAGTCGTCGCGCTTCGTGCCGGACGTCGTGCCGGCGTCCGCATCCACCGCCAGGTACCCGGTCATGTTGCTGCTGGACGTGCCGCTGGTCTGGTTCGGGATGTACGTGGAGTACAGGGTGAACGTCGGCGTGGTCTGTCCCGGCATCTGCAGGGTCAGGTAGTAGGGCGGCTGCAGCACGCTCGACGACTGCTGCGTCGGCTCCGACGGGGGGCGCCACGAGTTCTCCGTCTGGTACCACGAGGTGGGCGAGCTCACGTGGTAGCGCCCGAGGATGTAGCGCTGCACCTGGAAGAGGTCCTCCGGGTAGCGCACGTGGGCCATCAGGTCCGCGGACATGTCGGACATCGGCCGCAGCGTCGCGGGGAACACCTGCTGCCAGGCCTTCAGCACCGGGTCGCTCGCATCCCACGCGTAGAGCGTCACCTTGCCGCTGTACGCGTCGACGGTGGCCTTCACGGAGTTGCGGATGTAGTTGATCTGGTCCGTCGCGTAGGGGGTCTCGCTGTCCGTGGAGTTGGACAGCGCCGCTGCGAGGCTCTGCTGCTGCGAGTACGGGTAGCTCGACGAGGTCGTGTAGCCGTCGATGATCCACACGACGTGGCCCTGCACGACGGCGGGGTAGGGGTCGCGGTCGAGGGTCAGGTAGGGCGCGGCCTTCTCGACCCGCGACGCGGGATCCCGGTCGTACAGGATCTGCGACTTCGGGTTCACCGCGTTCGAGAGCAGGATCTGGTCCGACTGGAACTTCAGGGCGTAGATCAGCCGGTTGAAGAACGAGCCGAGCGAGGGGCCGCCGCTCGCCGAGAAGGTCGTCGACTGCTGGCCGCTCGCCGCGCCGTTCCCGGTCGCGTAGTCCAGCTCGATCGGCTTCGTGCCCTTCGGCGCGCCGACGATGGAGTACACCGGCGAGTTCTCGCCGAAGTAGATCCGCGGCTGCGCGATGTCGAGGGCGCCCGTCTCCGGGATGTTCGACTCGAAGAACACGGGGGTGCCGTCGGCCGACCGCTGGTTGCCGTACGCCGCCACGAAGCCGTAGCCGTGCGTGTACACGAACGCGTCGTTGAAGTCGGTGCGGTTGCTGCCGAGGCCGTCCTGGTTCAGCTCCCGCACGGCGACGACGGCGTCCTGGCTCTTGCCGTCGATCGTGTAGCGGTCCACGTCCAGGTCGTCGGCGAACTGGTAGTACTGCTTGAACTTCTGGAACTGGCCGAAGGCGGGCGACACGACGTTCGGGTCGATGATCCGGATGTTCGCGGTCGTCTCCGCGTCCGTCTTCAGCGCCCCGGCCTGCGCCGTGGTCGTCGCGTTGTAGGGGATCTGCTGCACGTCGTCCGGCCCGACTCGGTAGGCCTCGTGCGTCGCGTCGATGTTCCGCTGGATGAAGGGCTTCTCCACGCTGCCCTCGCTCGGGTTGACGTAGAGGTTCCACATCGCCCACGGGAAGATCGACCCGACGATCACGGCGGCGAGCACGAGCAGGCCCGTGCCGATGAGCGGCAGGCGCCAGCGGCCGACGAACGACGTCACGACGAACAGCACGGCGACGATCAGCGCGATGACCGCGAGGATCAGGCGCCCCGGGATCACGGCGTTCGCGTCCGCGTATGCCGCTCCGGTGATGAGGTTGCCGGTGCTCGTGTCGTAGAGCGTGATGAACTGGTCGAGGAACAGGCTCACGGCCTGCACGACGAGGAACACCGCGAAGGTGATGGCGACCTGCACCCGGGCGGCGCGCGACACCCGCACCTCGCGGCCCGTGATCCGGATGGCGCCGTACAGGTAGGCGGTCGCGATCGCCGCGAGCACGCAGACGACGAGCACCGCCGAGATGTAGCCCACGAGGCCGTGCAGGGCGGGCAGCTGGAACAGGTAGAAGCCGGTGTCGATCCCGAACTGCGGATCCTTCTGGCCGGTCGCGCCGCCGTGCAGCGCGAGCAGCACCGGCTGCCAGCGCGTGGCGATCGAGACGGCCGCGAAGAGGCCGATCAGGGCCGGCACGCCGATCATCACGAGGCGGCGGAGGGGCTCGATCACCTGCTGGTAGCGGTCGAGCTGCGCCGTCAGCTTCGCGTAGACGGGCCGGAGCCGGTAGGCGAGCTGGATCGTGACGTAGACGGGCACGGCCATGCCGAGGAACCCGAGCACGAACAGGGTCGAGATCGTCAGCCACTCGGTGAGCAGCACCCGGAGGTAGCCGAGCTGGTCGTACCAGAGCACGTCCGCGTAGAGCCCCGCGAACAGGAAGAACCCGATGAGGAGGACCACCACGATGCCCAGGGTGATCGCGAGAGCGGCCCGTCGACGTCGTGCCGGCGCTGCTGCAGGCGTCGTCACCGTCAGGAGCCTACCCGGGCGGAACAGGTCGGCAGGTCCGCCGTGGAGCGGCGCGCGGCGACCGTCCTCAGCACCGCCAAGGCGTCCGAGAGGCGCTCCACACGGAAGACATGGAGTCCGTCCGGGATGTGACCGACGACCTCGTCGCAGTTGCTCGCCGGAGCGAGGAACACCGTCGCGCCCGCGCGGCGGGCGCCCGCCAGCTTCTGAATGATGCCGCCGATCGGCCCGACGCTCCCGTCGCCGCAGATGGTGCCGGTCCCCGCCACGTGGAGGCCGCCCGTGAGCGCGCCGGGCGTGAGCTCGTCGATGATGCCGAGCGCGAACATCATCCCGGCCGACGGCCCGTCCACGTCCGCCAGCTGCAGCTTCACCGGGAACGGGAAGCGGTAGGTCGACGACGTGGTGACGCCGAGCAGCGGGCGCCGCTCGCCGCCGCCGAGGGCGGTCCGGCGCGGCGCGACCGTCACGGTGCGGGCGCTCCCCGCCCGCTCCACGGTGATCGGGGTGGGCGCCGTGCCGTGCGCGAGGACGAGGTCCTGCAGTCCGCAGCTGTCCACGACGGGGTGCCCGGCGAACGACCGGACGACGTCACCGGGCCGGAGGACCCCCGCGGCGGGCGTCCTCGCGAGCACCGAGCGGACGGTGACCGTGCCGGACACGGGGTAGCCGAGATGGCGGAGCGCCGCCGCGACGGCGCTCTGCTGCGAGCCGGTCATCTCGGCGGCCCCCTCCTCGGCGGACTGCTTCTGGGTGAGACCGGGCGGATAGAGCTCGTCGATCGGGGTGACGGACTGGGCGGGGTCGAACCAGCTCGCCGCGAGGGTGAGCCATGACGGCCTGACCGACGGGGAACCGACGACGCTCACCGTGAGAAGGTCGAGGGCGCCTGAGGTCGGGTAGGTGCGCCTGCCGGGGATCCGGATCACGGGCGTCGCGGTGCCGTCGATCTGCGTCGTCCCGAGGGTGTTCGTCACGGGTCCCGGCGACTCGATGACGTAGGGCGCGGGCAGCAGCGCCGTGAGGAGCACCAGCACGAGGGCGACGACGGGCAGCAGCGCCCGCCACGGGACCGTCCGGCGCACGCGCATCCCTCGCTCCCGACGCCCTACGGGCCCTCACCCGCAAGTGCGCGCGCTAGCGTACGTGCATGGCCGATGCGCCGGACGAAGGCCGAGAGCCGGATCTCCAGGAGATCCTGCGGCGGATGCTCGCGGAGGGCGGACAGCCCGACGCGGCCGAGCTGGCGAAGGCGATGGGCCTGCCCGGCGGCGCGGCGGGGCTCGAGCAGCTGATGAACCGCCTGCGCGAGGCGGTTCAGCACGCCGACGGCACCGTGGACTGGTCCATCTCGACGGAGCAGGCCGTCGCGGCCGCGGGCGCAGGCAGCACGACGCCGACCGACGCCCAGGCGTCCGGCGTGGACCGCGCGTTCACCGTCGCCGGCCTCTGGCTCGACGAGTCGAGCGGCTTCGGCGCCCTCCCGGAGCAGCCGAAGGCCCTCACGCGGACGCAGTGGATCCGGGCGACGATGCCCTTCTGGAGCCAGCTGGCGGAACCCGTCGCGATCCGGATCGCCGACTCGCTCACCCGGGTGTTCAGCGAGCAGCTGCCGGGCGACATCGCGGGCGCCATCCCCGACGCGGCCCGCATGCTCCGCAGCGTCTGCGGCACGATCTTCGCCGCGCAGCTCGGCGCAGTCGTCGGCAACCTCGCGAGCGAGGTGGTCTCCGGTGGCGACGTGGGCGTGCCGCTGCTGCCGGACGGCCAGGCGGCGCTGCTGCCGCAGAACGTGGCCGACTTCGCGGGCGGCCTCGACATCGACGAGCAGGAGGTCACCCTCTACCTCGCGGTGCGCGAGCTCGCGCACGCCCGCCTCTTCCGGCACGCGCGCTGGCTGCGCCTCAACCTCACGAGCGCCATCGGCGACTTCTCGCAGGACCTGTCGATCGACCTCGACCAGGTGCAGTCCTTCGTGACGGACTTCGACCCGACGGACACCGAGCGGCTGCGTGAGGCGTTCTCCAACGGCGAGCTGATCCCGCCGAAGACGGAGGGGCAGCTCGCAGCCCTCGCCCGGCTCGAGACCGTGCTCGCCCTGGTGGAGGGGTGGGTCGACGTCGTGACGGCCGAGGCGACGAAGCGCCTGCCGCGCGCGGACGCCGTGGCGGAGACCGTGCGACGGCGCCGCGCCACCGGCGGCCCCGGCGAGCAGGCGTTCGCCACCCTCGTCGGCCTCGAGCTGCGTCCCCGCCGGCTGCGGGAGGCGGCCGCGATGTGGCGTCGGATCACCGAAGCGGTCGGGGTGGAGGCGCGGGACTCGCTCTGGTCCCACCCCGACCTGCTGCCGACCGCGGCGGACATCGACGACCCGGACCGTATCGTCGCCCGCCTCACCGGCGGCGGCGAGCCGCCCGACGACGTCGACCGGGAGATCGCCGACCTGCTGCGCGGCGAGGAGCCCCCGCCGCCGGTCTGACCTGTGGAGAACCGCTGCGGCGACGGCTCGGCGCGCGCATCATCCCGGCCGTGCTCCGCATCGACCCGGCCGCGGCCCTCGTCTGGCGTTCCCCGTCGACCCTGCAGATCGGCGTCGATCCTCCCCTCGCGGTGCTGACCGACCTGCCGCCGACGGCCGAGCGGCTCGTCGCCGCGCTCGTCGCCGGAACCGATCCGCCCGCTCTGGCGGCGCTCGCGGCCGCTCGGCTGGTGGAACCGGCCGAGCTGCAGCGGCTCCTCGACGCGGTCCGACCGGCCCTGCTGCCGGAGCCCGCGGCACCCTCCCTGCCGGTGCTCGTGGAGGGGCCGCCCGACCTCGTCGCCGGTCTCGGCGTCGCCGACGGGATGCGCGCCCGGGACCCCGCCGCGCCACCGCCGCCGGATTCGCCGCCGCTCGTCCTCCTCGCCGCCCACCACGTGCTGGCGCCCGGCCGGGCGGCCCGCTGGCTCGCGCGCGACGTGCCGCACCTGCCCGTCGTGTTCGGTGAGCGGGCCGCGGTGCTCGGGCCGTTCGTGGTCCCCGGGGCGACCCCCTGCCTCCGCTGCGCCGACGAGCACCGCGTCGACGCGGATCCGGCGTGGCCGGTGCTCGGCGCTCAGCTGCTCGGACTCGGCCGCGCCGCGGCCGCCGACGCTCCGGCGCTGCGGATGGAGCTGCAGGCGCGACTCGCGGCGGCCGTGCGAGCGATCCGGGCGGGCGGGGACGCGGGGCTCGCGGGATCGGCGGTGCGGGTCGCGAGCGACGGATCCGTCAGCCGACTCGCGCGACCCTGGCACGCGCGCTGCTCGTGCCGGTCCCCGGGTCCGGCAGCCTGAGGTCGGCCAGGAAGCGCGACGGCCGCCGCTCCCCCACCCGGGACGCGCCGCTGCGCGCCCAGGAGAGCCGCAGCCGGTCCCGTGCCCGCGTCACCCCCACGTAGAGCAGCCGGCGCTCCTCCTCGATCTGCTCCGGGGTCGTGGCGTAGCCGATCGGCAGCAGGCCGTCGGCGAGCCCGACCACGAAGACGACCGGCCACTCGAGGCCCTTCGCCGAGTGCAGCGTGGCGATCGTGATCGCCTCGATCGGCGGGTCGTGCTGCGCGGCCGCCCGCTCGGCGAGCTCCGCGACGAACGTCTGCAGCGTCGTCCCCGCGGGGGCCTGCTCGGCGAGCGTGGCGAGCGCGTCGAGCAGCTCCCAGCGGGTGCGCTGCTCCCCCGGCCCCGGCGGGGCGTGGTGCGTGTGCCCGAGCTCCCGCAGCACGTCGGAGACCGACTTGAACAGGGGCTCCTCGAGCCGCGCCACCGACGCTCCCCGCAGCAGCATGAGGGCCTGCTTGATCACCGGATGCTCGAAGAACGACAGGGAGCCCCGGGTGCGCACGGGGACACCCGCGTCGGCGAGCGCCTGCTCGAGCAGCGCCGACTGGCCGTTGTACCGCAGCAGCACGGCGATGTCCGACGGACGGGTGCCCGCCGCGACGAGCGCCGCGACGTCCGCGGCGACGCCGGCGGCCTCCTCCGCATCGGACGGGTAGGTGCGCAGCTGCACGGCCGGCTCCCGCGGCTCCGAGGAGCGCCGCGCCGCGGTCAGCTGCAGCGCTCCCGGGCGGGCGTTCATCAGGGCGTTGGCGGTGCGGACGACGCCGTCGACCGACCGGTAGTTGTGCTCGAGGCGCAGCACGGTCGCCCCGCCGCGCCGCTCGCCGAACCGGAGCAGGTAGTCGGCGCGGGCGCCCGCGAACGAGTAGATCGTCTGGCTCGCGTCACCGACCACGCAGACGTCGGCCCGGTCACCGAGCCAGGCGTCGAGCAGAAGCTGCTGCGCGGGCGACACGTCCTGGTACTCGTCGACGGTGAAGAACCGGTACTGCTCGTGGACCTCGGTGGCGACCTGCGGCTCGCTCGTGATCATGCCGGCCGTCGCGAGCAGCACGTCCTCGAAGTCGATCAGGCGCCGCTCGTCCTTCAGGGTCTCGTACAGCTCCTGCAGGGCTACCATCCGGTCGATGTCGAGGCCGGCCGGGAGCGGACGCGCGACGGCCCGCTCGGCGTACTCGGCGAGCGAGAGGGCGCTGGCCTTGCGGAACTCGATCTCGGCCGCCGCATCGCGGACCCCTGCGGTGTCGAGCCTCAGCCGGAGCACCTCGGCGGCCTGCGTGACGAGCCGTGCCTTGCCCTCCAGCACGCTCGGGGCGCTCGCGCCGAGCAGCTGCGGCCAGAAGTAGTTCAGCTGCGCGAGCGCGGCGGAGTGGAACGTGCGCGCGGCGACCCCGGCGGCGCCGAGGGCCGTGAGGCGGGACCGCAGCTCGCTGGCGGCCCGGGTGGTGAACGTGAGGGCCATCACCCGCTTGGGCGGGTAGACGCCGGTGGCGACGCCGTACGCGATGCGGTGGGTGATCGCCCGGGTCTTGCCGGTGCCCGCGCCGGCGAGCACGACCACCGGGCCGGTGAGCGCCGTCGCGGCGGCCCGCTGCTGCTCGTCGAGGGGCTCGAGGAGCGCCTCGGGGTCGGTCACCAGTCGCCGTCCAGGCGGCCGCCGTACCAGTGCTCGATGATCGCCCGGGCGATCGAGGTGGAGCCCGGCAGCCGGATCCGGCCGGCGGACGCCGCCGCGGCGAGCTCGTCCCGCTCGAACCACCGCGCCTCGCGGATCTCGACCCCGTCGACCCGCACCTCGGCGGGATCTTCGGGGGCGGTGCGGGCGAGGAAGCCCACCATCACGGAGGCCGGGAACGGCCACGGCTGGGAGCCCAGGTACTCCGTCGTAGCGACGGCGATGCCGGTCTCCTCCATCACCTCGCGCTGCACGGCCGCCTCGAACGACTCCCCGGGCTCCACGAACCCGGCGACGACGGAGTAGCGGTCCTCGGGCCACGCCGCGTTGGAGGCGAGCAGCATCCGGTCCCGGCCGTCGATCACGCCGACGATGACCGCGGGGTCCGTGCGCGGGAAGACGTGCTCCCCGCTCGCCTCCGCCTCGTGCCCGCTCGGGTAGCGCACCCAGCCGCTTCGGCCGATGACGGTCGGCGCCCCCGTGCGCGGCGAGTGCGGGTGGGTGCGGTGCCAGTTCGCGAGGCCCAGTCCCTCCGTGAAGAGCCCGGCGTCACGCGCGTCGAGCACCGCGCCCTGGGTGCGGAGGTCGGCCCAGCGGTCCGGGTCCGCCGCGACCGCGTCCGCCGCCGCGTCGTCGAGGACCGCCGCGAGCACGACCGTGCCGGCCGGGGCGTCGTCGGCGTCCTCGAGGGTGCGTCCGAGGTAGAGCACGAGCTGCGGATCCGGCACCTGCGACGGGGGCAGGAGGGCCAGCCGGAGCCGGCCGGAGCCGGGGGCGAGCAGCGCCTTCTGGCGGCCGAGCACGAGCACGCGGGTGCGCTCGTCGGCCCACGCCGCCTCCAGGGCGCCGGGCACGTCCCGCGTCGCCGCGTCGCGGTCCACGGCGGTGCGGGAGAGCGGCAGCCGGTCCATGAACGTCTCGCGCATAGCGGTGGCGACCTTCCGTGTCACGCCCGACACGCCGGGCCCTCGCTGGCGGACCTGCGGGAGGCCGTCCCGCCCGCGACCTAGCCTGGAGGCCATGTCCAGGCACCATTTCACCCTAGCCGCGCTGGCGACATCGGCCGTGCCCGGGCTCGAGGTGGCGGTCGCCCGTCCGTTCACGGGAGGCGGCGACGGCGAGCACGACGCCGCCCTGATCACCGCCGTCGACGGACGGCACGCCGTGGTGCGCATCCCGGCGACGGCACGGGCCGCGCACCGCATCCTCGCGGAGGTCCGGGCCCTGGACGCGCTGACCTCCGGCGCGCGCTCCCGCCTGCCGTTCGCGGTGCCGACGGTGCTCGGCACGGCCGACACGCCCACCACGGTGGTGACCGAGTACGTCCCGGGCTCGCGGCTGCGGCCCGCGGCCGTCGTGCCGGGCGGCCCCCTCGCCGCGTCGATCGCCGGCGCCGTCGCGGCCCTCCACGCCCTGCCGACGGGCCTCGTGGCCGACGCCGGCCTGCCCGTGCAGAGCGCGACGGAGGCGCAGCGCGCCGTCGCGCAGATCGTGGACAGGGCGGCGGCGACCGCGAGCGTGCCCTCCCCGCTGCTGGACCGCTGGGAGCGGGCGCTCGATGACGCCACCCTCTGGCAGTTCACCCCGACGGTGCTGCACGGCGCCCTCCGCCCGGAGACCGTGCTGACCGCGCCCCGCGGCGCGCCGGACGAGGCGGTGTCGGCGCTGCTCGCCTGGGCGGAGCTGCAGGTCGGCGATCCGGCCCGTGACCTCGCCTGGGTGCTCGGCCTCCCCGTGCCGGGCGCCGCCGGTGCCGTGTTCGCCGGCTACCACGCGCTGCGCCGGGGCGCCGCCGATCCGTCCCTCCGGCAGCGGGCGACGCTGCACGCGGAGCTCGAGCTGGCGCGCTGGCTGCTCTACGGCCGCGACACCGGAAGGCGCGACGTCGTGGCGGACGCGGTCGGGATGCTGACCGCGCTGACCCGCGGTGTGGAGGACGACACGGCCGGCTCCCTCGGCGCGGATCCGCTGCCCGTGCTCACCGTCGGCGAGGTGGAGCGGATGCTCGACGATCAGCGCTCGATGATGCTCGAGAGGACCGGCCCGGTCCCCCTGCCCGCGACCGTCGCCCAGCGCTCCCGCAGCTCCTCCGGGGAGTAGAGCCGCTCGGGGCGCACGATCCGATCGGCGGCGACGTAGTAGAAGACCGCGTCGACCGTCTCCGGGTCGATCCGCTCGCGCTCCGCGTAGGCGAACCGGTACAACGCCAGCTGGAACTGCTTCAGCTCCAGGTCGGCGGCGGACGACGGCGGGGCACCGGTCTTCCAGTCGACGATCTCGATCCGGCCCTCGCGCCGGTAGACGGCGTCGAGCTTGCAGACGAGCACGCGCCCCTCGAACGGCACCTGGATCTCCGTCTCGACCTCGATCGGTTCGAGGCGGCCCCATGGGCTCGCGAGGAACCGCTCCTGCAGCGCCTCGAGGCCGACGATCGGGTCGCCGACCTCCGGGTCGCCGTCGCGCTCCTCGAGCAGGGCGTCGACCAGCTCGGTGGACGGGGCGAGGCGGGCCCGGTCCTCGACCCAGGCGTGGAAGAGGGTGCCGAGCCGCGTGGCCCGGTACGGCCGTTCCGGCATCGGCCGCCGCAGGGCGGCGAGCACCGCGTCGGGATCGTCCACGAAGTCCTTGAACCGGGACGCGGGGATGCGGTCGGGCAGCGGCACCGGGCCGCCGCCCGCCAGCTGCTCGGCGCGCTCCGCGAGCAGCGCATCGACCGGCACGAGCCAGCGGCCCGCGTCGTCCGGGTCCGCCGAGCGCACGGCCGCGGCCGCCGCCTCCACGGCGTCCCGGCGCGCTCCGAGCGGGTCGGCCGGCCAGAGGAAGCGCTCAGCAGGGGCGCCCTCCGGCCGCGTCGTCGATTCGGGCGCGGACGGCGGAGCCTCGATGAGGCCGGCGTCCGCGAGCTCGGCCAGGTAGCAGGACGGCGACCGGGGCGTCTTCTGCGTCGCCCAGAAGGACCCGCTGAGCAGCAGGCGGTGGCGCGCCCGGGTGACGGCGACGTAGGCGAGCCGCCGCTCCTCCGCGAGCAAGGACGCGGCGACGGCGCCCTGGTAGGCCTGCAGCGCGAGCTTCAGCTCGGCGCGGTCCGCGAGCGACCGCCAGGGGAACACGGGCAGCTCCGCGGCGTCGCCCCGGAACTCCCACGGCAGGACGCCGGGCGCGAGCCACCCGCGGGTGCTCTTCGGCTTCGCCGGCAGCTCGTCCGCCACCATCCTGGGCACCGCGACGACGTCCCACTCGAGGCCCTTGGCGCCGTGCACGGTGAGGATCTGCACCGTTCCCGCCTCCGGCGGATCGCTGCGCGGGGAGAGGTCCTCCTTCTGCTCCGCGGCCGCGAGCCAGCCGAGGAACCCGCCGAGCGTCGCCCCCTCCGCCACCTGCAGGTACCCGGCGAGGGCCTCGTCGAACGCGTGGAGCGCGGCGAGGTCGGCCCGGCCCTCGTTCGCGAGCACCTCGATGTCGAGGTCGAGGGCCTCGACGACGAGGTGCACGAAGTCGCCGAGGTCGCCGCCCGAGCGGGTGCGCAGCTCGGCGAAGGTGCGGCCCGCGCGGCGCAGGCGCTCCAGCCCGGCCGGGCTGAAGGCGGCCTCCATGCCGTGCCCCTCGTGGTGTGCGAGGAAGTCGAGAGCATCCACGATCGAGGCGCTCTCGCCCTCCGCCACGGAGCGGCCGAGCACCTCCGCGACCTCGGGGCC
>JAICSU010000150.1 GCA_025936735.1 Amnibacterium sp.
ATCCGGTCCCGGGAGAGGTCGTCCAGCCAGATGCTGACGCCGGCCGCGGCCAGCCGCGCCGTGCGGCTCGTCACGGCCGCGGTCCCTGATCCCGACATCACCGCTCCCCGACGGACGGGGCGCACCCGGCCTCGATCCGCTTCGAGGAACGCTACGCCGACCGGCTTCTAGCGTCAAGACATCCGCATATAGAGCGTCGCCCTCGTCACCGCGCCGCGCGGGACCGACCCCGGGAGCGGCGCCGTTATGCTGCCCGGCATGAGCCCGAGCCCGGCGGTCGCCCCGGCGGCGTCCGCGGTCCTCGAGCAGGCCTTGCCGCTGCTGGGCGGCCGCATCGCCGTCCTGACCGGCGCCGGCATCAGCACCGACTCCGGGATCCCCGACTACCGCGGCCGCGGTTCCGTGCCGCGCACGCCGATGACCATCCAGCAGTTCGTCTCGGGCGTGCCGTTCCGGCAGCGCTACTGGGCCGGCAGCTACCTCGGGTGGGCACGATTCGTCGCGGCCGAACCGAACGCCGGCCACCTCGCCCTGGCCGGGCTCGAGGCGGCGGGGCGGCTGACCGGCGTCATCACGCAGAACGTCGACGGCCTCCACGCGAAGGCGGGCTCGCGCCGCGTGGTGGAGGTGCACGGCTCGGTTCACCGGGTGCTCTGCCTCGACTGCGGGCAGACCTTCGCCCGGTCGAGCATCGCCGCGCGGATCGAGGCGGCGAACGGCTGGTTCGTCGAGCGGGGGGCGGCGGCGACGCTCAACCCGGACGGCGACGCGGACGTCGGCGATGTGACCAACTTCGTGGTCCCGGACTGCACGGTGTGCGGCGGGGTGCTGAAGCCGGACGTGGTCTTCTTCGGCGAGTTCGTCCCCACCGAGAGGTTCGTGGAGGCGAGCGCGCTCGTCCGCACGGCCGACGCGCTGCTCGTCGCAGGCTCCTCGCTCGCGGTGAACAGCGGCATCCGTCTGCTCGAGCAGGCACGCCGGAAGCGCATCCCGATCGTGATCGTCAACAGGGGCGAGACGAAGGGCGACAAGGTGGCCGCGGTTAAGATCGATGGCGGGACCTCCGAGATCCTGAGCGCCCTGCGCGCGCACCTCCTGGCCTGAACCGCCCTCGGCCCGCGTCCCTCGACCCCCGGAGCCGCGTCATGACCGACCTCGTCCTCGTGCGCCACGGCGAGACCGAGTGGAACCGGCTCGGCAGGGTCCAGGGCCTGTCCGACATCCCCCTGAACGAGACCGGCCGCCGGCAGGCGAGGGATGCGGGCCGCCGCCTCCGCTCGCAGCACTGGGACGCGATCGTCGCCAGCCCGCTCGCGCGGGCCGCCGAGACGGCCGAGATCATCGCCCGGGAGGTGGGCCTGCCGGGCCCCGAGCTCGTCGAGGCGCTGGTCGAGCGCAACTACGGCGAGGCCGAGGGCCTGACCGGGGAGGAGATCGACCGCCGGTGGGGCGGCGAGCTGAAGGCCCGCGAGTCGCGCGAGTCGGTGCTCGAGCGGGCGGTGCCGGCCCTGGTCGCGCTCGCGGAGCGGCACCCGGACAGCCGCGTGCTCGTCGTCACCCACGGCGGCGTGATCGGCTCGCTCGTGCGGAGCACGACTGACTGGGCCTGGCCGGAGCACGGGGTGCGCATCGAGAACGGCTCCGACCACGTGTTCCGGGTCGAGGACGGCCGCATCTCCCTCGTCACCTTCGCGGGGCGCCCCTGGTCCGCCGACCTGCTCCCCGCCGAGGACCCCGTCGCCACCGGCGACTGACCCCCGATTCGGCCGATCCGGGCGGGCGCGCCCGCCCGCACGGGCCGAAACCGCCCGCGGCGCCCGGGGTCAGCGGGTGCGGCGGCGCTCCGCCACCCGCTGCAGCACCGGCAGCAGGCGGGACGCGGAGGCGTCCCAGCTGTAGGTGGCGACGTGGGCGAGCGCGGTGACGGAGCGCCTTCGCCACTCCCCCGCGTCCCCGAGCCGCCGGATGGCGGCGGCGAAGGAGGCGGGATCCCCGACCCGGGCGTAGAGGGCCGCGTCCCCGCCGACCTCCCGGAAGATGGGGATGTCGGTGAGCACGACGGGCACCCCGCGGCTCATCGCCTCCACGACGGGCAGGCCGAACCCCTCGTCGCGCGACGCGGAGACGAGGGCCGTGGCGGAGTCGAGCAGCGCCGCGTACTCGGCCTCGTCGACGCCGTCGTGGAAGAGGAGGTCTGCGCCGCCCGCCTCGGCGGCGACCCGCTCGAGGGAGGCGCGCTCGGCCGCCGAGATGCGGCTCGCGAGATGCAGCGTCCAGCCGGGCAGCAGCGCCGCGGCCCGCACCAGCGTCGGCACGTCCTTGTAGCCGATGAACGCGCCCATGTAGACGATGGAGCGCTCCCGCGGCCCGGGCGCCGCCTCGTCGAGGGGCGGGCTGTCCGGTGCGTTCGGCACGACGGTCACGCGGCGGCGCGTGAGCCGGTGCCGAGAGATCTCCCTCGCGACGGTCTCGGAGACGGTGACGACCTCGTCGGCGCGGGCGAGCAGGATCCGCTGCGGCAGGTAGCTGAGGTAGGCGACGCGCCAGAGCAGCCGCACCCACCACGCGAACTCCGTCGGCGGGGTGCGGTGGCGGTAGTAGATGAGGTCGTGCAGCGTGAGCACGAGCCCGTAGCGGCGCCCGATCGAGCCGGACGTCTGCATCGGGCTGAACACCACGTCGGGGCGCAGGCGGTTCACGACCCGGGGGATGAGCGGTTCGAGCGGATGCGTCACCGGCCGGGTCCTGACCCAGGGCAGATCGGGCAGCAGCTGCAGCTGCCGCTCGTCGTCGATGAGCATGGTGAGCGGGACGAGCCGGCCGAGTCCCCCGGTGATCCCCGCGGTGTAGCGGCTGATGCCGTCGTGGCGCCCGTCGCGGCGGATGTAGCGGCAGTCGATGACGAGGCGCATCGGGGTGCTCACGGCACGGGGACGCCCGCGAACCGGGCGATCTCGCGCGCCGCGGCCTCCGGGGTCTCGTAGTGCACGAGGTGCCCGACGTCGGGGATCACGGTGAGGGTCGCGTCCGGCAGCATCCGCTGCAGCGCCTCGACGTCCTTCACGAACGTGATGTCGTCGTGCTCCGCCGCGACGAGGTGCACGGGCAGGGTCATCCGGTCCGCGTACTCGGTCACGTCGTGGGTGACGGAGGCGCGGAACGCCTCGAGCACGACGCGGCGCTCGGCGTAGCCGGAGAAGTAGCGGTCGTGCTGGTTGTGGATCCAGCGGCGCAGCGCGCGGTCCCGCGTCTTCGCGAGCACGATGGACGAGCCGCGGACGACGAGCCGGTTCTTCAGGAGCGCGCCGCCGATGCGCTCGGGCAGCAGGGCACCGACCCGGTAGTAGAGGGACGCGAGGCGGGTGCCGAGGGCGTTCGGGCCGGCGAGCGCGGGCGCCGCGATCGGGTTGACGAGGATCGCGCGGTCCGCCTGCAGCCCGTCGGCGAGCGCCGCGGCGACGACGATGGTGCCGAAGGAGTGACCGAGCACGATCACCGACGCGTCGAGCCCGACCGCGGGAGCGAACGCGGCGAGCCACGCCGCGTACCCGTCGATGGAGTGCTCCCCCGGCAGCGGCGCCGAGAGCCCGAACCCGGGCAGGTCAGGGGCCACGATGTGCACGCCCGGCAGGTACGCGATCACCGGCTCGAGGCCGTGATGGTCCCCCCGGAAGCCGTGCACGAGGAGCAGCGTCGGGCCCTCGCCCGGCTGCCCGTACTCCCACCAGGAGACCGGGACGCCGTCGACCAGGGTCTCGTGCTGCGTCAGCGAGGTGCGCGCGAGGAGCGCGGCGTAGGGCGAGGGCACGACCTTCATCCCGTTCAGCCTAGGAGTCCGCGACCCGTCCGCCGGTGAGGCGCCCGGCGCAGGTGGCCCTCGGGGAGCGCCGCGCGCCCCGCCCTAGGATGGCGACACCCGTAGGCCGTTGACGAAGGGCGCCAGACCTGTGAGCTTCACTGCCCCGATCCAGCTGCCGGGCCTCACGAGGGATCCGCTCTGGTACAAGCGGGCGGTGTTCTACGAGGTGATGGTGCGCTGCTTCGTCGACTCGAACGGCGACGGCACGGGCGACCTCGGTGGGCTCGCCTCCCGGCTCGACTACCTGCAGTGGCTCGGCATCGACTGCCTCTGGCTGCCGCCCTTCTACATGTCGCCGCTCCGCGACGGCGGCTACGACATCTCGGACTTCAAGCGGGTGCTGCCCGAGTTCGGCACGATCGACGAGTTCCGCGACCTGGTGCGCCGCGCGCACGAGCGCAACATGCGGATCATCATGGACTTCCCGCTGAACCACACCTCCGTCGACCACGAGTGGTTCCAGCAGAGCCGAAGCGATCCCGAGGGTCCGTACGGCGACTTCTACGTCTGGAGCGACACCGACGAGAAGTACCCGAACATCCGCATCATCTTCGTCGACACCGAGGACTCGAACTGGGCGTTCGACCCGGTACGGCGCCAGTTCTACTTCCACCGCTTCTTCTCCCACCAGCCGGACCTCAACTTCGAGAACCCCGCCGTCCGCGAGGCGATCGTCGACATCGTGAAGTTCTGGCTGGACATGGGGGTCGACGGGCTGCGCCTCGACGCGATCCCCTACCTCTACGAGAGCGACGAGGGCAACGGCGAGGGCGAGCCGAAGACGCACGAGTTCATCAAGGAGCTGCGCGAGTACGTGGACCGGGAGTACCCGGGCCGCATCCTGCTCGCCGAGGCGAACCAGTGGCCCCGCGAGGTGGCGGCGTTCTTCGGCAGCGAGGAGGAGCCGGAGTGCCACATGGCCTTCGACTTCCCCGTCATGCCACGCATCTTCTACTCGCTGCGGTCGCAGACGGCCACCGAGCTGGTGCGGATCCTCTCCGAGACGACCGACATCCCGGACGCCGCCGCCTGGGGCGTCTTCCTCCGCAACCACGACGAGCTGACCCTCGAGATGGTCGACGAGGAGTACCGGCAGGCGATGTACGGCTGGTACGCGTACGACCCGCGGATGCGCTCCAACATCGGCATCCGCCGGCGCCTCGCCCCGCTGCTCGACAACTCCCGGGCCGAGACGGAGCTGGCGCACGCCCTGCTGTTCTCGCTGCCCGGCAGCCCGTTCCTCTACTACGGGGACGAGATCGGGATGGGCGACAACATCTGGCTGAACGACCGCGACTCCTCGCGCACCCCGATGCAGTGGACGCCCGACCGCAACGCGGGCTTCTCGACGGCGGATCCGGGCAAGCTCTACCTCCCGGTGGTGCAGTCGCTCGTCTACCACTACTCGCTCGTCAACGTGGAGTCGCAGCTGGCGCAGTCCCGGTCGCTGCTGCACTGGATCCGGAACGTGATCCACACCCGCAAGGCGCACCCGGTGTTCGGGCTCGGCGATCTCACCGTGCTGCCGACCGATCACGACTCGGCGCTCGCGTTCCTCCGCTCGTACGCGGGCACCGGCACGCCCACGGGCCTCGGCGACGCCCCCGAGCAGGTGCTCTGCGCGTTCAGCTTCTCGCAGAACCCCATCGCGTTCACCGTCACGGCGCCCCAGCTCGCGGGCGCGCAGCTCACGGACCTGTTCGGCGGGGCGCGCTTCCCGTCGTTCGACGAGCAGGGCCGGGTGACGATCACGCTCGGCACGCAGACCTTCTTCTGGCTGAAGGTGGTGCTCCCGCAGGAGCCGCCGACGACCACCACGGCGATCCCCGTGCTGCCGCCCGGGCCCGCGCCGGCGTTGTAGGCGGGGCACCCGGGCGCTGTCCGAGGTCGCTCCTAGCATCGCCGCATGACGGATGTGGGGGTCCAGCTCGACGCGGTGACGACCATCGGGGCCACGGCTCAGGAGGTCGCCGCGCAGGCGGCGTGGTCGAAGGCGCTCGGCGTCTTCGACCTCGAGACGACGGGGGTCGACACGGCCGTTGCGCGCATCGTCACGGCGCACGTGGGCGTGATCGACGAGACGGGCGCCGTGGTGGAGCGCAAGGACTGGATCGTGGATCCGGGCGTCGAGATCCCCGACGGCGCCGCGCGGGTGCACGGCATCAGCACCGACCGCGCGCGCCGGTTCGGGCGCTCCCCCTACGAGGTCGTGCCCGAGATCATCGCCGCGATCCGCAGCGTGTTCGAGCGCGGCTTCCCCCTCGTCATCTACAACGCGCCGTACGACCTCACCCTGCTGGCGGCGGAGGCGGCCCGGGTCGGGGTGCCCCCGCTCGAGCTGCCGGCGCCGATCGTCGATCCGCTGGTGCTCGACAAGGCGGTCGACCGGTACCGCAAGGGCAAGCGCACGCTCGAGGCGGCGGCGGCCGCGTACGGGATCCCGTTGATCGGCGCGCACGACGCGGGCGCCGACGCGATCGCCGCGGGCCGGCTCGCGCAGGCGATCGCGGTCCGCTTCGCCGAGGACCTCGACCTGTCGGCCGGAGAGCTGCACGAGAAGCAGGTCGACTGGTGCCGGGAGCAGGCCGCCCGCTTCGAGGAGTACATGCAGCGCACCCACGACCCGGCGTTCACCACGTCGGGCGCCTGGCCCTGCCGCTGAGGCTGCTCAGCCCAGGTGGGCGGTGCGGGCCCAGATCGCGGCCATCGGCGCCGACCGGCCCGTGCAGACCTGCACCGGAGCCCCTTGCTCCTCGCTGTGCACGTCGAGCCCGCTGTCGAGGTGCGCGACCGTGCGGCATCCGGCGAACGAGTCCCGCAGCCAGGACATGCCCCGGCCGACGGCGACGACCGTCGTCGTGCCGGCGGGTGGCGGCGTCAGCGCGTGCATGCCGTTGTGCCCGCTGTACACGCGGTGCGCGAGAGCGGGCGCGAACCGTTCGATCGCGC
>JAICSU010000110.1 GCA_025936735.1 Amnibacterium sp.
CCGTCGAGGAGGTCGCGGTGCAGGGCGAGCAGGCGCCGCGCGGCCTCCGCGAACCCGGCGCTGCCGACGATCTGCGAGCCGAGGTGCGAGTGGAGGCCGAGGAAGCGCAGCGCCGGCTCGGCGCGGATGGCGGCGACGATCGCCGGCACGTCGCCGAGCGCGACCCCGAACTTCTGGTCCTCGCGGGCGGTGGCCAGGTACTCGTGGGTCGAGGCGTGCACGCCGGAGTTCACCCGCAGCCGCACCGCCTGCACGCGGCCGGCGCGCGCGGCGGCGGCCGCGACCCGGCTGACCTCGGAGGCCGAGTCGAGCACGAGGGCGCCGACGCCGGCCTCGACGGCGGCCGCGATCTCGCCGTCGGACTTGTCGTTGCCGTGGAACCCGAGGGAGGCCCCCGGGGCACCGGCGGCGAGCGCCAGAGCCAGCTCTCCCCCGGTGCAGACGTCCACCCGGAGGCCGGCGGCGAGCATCCAGCGGACGACGTCGGACGAGAGGAAGGCCTTGCCGGCGTAGTAGACGTGGGCGTGCACGCCCGCCCCCGCGGCGGCGCGCTCGATCGCGGCCCGAGCCGCCGAGGCCCGGTCGCGCACGACGCGCTCGTCGAGCACGTAGAGCGGCGTGCCGTGCTGGGCGGCGAGCTCGCGGACGTCCGCGCCGCCGATCCGCACGGCGCCGTCGGGGTGCCGCACGCTGCCGGCCGGCCAGACCGCGGGATCGAGGTCGACCGGGTCCTCGCGGAGGCGCGCCGACGCGAGAGGGTTCGGCTGGATCACGGGAGGGCCCTTTCGCGATGGGGACACGAGAGCCTATCGAGGCGCCGGGACCTCAGCAGGAGCCGGTCGCGCCCCGCTGCAGCGTGCCGAGGTCGAGCCCGGACGCGACGAGGTCGAGGGTCGCGGAGCCGCTGCGCACGTCGATCGCGGTGAGCCGCACGGCGGGCGGCAGGTACTTCGCCGCGCAGACGGAGATGCCGTCCGGCAGCAGGGTGCGGATGAGGGTCGTGCCGGGCACCGAGATCGGCCCGCTCCTCAGCGTCGCCTTCGTGGGGCTGAGGTGCACGTACTTGCCGCGCACGCTCGGCACGAGGGTGACGTCGACGGTGATCGGCACGCCGAGCACGGTCCGCTTGACCGAGGTGGCGACCGTGCCGGACCCGAGCGTCGGTGCGCTGGCCTGCGCGGCGTCGAGCGGCGCGAGGTTCTTCAGCGACGCCTGGCTGACGGTGAGGGAGCCGGTCGCGCTGCGGACGGCGCCGGTGCCGTCGACCGGCAGCCCGTGCACCCGCACCCGGGCGCTCGCCGCTCCTCCCTCGATCCTCAGGTCGTCGGAGGTGAGCAGGACGTCGTCGAACGAGCCGTGCAGGAACTGCTGGATCGCCGATCCACCCTCGATCCTCGAGTGGACGGTGCCGGTGACCCCCTCGGGCAGGCTGTGCTGCACGTCCGTGTCGATCTGCCGCTCCGCGTAGCCGCGGAAGATCCCGTCGCCCACGACGAGCGCCACGACCGCGAGGACGACGAGCACGAGCAGCACGATCACCGTCGTGCGCACCGGGTGCCGCCGCCGGCGGGGTGGCTGCACCACCGGCAGGGGCTTCGTGTCGACGGACGTGGCCACGATCCGCTACATCCGGTCCGGGGCGCCGACGCCGAGCAGGCCGAGGCCGTTGCGCAGCACCTGCCCGACGGCCTCGTTCACGACGCGGCGGGTGCGGTGCACGGGGCCGAGCTCCTCGCCGGCGGGCGGGATGATGCGGCACGAGTCGTACCAGCGGTGGTAGTTGCCGGCCAGCTGCTCGAGGTACCGGGCGATGCGATGCGGCTCCCGCAGCTCGGCGGCCCGCTCGACCGTGCGCGGGAACTGCTCCAGGGTGCCGAGCAGCTCCGACTCGGTCGGATGCGTGAGCAGGGCCGGGTCGAAGGCGTCCTCCCCGCCGTCGTGCCGGGTGACGCCCGCCGCATCCGCGTTCCGCGCCACCGACCGCGTGCGGGCGTGGGCGTACTGCACGTAGTAGACGGGGTTGTCGTTCGTGTGCTTCGCGACGAGGTCGAGGTCGACGTCGAGGGCCGTGTCGACGCTCGAGCGGACCAGCGTGTACCGCGCGGCGTCGACCCCGACGGCGTCGACGAGGTCCTCCATGGTGATGACCGTGCCCGCCCGCTTCGACATCCGCATCGGGACACCGTCCTTCACGAGGTTGACCATCTGCCCGATCAGCACCTCGAGGTTCACGTACGGGGTGTCCCCGAACGCCGCGGCGACGGCCATGAGCCGGCCGATGTAGCCGTGGTGGTCGGCGCCGAGCATGATCAGGCAGCGGTCGAACCCGCGCTCCCGCTTGTTCAGGTAGTAGGCGATGTCCCCGGCGATGTAGGCGGCCTCGCCGTTGCTCTTCAGCACGACCCGGTCGCGGTCGTCGCCGAACTCCGTGGTCCGCAGCCAGGTGGCTCCGTCGGCCTCGTAGATGTGCCCGAGCTCCCGCAGCCGGGCGACGGCGTGCTCGACGGCACCGGACTCGTAGAGCGAGTTCTCGTGGAAGTAGACGTCGAAGTCGACGCCGAAGTCGTGGAGCGACGAGCGGATGTCGCCGAACATGAGGTCGACCCCCTCGCGGCGGAACACCTCGCGGGCCTCCTCGCGCGGCAGGTCGTCGACCTCCGGGTGGGCGGCGGCCACGCGGGCGGCGATCTCGCCGATGTACGCCCCGCCGTAGCCGTCCTCCGGCGTGGGCTCACCGAGGTGCGCGGCCAGCAGGCTGGCCGAGAACCGGTCGATCTGCGCGCCGTGGTCGTTGAAGTAGTACTCCCGCGCGACGTCGGCGCCCTGCGCGGCGAGGATGCGCGCGAGGCTGTCGCCGACGGCGGCCCACCGGGTGCCACCGAGGTGCACCGGGCCGGTCGGGTTCGCGGAGACGAACTCGAGGTTCATCCGCACGCCGGTGAGCGCCTCGCCGCGCCCGTACGCCTCCCCCTCGGTCACGATGCGGCGCGCCAGCTCGCCGGCGGCGGCCGCTTCGAGCGTGATGTTGATGAACCCGGGGCCGGCCACGTCGACGGCCGCGACGCCCGGCAGCCGCTGGAGCCCGGTGGCGAGCTGCGCGGCGAGGTCGCGGGGCGCCATGCCGATCCGCTTGGCGGCGCGCATGGCGACGGTGCTCGCCCAGTCGCCGTGCTCGCGGCTGCGCGGCCGCTCGAGCACGATCTCCGCCTCGCTGAGGGCGGCGTCGACGCCCCGGTCGGCGGCCACCGTCCCGACGAGGTCTCGGATGGCGACCTGGAGCGCGGCCGGAGTCATGGCGTTCGAGCCTACCGAAGCGCGAGGCGGCGCCCCGCCGAGGCCGCTGCCGGGGCCCGTCCGCCCGCTTCGCTATCGTGCGAGCGCGGTTCGACGGAGGGGACGGGATGCGGGACGCACGGCCGATCGTCGCTGGCGCGCTGGCGCTCGGGGTGGCGCTCGCCGTCGCCGGCTGCACCTCGAGCCCGGTCGGCCAGACCGTCACCACCGCGCCGACGGCCGCCGCCACCGCAGCCGCGACCGCCGGGGCGCCGACCCCGCACGCGGTCAGCACTCCCCCGCCGACGCCTCAGCTGAACGGGGCGACGCCGGTCGAGGCGCCCTGCGCGGCCCTCGTGCCCCTGACCGTCGCGCAGAGCATCGCGCCGGGCTACGCCCCGGTCACCGACTGGGCACCGGCGGCGGACTCCCCCGTCGCGCATCTCGCGGCCCTCGACGGCACGGTGTGCGCCTGGAAGGACGCGAAGACGGGGCACGTGCTCGAGGTC
Organism: Amnibacterium sp.; assembly: GCA_025936735.1. GTDB lineage: Bacteria > Actinomycetota > Actinomycetes > Actinomycetales > Microbacteriaceae > Amnibacterium. Next base: position 3,783 of record JAICSU010000110.1, read on the forward strand.
GCGGTCGCGCGCCCCTCCGACGCGGACGCCCTCGCCCTGAAGAACGACCTCGTCGAGCGCAGCAACTCGGTGCCGACGTACCACGAGGAGGCGTACTTCCAGGTGAGCGAAGGAGCCGGCGAGGTGAACGACTTCCACGGCCCCTACTGGGTGCTGGCGTGGTCCCCCGACCTGTACGAGCCGGGCGACGCCGCCGGCCTCATCGCCTCGGTCCACTCCGGACTCGACCGGCTCGGCTGACCGGAACCTGAGAATGAGCCGCATGCGGGCATACCGGCATGCGACGCCGGGGTTCGGGCGAGCATGACGGTTCGCAACATCTCCACGATCGGCCTCATCGGCGCAGGCAACATCGGTTCGGCGCTCGCCCGCCTCGCCGTGCAGCACGGCTACAAGGCGGTGCTCAGCAACTCGCGGGGGCCGGACACGCTCGCGGACCTCGTCGCCGAGATCGGCGACGGCGCCTCCGCGGGGACCTCCGAGGAGGCGGCCCGCGCCGGGGACATCGTCGTGGTGACCATCCCGCTGAAGAACATCGACGCCGTGCCCGTCGAGCCGCTGGCCGGGAAGATCGTGATCGACACCAACAACTACTACCCGCAGCGCGACGGGCAGATCGCCGAGTTGGACGACGAGAGCACGACGACGTCCGAGCTGCTGCAGCGTCACCTCCCCGAATCGAAGGTGGTGAAGGCGTTCAACCACATCGGGTCCGCGGATCTGACGAGCGCGAACAGCCCGAAGGGCACCCCGCACCGCCGGGCGCTGGCGATCTTCGGCGACGACGAGGACGCACGCGCGACGGTGGCCGAGCTGATCGACGAGTTCGGCTTCGACGTGGTCGACGGCGGTCCGCTGGCGGAGGGCTGGCGCATCCAGCGCGACACCCCCGGCTACGTGAAGCCGGACGACGCCGAGAACCTCCGTGGCCACCTCGCCGCGGCGAAGCGCTACCGCGACATGTAGAGCGAGCCGGAAGGCGCCGCTCCTCGCCTGCTAGCCTGGAGCGTCCCTTCGGCCCCCATAGCTCAGGGGATAGAGCACTGCCCTCCGGAGGCAGGGGCGCAAGTTCGAATCTTGCTGGGGGCGCAGACAAGAGAACCCAGGTCAAGCCGCGGTTTTCTTTCATGGCCGGGCGCCCCTGGTCGGCCACGATCGCGTGCTTTGCGCACAGTTCGTACACAAGCGTGGGCGCGAGCAATCGATCGGAGGCAGTCGATATACCGTCGAGGTGGTCCCCGAACGGGTCGGTGCAGGTGTCGAGGGTCGCCTTCGCGGACGTATAACCGAGCATCCGCTGCGGCGGGACGCCCCGACGGGCTGCGTCGAGGAGGCGGCGCGTAGCCTATGCGTCCAGTCGAGGAGTTCGCGCGGTGGTGACGCGCTTGTCGCCGAGGGGGAACCAGGTGCGCGCTGCGCTGGCCCTTGCTGCCGGACTGGCCCTCGCGCTGGCGGGCTGCAGTGCCACCAAGGATGACCCGACCATCGCGGCCTCGAACCGTGTGTCGGTAACGGCGGCTGCGCCGAGCGCACCCCCGCCTTCGGCCGGCCGGGCCTCGGGTGCCCCAGCTGTGCTCGAGCTGGCGGTGTTCAACAGGGTGAACAGGCGCACGGTCCTGCGGAACCCCGCGGCCGACGGTCCAGCATTCGTCGATGGGCTGGTTGCAGCCGGGTTCCGGAGGGGGACCATGGAGGTCACCGAGGACCGGACGACGATCGGGCTTCCCGCTCCTTCGGTGCAGTTCTCTGTGCTATGGAAGGGTGTCTGCCTGATCGGGCAGTACGGTCGGGAGTCGGGCGGGTACCACGCGGTAGCGACCGCCCCGGTTGCCGGAAGGTGCTTGGTCGGCAAGACTCGGCCGATCGGACCGTGACCAGCAGCGCTACCGACCGGACGGCGGCCCGGCTCCACGGCCGGGCTGAAAGTGCTCGAGCGTGCCATAGGCGATCTCGCGTTCCTGCGCGTTGTACGGGGGATCGCAGGTGGTCAGCGTGATAAGTCGTGCAGAGGGTGCGGTTCCTGGCTGTTCTGGCACGGGCAGGATCACGCCTACCTCGCTCGCCTGCACCCACTGGAAGTTCCGGAATCGGTAGGTGTACCAGCCGGCCGCGGTCTCGACGTAGATGGGGTCGTCGAGGCGCAACGTGCCGACGTTCCGGAACGCGTCACCGTAGCCGGTGTCGTGAGCTGCGATGGCGAAATTGCCGATCGAGCCCGGCATCCCCGTGCCGGGGTAGTGGCCGACTCCGGCGTCGAAGCTGTTCAGGATCGACGATTCGTCCACCCCTTCACGGATGACGCGCCTCCAGTGGGCGCCGAAGCGCGGGATGACGACGACCGCGACCGTGCGGCCGAACGAGGGCTCCTGCTGGACCGGGATGCCGGCCCCGCTGCTCAGCGGGTGCCGGGCCGGGCCGGCTGGCCATGCCCTCGCCGTCGCCGCGGCGGCTCGCTCCTGGGCCGATGCCGCCAGGGGGCTGATGATCGATGTCTGCCACGCGACGCCGCCGCCGACGATCAGCCCGAGGACGATCAGGACGATCCCCGTCACGGGAATCAGGCGATCCCGCCCCCTGCGTTCTGAACCGCCGGTCACCCGTACCCCTCGACCGTCTCCGCGTCGTCGGAGCGGGGAGGACCCGTGGCTCCGCCGCCCGGAACTCGAAGCGCTACGCGCCAACTCACTCACGGCCGACTGGAGCGGCGCGGCGTCGCAGCCAAGCCCGACGGAGCGGTCCGGCACCCAGGAGCAACGAGCCCAGTGCCAGCAGAGCGCCCGCGATGGACACCTGAGGTCTGAAGTCGCTGCCGGTTGCCGCGAGGGTGCCGTTCTGGCCCGTGGAACCAGGTCCGACGGTCGGCGTGGAGGTGAGAGTCGGCACGGCAGTGGGACTGCCCGTCGGTGTCGCGGTGGGTCCCGGAGTGCTGGTGGGAGTCACGGAGGGACTGGGGGTGACGGTCGGAGTCGGCGTCGCGGTGGGGCTCGCCGACGGGGCGGGGATCGGGGCACCGGACGCGTCGGTGAGGGCGCAGGCAGGGGCGGTGATCTGGTTGCTGTCGAGCGTTACCGCGGCGCTGTGCGCGAGCAGGCGTCCCCCGACGGATGCGCCGGTCGTCGCGGTGATCGATTGGTCCGCCATGACCGTGCCGATGAAGGAGCTCCCACTGCCGAGTGTTGCGGAGCTCCCCACCTGCCAGTACACGTTGCAGGGGTTGCCGTTCACGACGGACACATCGCTGCTCGAGCTTGTCACCAGGGTGGTTCGGGCCTGGAACACCCAGGTGGCGTTCGGGTCTCCGTGTCCATCGAGGGTCAGCTTGCCCGTCACCGCCATGCCGGAAGTCGCGTTGTAGACGCCGGGATCGAGGGTCAACCCGCCGACCTGGGGGTAGTGGCCGGTTCCGCTCGGGCCGAGAGCCGCAGCTTGCAGATAGGCCGAGGTCAAGGACGTCTGCGCGTCGTTCGCCGCGGTATCGCCGGCGTGGCTCGTCCCGCCGATCTGGTTCGGTAGGAAGCCCGTGATGGCGGTGCCTGGTGAGACCCCGACGTCCCCCCACACGTGGGTCGGGGCGCCGGTGTTCGTGGCGGTCGAACCTGCCAGCACCGAGAAGGACTGCGCCGCGCCGAGGTATGCCGTGCTGCCCGGCAGGCCGGCAGCGTGGGCCTCGGACGACCCGCCCGCGACGATCATCAGTCCCGCGACGAGCAGGCCCGTGCCGAGGAGAGGAACCACCGCCCGTCCCCTGGCGACGGGCTTGCGTGCCGGTACGTGCACTGTGCGTGAGATGGTGCCCCCAAGGTCGGAGGCGACCCTGTCACGGTATTCGGGCTGCGAAGAAGGCCACGCCGTGGCACCCGCCCTCGTGATCCAGCATCGGCTGCAGCGCTTTGACGTCCCCGCCGCTCCCAAACGGTCCTTCAAGCCTCAGGTCCGCCACCGGGCCGAGGACGACCGATAAAGCCGATCGCATCATTCCGGGCCTCCACCTTCTCGCCGTCACGTCCGAGCGACCGCTCGCCGCGTCCCGGTCTCATGCTCAGACGGATCACGGCCGGACGTGCAGGTACCGGAGCAGCGCCTCGGCATCCGCGTCCAGAGCCAGCCGTACGTCGGCGTCGAGCGCGTCCCACGGCTCCAGCAGCACCCTCCCCCGAGCGAGCCTCCACGTGGCGGCCGCCCGACCGTCGACGAGGGCGAAGGGCCGGAACACGCCGCCGCTCACGATCGCCGCATCATGGTCGCCGGTGACGAGGGCGCGGGACGCCCAGCCGAGCAGGAGCGGGTCCCACGGGCCGAGCAGCCTCGGTGGGGATCCAGCGGGCGCCGCCGCACCGGGCAACGCGACCAGGTCATTCCCGGACGGCTCCGTCTCATCGGCGATAGCCGCGAGGCCGACGATCGCATCGCCCACGGAGACGCCTGCCCATCTCGCCAGGTCCCGCGCAGCCGCCGGTCCATGCCCCGCCAGGTAACGGCGCGCGAGGCGCTGGAGCGCAGCATCGCGCCCGATCGGCGCGGGCGCGGGGCCGAGCCACTCGTCGACGGCGACGTACGCGTGCTCCCCGTCGATGATCGGTCCCCGGACGATACGGCCCTCGAGCGCCGCCTTCATCAGGACGTGCACGAGCACCTGCCCTCGGGACGGCGAGCCGGCTGCCGCGAGGACCGCCGCGAGCTGCGAGCGCGTTCGCGGCGATCCGGCGACCTCGTCGACGACGACGGCGACGGCTCGAGCCGCCGCCTCCGGCGACACCCCTTCCTCACGGAGGCGGCGCGCGTTTCCGGTGGTGGCCTGCGGAGCGGTGAGGGGCTGAAGCCAGTGGTAGTCCACGGCCGTGACGAGATGCAACGTGCCGCGGTTGAGCCAGCTGACGACGAGAGATCGCCGCTGCGTGAGCGCCGCCTCGAGGTCGTCCAGATCACCGCCGCCGGTCCGCGCGCGGACCGCGAGCCGGAAGCCGCGCGCATCCTGCGCCTGCACGGCGAGCAGACGCTCCACCACCGCCTCGGCCTTCGGGAGCGTGTTCCCGGCGAGCAGCTGCGCGGCGAGCCGCTCCGACAGCAGCGGCGTCACACCGCGCCGGGGGCGCTGCTCACGCTCAGCGCGGCCGCCCGGTCCACGAAGGCCAGCAGGTCGTCGAGCGAACCCGTGGGCGTGATCGCCCGCAGCACGAGCTCGTCGACGGCGGCCCGGTAGGCGGCGATGCCGGCCGCGAACCCGACGCCGGCGGGCGGCAGGATCGTGTCGTTGGGCGCGATGCCGAGACGGTCGAAGTTCGCCGCGTACGCCGGGTAGGAGCCGTACTGCGCCGCCTCCCGCTCGAGCACCGGGCGCTCCGCCTCATCGACGATGGTCCGGGTGTAGAGCGCGATCCTCGGCATCTCGCCCTGGGCGTCCCTCCCCACCGCTCGCAGCTCC
>JAICSU010000070.1 GCA_025936735.1 Amnibacterium sp.
CAGCGTCTACGAGATGCACTTCGGCTCGTGGCGTCAGGGCCTCGGCTACCGCGACGCCGCCGACCAGCTGATCGACTACCTGCACGAGACCGGCTACACGCACGTCGAGTTCATGCCGCTCGCCGAGCACCCCTACGAGCCCTCCTGGGGCTACCAGGTCACCGGCTACTACGCGCCGACGTCCCGCTTCGGGCATCCGGACGACCTGAAGTACCTGATCGACCGGCTGCACCAGGCGCGCATCGGCGTGTACATGGACTGGGTGCCCGGGCACTTCCCGAAGGACGCCTTCGCGCTCGCCCGCTTCGACGGGCAGCCGCTGTACGAGCACAGCGACCCCCGGCTCGGCGAGCACCAGGACTGGGGCACGCTGATCTTCAACTACGGGGACAGCCAGGTGCGCAACTTCCTCGTCGCGAACGCGCTCTACTGGCTGGACGAGTTCCACATCGACGGCCTCCGCGTCGACGCCGTCGCGTCCATGCTCTACCTCGACTACTCCCGCGAGGACGGGCAGTGGCTCCCGAACCGGTACGGCGGGCGGGAGAACCTGGAGGCGATCGGGTTCCTGCAGGAGACCACGGCGACGGCCTACAAGCTGCACCCCGGCATCATGATGATGGCCGAGGAGTCGACGAGCTGGGGCGGCGTGACGCACCCCACCTCGCAGGGCGGCCTCGGCTTCGGCCTGAAGTGGAACATGGGCTGGATGAACGACTCGCTGAAGTACATCGCGAACGACCCGCTCTGGCGCAACTACCACCAGAACGAGCTCACGTTCTCGTTCCTGTACGCGTTCAGCGAGAACTTCATCCTGCCGATCAGCCACGACGAGGTCGTGCACGGCAAGGGCTCCCTCATCGGCAAGATGCCGGGCGACCCGTGGCAGCAGCTCGCGAACGTGCGCGCCTTCCTCGCGTTCCAGTGGGCGCACCCGGGCAAGCAGCTGCTGTTCATGGGCCAGGAGTTCGGCCAGCGGTCCGAGTGGAGCCAGGAGCGCAGCCTCGACTGGTGGATCCTCGACCAGCCCGCGCACCGCGGCCTGCTGTCCTTCGTCGGCCAGCTGAACCGCGTGTACCGCGAGAACCCGTCCTTCTGGCAGCAGGACTCCTCGTCGGCCGGCTTCAGCTGGATCGACGGCAGCGACGCGGCGAACAGCGTGCTCGCGTTCCTGCGCTGGGACAAGGAGGGCAACCCGGTCGCGGCGCTCTTCAACTTCTCCGGCCGGCCCGTCGGCGACTACCGGATCGGCCTGCCGTTCGCGGGCACCTGGGAGGAGCTGCTCAACTCCGACGCGGCCGAGTTCGGCGGATCCGGCGTCGGCAACTACGGTGCGGTCGTCGCGGAGAACGAGCCGTCGCACGGGCACCCGGCGTCGGTGGTGCTCACGCTGCCGCCCCTCGGCGCCCTCTACCTGCGGCCGAAGCGCCGCAAGTAGCCCTCACTCCCCGACGGCTGCCAACTTCTGCGACGTCCCGCGCCTCGAGCCCGCAAGAAGTGGCGACCGTCGGACGGGTCCGGTTCCTGGCGTGACCCGAAAAGGGGGGCCGTCGACCCGCCGCGACCCCTTGCCGGGCGAGGGCGCCGTCGGTAGCGTCGGATCGCCGGCGGATCACCCCCGAAGGCCGACACCCATCGGCCGTCCGATCCGGCGGTATCGCTCCCCCGCGATCCCACCCACCGCGTGTGCCGCCCTCGTGCGGCACGTCCCGACGCATCCCGAATCGAGCCCGCCCATGCTCAGCAGTCCCCCGCTGCATCTGCTCCCCTCCGACTCCGCCCCGGGTTCCTGACCGCCGCGGCCGCCCTCGGCCGCCGTCCGCACCCCCACCCGCGCGAGCCGGACGATCGACGTCCGCGACGTCGACGCTCCGGGTCCGTCCATCGGACCGAAGGATCATGACCGCCTCCCCCCTCACCGTCTCCCCCACCCGGACGGCCACCGCACCCGCTCTCCCGGCCGCCCGCCGCTGGTCGAAGCGCTACGCCCGCCGCCTCGTCGTCACCGACGTGCTCGCGGTCGCCCTCTCGGCGCTCGCCTGCCACCTCCTGTTCCTCGGCGTCAAGCCGCTGCCCATCCCCACCCACAGCGCACAGGTGCTGCGGATCACGTATCCGCAGTTCACGCTGCTGCTCGCCGCCGTCTGGTTCGCGCTCCTCGCCGTGCTCGACAGCCGCGACGAGCGGGAGATCGGCAACGGCAGCACCGAGTACCGCCGCGTGCTCCGCGCCGGCTTCGGCGCGTTCGCCGCCACGATCGTCGCCGCGTTCTTCCTCGGCCTCGACCTGTCCCGCGGATACGTGCTCGCGGTGTTCCCGGTCGGCACCGCCGCCCTGCTCGCCTCCCGCTGGCTGTGGCGCCGCTGGCTGGCCCGGCGGCGCGTCACGGGCGCGTTCTCGCACCGCGTCGTGCTGATCGGGTCGACGGAGACCGTGCTGCAGACCGCGCGGGACCTCGCCCGGGAGCCCGGCCACGGCTACCACGTCGTGGGCGTCGCACTCACCGACGGACCGCTCGGCGGCTCGCTCGGCGGCCTGCCGATCGTCGGCGCCGTCGACGACGTGCCCCGCGTCCTGCGCAGCGTGGGCGCCGACACGGTGCTCGCGACGAGCAGCGACCACCTGCCGCCGGAGCGGATCCGGGACCTCGCCTGGCAGCTCGAGCCCCGCAAGCACGAGCTGGTGCTCGCGCCGGCCCTCACCGACGTCGGCGGCTCCCGCATCCACCTGCGTCCCGCTGCTGGCCTGCCGCTCATCCACGTCGAGACTCCCCACTACCGGGGCGCGGGACGCTTCGCGAAGCGGGCCTTCGACCTGGCCGTCGCCTCGGTGCTGCTCGTGATCCTCGCGCCGATGTTCGCGGTGATCGCCGTGCTCGTCGCGCGCGACAGCCCCGGCGGGGTCTTCTACCGGCAGGAGCGGATCGGCCGCAACGGCGAGCCGTTCTCGATCCTCAAGTTCCGGTCGATGTGCTCGGACGCCGACGCGCGCCGCGCCGAGCTCACCGCCGGCATGGACAAGGGCCTCTTCAAGCTCGTCGACGATCCGCGCATCACGAGGATCGGCAAGGTGCTCCGGCGCTACTCGCTGGACGAGCTGCCGCAGCTCGTCAACGTGCTCCGCGGCGAGATGAGCCTCGTCGGGCCGCGCCCCGCACTGCCGTCCGAGGTGTCGGAGTACGACCGGCGCGAGCTGCGCCGCCTCGCCGTCACCCCCGGCCTCAGCGGGCTGTGGCAGGTCAGCGGACGCTCGAACCTCGGCTGGGCCGACGGCATCCGGCTCGACCTGTACTACGTCGAGAACTGGTCGATGACCCAGGACCTCCAGATCCTGTGGCGCACGGCGAAGGCGGTGCTCACCTCCGACGGGGCCTACTGACGGCGGTCGGCCGTTACACGGTCGTGACCATTACGCTGTCACGACACGCCGTCCTCGAGGAGATCCCCGTATGACGTTCACGATCCTGTTCGTCGGCAGCGGCAACGTCGGCCGCAGCGTGCTGGCCGCCGACCTCGTCGTGCGGGAGCTGCACCGCATCTGGCCGCGGAGTGCCGACGAGGTCGTCGCCCTGAGCGCCGGCGTCGACGCGATCGACGGCATGCCGCTCCCCCCGAACCTCGAGACGGTCGCGAGGCGACGCGGCCTCGATCTCGGCGACCACCGGGCCACCGCGATGAGCCGCGCCCTGGCGGAGCGGGCCGACCTCGTGCTCACCATGACCCGGAAGCAGCGGGCGCAGATCGTCCTCCAGTACCCGGCGCTGCGCCCCAGGACGTTCGCGTTCCTCGAGTTCCTCGCCCTGCTCGCCAACGCGACGGAGGTGCGCCGGAGGCAGCCGATCGGCCGCGGGGAGCGCCTCGAGGCGAGGCTGCGGCTCGTCGTCACGGCCGCCGCGGGACGGCAGCGCGCGCTTCCCGCCCCGGCCGACGAACGGCAGTGGGACCTGTTCGACCCCTACGCGTACAGCCTCGACATCTACGAGACGGTCGCCGCCACGATCGAGGGCGCGGCCCATGCCCTCGTCGCCGACGTCGCCGTGCTCACGGGCACCCGCGGGAGCAGCAGCGCCAGCCGCACCGCCTGACGGTGCACGGTCGGCAGCGACCGATCGCCCCGCCGGTCAGTAGAGCAGCATCGCGAGCCGCCGACGGGCCGCCGCGACGCGGGGGTCGTCGTTGCCGGTCAGAGCGAAGTAGTCGAGGAGGCGGGTGCGGAGCGTCTCGCGCTCGGCCGGCGGTGCCGCGGCGAAGGCGTCGAGCACCCGCGTGAACGCGTCCTCCACGTGGCCGCCGGCCATGTCGAGGTCGGCGACGGCGAGCGCGGCCTGGACGTCCTTCGGGTCGTCGGCGGCGCGCGTACGGGCGTCCGCGGGCAGGGTCCGGAGCCGGTCCAGCAGCTCGACCTGGGCGAGGGCCGCCGCGGCGGCGACGTCACGCGGGTCCTGGGCGATCGCGGTGCGGAACAGCCGCGCCGCCTCCGCGTAGTCCTGGCGCTCGATGGCCTCGTACGCCTCGGCGTGCAGCGGGGGCAGCGGCTCGGGCTCCGGCTCGGCGGGGGATGCGACGGGGTCCATGGGGACGGATCCGGTGACGCCGTTCTGGCTCGCCAGCTCGAGCACCTGCTCGAACAGCGGCGCGAGCTGCTCCTCGGGCACCGCGCCCGCGAAGAGGGGAACGGGGCGCCCGCCGATCACGGCGACGACGGTCGGCACCGACTGCGCCTGCAGGCTCTCGACGATCCCCGGGTTCGCGTCGTGGTCCACGACCGCGAGCACGAGGCGGCCGCCCGCGGACTCGACGACCCGGCGCAGCGCCGGCAGCAGCTGCGCGGAGGGCGTGCTCCACTCGGCGACGACCGCGAGCACGACGGCGACGGTGCGGGACAGCTCGACGACCCGGGCGAGCTCCGCATCGCCGATCTCGATCACGACGCCGGACGGCTGACCTGCGGGCGCGGCGGAAGGGCCGCCCGCCCCCTGCTGGGCCTGCTGGTTCTGCCGGGCCACCAGCGGCGCGAGGTCGATCGCGCCGCGGAGGCCGCTGATGGGCGCGCCGGGGACTGCAGCCACGTGCCTCACAACTCCTTCGCGGATATCAGCCCTTGAGCGTAGCCGAGCAGCCGGACCGGCTCCTTGGAGCCGGCGGGCGGCACCGAGAACAGCAGCTGGTAGCCGTAGGTGGAGGCGATGCCCTTCGTCGTCGAGGTGGTCTTCGCGAGGATCGCCGTCGCGCCGCTCGGCTTGACCTTGACTCCGGACTTGGTGGGCTTGACCGTCCACGTCTCCTGCAACGGCACCGAGACGAGCGCGCCCGAATCGGCGGTCGCCATCGCGACCACGGTCGCCGGATCCGGCAGCACGTCGTGGAAGGTGATCTTCGCCGTGCTGCCGAGGCTCTTCACGACCTGCGCCTTCGCAGCCTCCCCCACCTTCTTCAGGAGCGGGTCGTCGGCCGTGTCGAACTCCTGCGCGATCGGCGCGTGCGACTGCCGGAGCAGGAGGCCGTAGTCCGCGGCGAGGGCGCCGGGCGCGACCTCGAGCAGGCCGGTGTCCGGCTTCAAGCGGGCGGCGCCGAGGAGGGCCGACGGGAGCAGCGGCAGCGTGACGCGGGGCACCAGTGCGGTCTCGTACTGCACCCGGTACGGGTCGCGGGGCGTCGCCTGGACGAGCGTGAGCGCCACCGGCGCGCGCTTGGCGGCGGCCGGGGCCGTCACGACCGCGAACAGCGTCCGAGGCCATGCCTGGGTCGCCTCGGGCAGCACGACCCGGGTGTCGCCGCCGGTCACCGGGATCGTCTCGGGCAGCGGCGTCGCCTTCGCCTTCTTCTTCACCGCGTAGAGCGCGGTGCGGAGCGTGAGCGCGGGACCCGCGAACCGGGCCCCCAGCGTCGAGGCCGTGAGGGTGCCGTCGGCCTGGTGCTCGACGGTCGCGGCGCTCGCGACGATGCGGTTCGCCTGCTGCTCCGTCACGGCGGCCGGCGTGACCGGCTCGAGCTTCGTCGTGGACGTCGCGGTCGGCGCCGGAGCGGCCGCGAGCGGGCCCTGACAGCCGGTGAGCAGCACGGCGCCGGTCGCGACGCCGACGGTGAGGGCGCTGAACCGGCGTACGGAGCGCCTGCCCTTCGGGGCGGCGACGACGGCGGGGCGGTTGGGCCGGTACTTGGGCGGGGCGGGCGGCTTCGGCATCCGCTGCGGCGGCTTGCGGCGCGGCCCGCGACGGCGACGCAGGTGCACGAGCGCCCAGATGTAGAGGAGCAGGCCGAGCAGCGCCAGCACGCTGCCGACCACGATCATCGGGGTCGCCAGCGGCGTCGCGACCCGGACGGGCCAGCTCACGCTGACGGTGGACGGTGCCGGAGCGGTCCCGTCGGACGCGACGAGGAGCGACAGGCCGGCGGGCAGGTTCACCGTCCAGTCGAGGCCACCTGCGGCGCGCTGCTGGTCGATCCAGAGGTCGGAGCCGTTCGGATCCGGATGCCCGCCCCGCAGGCCGGCGACCACCGGCGCGGTGCGCACCGACGCGGGCTGCGGCGTGCCGTCGGCGGCGAGCCGGACGGTCGCGTAGCGCTGCCCGGAGAGCCAGGCGGTGACGTCGGCGGTGCGCCCGTAGGCCGCGAAGGCCGTGCCGCTGCCCGCGAGGTGCAGCCGCTGCACGCCGGGGTGCGCCTTCAGCACGGATCCGGGGATCACGATGTAGCGGGCGTCGGCGGGGGCGGACGCCGAGACGGTGACGTGGTCGGCGGGCTTCAGCACCGTGCGCTGAGCGATCCCGAACGCGATCAGCGCGGCCGCGACGACGAAGGTCACGAGGGCCAGCACGAAGCGCACGGACCGTCTCCTTCCGTAGGTGGCGGCGCGGGCGCGCCGGCGCCGATGGTAGGTGCGGGATGGGCCCTGAGCGGGGACACCCGTCGGCGTTGCCCCGCATCCGGGGGGCGGCGAACCCGGTAATCGTAGTCGCGGTCCGGGGAATCGCGGTCCGCAGGCTCCTCGGACCGGCACGGCCGCGCACCTACACTGGGCGGCGGCGCGACACGCCGCCACCACTGGACGGTTCTGCGAACGAGGAGCGACACGTGTCCGACGAGTCCGGGTTCACCACCGCGATGCGCGGGTACAACCGCGACGAGGTCGACCGCGCGATGCAGGAGCTGCGGCGCGAGCTGATCAAGGCGAACAGCGGGCTCGCCGACGCCCAACGGGAGGTCAAGCGCCTCGCGGCCCGCGTGGAGGAGCTCGACTCGGAGCTCGAGGAGGTCGGCAGCCCGACCTACGCCGGACTCGGCCACCGGCTCGAGAGCCTGCTCCGGCTCGCCGAGGACCAGGCCACGCGGGTCATCGCCCAGGCGGACATCGACGCCGAGCGGCTCCGCTCGACGACGCAGGCGGACGTCGACCGCCTCCGCGTCGAGGCGGCAGAGCTCGCGGAGCGGCAGCTCGGCGACGCCCGCTCCCAGGCGGCCGCGATCCTGGAGGCGGCCCGCGCGGAGGCCGACCAGCTCACGCACCGCGCCGAGCTCGGCGCGGAGACGACGACGCAGGACGCCTTGCGCGAGGCGGCCGCGATCCGCGGCGCGGTGGCGACCGAGGCCGCCGAGACGCGGGGCACCGCGAAGCGGGAAGCCGCCGCGATCCGGGCCGCCGCCGAGCGGGAGGCCGCCGAGCTGCGGGTCGTGGTGGAGCGGGAGACCGCGGCCGCGCGGGAGGAGGCGGAGCGGATCATCCGCGAGACCGACTACGCGCGCGCCGAGCTGCAGCGCGAGCTCGAGGCCCGCCGCGCCGACGTGCACCGCGAGCTCGAGCGGCTGCGCGCCGAGGCGCAGACCGAGGTCGAGCGCACGCGCGCGGACCTGGACCGCGACGCGGAGGCCATGCGGGCCGACCTCGCCCGAGAGGCCGAAGCCGCCCGTCTGGACATCGCTCGCGAGGCGGAGGCGGCCAGGGCCGACCTGCAGGCCGAGCTCGAGGAGGCGAGGGTCGCCCAGGCTCGCGAGCACGAGTCGACCCGCGCGGCGCTCGAGCAGGACCTCAACGAGCTCCGGGCCGAGACCGCCAGGGAGGTCGAGCAGGCCCGCCTCGACCTCGACGTCGAGATGAAGGCCCGTCGCGACGAGGCCGAGCAGGACTACCTCGCCCGCCACCAGGAGGCGGTCGCCTCGACGCAGCGGTACCTCGACGACGCGAACGCGCAGCTGGCGGACGCGATCCGCCGCGCGGCCGACAAGCGGCTCGAAGCCGACGCGCTGGAGATGACGATCGAGGTCGACGGCCGCAAGCGCCGCGAGGCGGCGGAGACCGAGGCGGCCGAGCTGGTGTCCGACGCGCGGGAGCGTGCCGCGGCGATCGTCAGCGAGGCCGAGGAGCGTTCGACGCACCTCGTGCGGGACGCGGAGGAGCGCCTGGCGGAGCTCCGCGAGGAGCGCGACGGCATCGCCCGCTACTTCGAGTCCCTGCGGTCGGCCCTCGGCTCGGCCGAGCCCGTCGACGTCGAGTCCTGATCAGGACCCGGCGGTGAGGATCCGCAACGCCTTCCGCACGGGACTCGCGGGCGGCCTCGGGGTACTGGTCGCGCTCGCCATCGGCGGCGCGGTCACCCACCTCGCGACGATCCTCACCTACGTCGGGGCGGCGGTGTTCCTGGCCCTCGGCCTCGACCCGATGGTGACGATGCTGCAGCGGATGCGGATGCCGCGCTGGCTCGCGATGATCATCGTGCTCGTCGTGGTCCTCGGGCTCGTCGCCCTCATCCTCTTCCTCGTCGTCCCCGTGATCGTCGCCCAGACCGCGAACCTCATCGCGGGCATCGCCCAGTACACGCAGGGGCTCTCCTACAAGGCGTTCCTGAAGCAGGTGCAGGACACGGTCGGCTCCTCGATCGACGTGTACTCGATCGCGGCTCAGGTGACGACGTTCCTGCAGAAGAACGCCGGGAACATCACCGGCGGGGTGCTCGCGGTGGGCCTCGGGATCGCGGGCGGCGTCGGCGGCGCGGTGATCGTGATGATCCTGACCCTCTACCTGACCGCGTCGATGCCGGTGTTCAAGTCGTCCCTCTACCGCCTGGTCCCGATGTCGCGGCGGGAGCGCTTCGCGATCATCGCCGAGCAGATCTTCCAGTCGGTGGGCCGCTACGTGATGGGGCAGGTCGGCTTGGCTCTCGTCAACGGCGTCCTCAGCTTCGTGTTCCTCACCGTGATCGGGGCGCAGCTGCCCGCCGTCTTCGCGTTCATCGCGTTCCTCGGCAGCCTCATCCCCCTCGTCGGCACCATCTCCGGCGCCGTGCTGATCGTCGCGGGCCAGCTGCTGCTCTCGGACCCGATCTGGCCGTCCAGCGGGCTGCCGGTCTGGCTGATCGTGGCGATCTACTACCTCGTCTACATGCAGGTCGAGGCCTACGTGCTGAGCCCGAACATCATGAACCGTGCGGTCAAGGTGCCGGGCGTCGTCGTCGTGATCGCGGCGCTGGTCGGCGGCACGCTGCTCGGCATCCTCGGCGCGCTGATCGCCATCCCGGTGGCCGCGGCGATCCTGCTCATCATCGAGCAGGTGATCGTCCCGAGGCAGGCGGAGGCGTAGCGCCCCCTGCACGAACGACGGAGTTCTCGCGCGGAAGGCGCCCGGATCCGCATGCTTTCGTCGCGCGGCCCCGACTTCTCCGTCGTTCGTGCCGGCGTGGGGTCAGGCGATCAGGTCGGGCGGCACCTCGGTGGGCAGGGGCGCACGATCCGGCGCCACGACGCCCACGACCTCGTCGAGCACCCGGCGCACCTGGTTCTCCCCCACCCACAGGTGCTTCGCGCCCGCCACCGGGACGAGGCGCGCCTCGGGCACCACGGCGAACCGTCGGGCGGCCTCGGCCGGGCGCAGGAAGTCGTCGAGCTCCGGCACGAGCACGACGAGCGGCTTGCCCGATCCGTGCCAGGCGGCGAGCTCCCGCTCCGTCGTCCGGTGCAGCGGCGGCGACAGCAGGATCGCGCCCTCGATCGGATGCGCGAGCCCGTACTTCAGGGCGAGCTCCGTGCCGAACGACCAGGCGAGCAGCCACGGTGCGGGCAGGTTCCGCTCGGCGACGAACGACATCGCCGCCGCCACGTCGTACCGCTCGGCGACGCCGCCGTCGTACTCCCCCTCGCTACGGCCGCGGGGGCTCTCCGTGCCCCGGGTGTTGAACCGGAGCACCGCGATGCCGGCGAGGGCGGGGAGGCGTGCGGCCGCCTTCCGCAGCACATGGGAGTCCATGAACCCGCCCGCCGTCGGCAGCGGGTGGAGGCAGACGAGCGTCGCGACCGGCGGCGCGTCCCGGGGCGTCGCGAGCTCGCCGACGAGCACGAGCCCGTCGACCGTGACCAGCTCGACCTCCTCCCGGTCGGCGGCCAGCTCGGTTCCGCTGCGGATCGGCACCGTCCCGCTCATGCGATCCGCCAGCAGTGCGGATGCCAGTGCCGCCGCGCCTCGAGATCGGCGGTCTCCCCCAGCACCCCGTCGGCGCGCCAGACGACGACGTGCGCCGTGCCCTCCGGAACGGTGAGCCCGCAGCCCGGGCAGAGGTACGGCTTCACCGCCTGCACCGCGGAGACGGGCTGCACGTTCCACGCGCGGCCGCGCCGGGTCTCCACCCGGAAGGACGGACGGACCCGCAGGGGCGGATCCTCCTCGTCGTCCGCGGGTGCGCGGGGACGGTTACGCCGGGGCACGAGCGGGGATCAGTACCAGTTGTAGGACTGGGAGTGGCCCCAGGCGCCGCACGGGGAGCCGTACGAGCCCCGGATGTAGCTGAGGCCCCACTGGATCTGCACGCGGTAGTCGTTCTGCCAGTCGGCGCCGAACGCCGCCATCTTGCTGCCCGGCAACGCCTGCGGGATGCCGTAGGCACCGCTCGGGTTGTAGGCGTGGGTGTCCCAGCCCGATTCCTTGTTCCACAGGTTCACGAGGCAGGAGAACTCCCCCGCGCCCCAGCCGTTGGACGCGACGAGCTGCGCCGCGTAGGTCTGCGCCGTGCCGACGGGCGTCGTGTAGCCGGCCGACCCGGACGAGCCGGAGCCGCCGGAGGGCGCGGTGTCGTGGACGACGATGACGGGCTTGATCGCCTTGAACTTGTCTCGGGTGACGCTGACGAGCACGTAGCCCCCCTGGATCGGGAAGCGCTGCACCTGGTAGCCGGTCGTGCCGCCGGCCGAGCCGACCACGGGCGCGGCCTCCGCCGTCGCCCCGGCGTACGGGTCGGTCACCGTCACGAAGGCGATGCAGGCGCAGGCGAGCATCGCGAACGCGCTGAGCGCCAGCCGCCCGCGGGAGAACGGCCGCCGATACGTCGGCCGGGGGGCCTCCGCGACGCGCGCGGAGGAGTCGATCGAGGGCGTCGCGCGGGGTCGGCGCACGTCCCGCACCACGGGGCGAGAGCCGTGCGCTCGCGCCGAGGACGGGAGGGTAGCGGTGTCCGAATGCCTTCCCACGATCCCGTCACCCTAGCAAACGGCCGAATTCGGGCCCCGCCGACACCCCGTCCGCCACACCGGTCACATCCGTCACAGCTCTTCTCCTCGTGTCACCGGACGGCGAGCATGACCTCGACGAGGCCGTCGATCAGGAGATCGACCTGCGCCTCGCGGTACCCGTTGCGGCTCGGCCGGAAGGCGACCGACCGGACCTCCTCGACCGTGAGCGGCGCGCCCTCCTCGAAGTAGGCGCGGACCTGGTCGGCGAACAGGTCGACGTCCTTGGTGCGGTACCCCTGGGCGAAGGGGCCGGTGCGGTCGAACCGGTGCTTGTCCGGTCGTTCCATCCGCCCGATGATCTCCTTCGCGAGCGTGCGGGCCTCGGCGTAGTAGGCCCGCTCCCCCGCCTTGCGCATCACCCGGTCGCGTTCGCGCGCGGCGAAGGCGTCCTCGAGCCGCTCGAGCGCGGCGTCGACCGCGGCGGTGGCGTACCCCCCGCGCTGCATCGAGAACGCCGTGCGCCGGATGTCGCCGGACGTGACGCCGGTCTTCGTGCGCTTGTCGTCGTAGGCGGCTCGGGCGACCGCGAGGAAGTTCTCCACCTCGTCGACGTCGTACCCGAAACGCCTGCCCCGGACCCGCGGGAAGGGAGTGCTCG
>JAICSU010000044.1 GCA_025936735.1 Amnibacterium sp.
CGGGCCTCGGCCTGTGGTGTGGGGGGGGGGGGGGCGGGGGGGGCGTGGGGGGTCCCCGCCCCCGCCCCTGCCTGGACTACTGCTTGAGGATGCTGGACGCCTTCTGCGCGGCGGCGTCGAGCGCCTGCTTCGGCGTCAGGTTGCCGTAGATCGCCTTCCCGAGCTGATCCGAGAGCGCGGTCTCCATCTGCGGCCAGTTCTTGTTGGCCTGGATGTTCGCCTCGCCGTACTTCATCTGCTGGGCGAAGCCCTCCATGTAGGGCTTGCTCGTGTTGGACTTGAAGCTCTGCGAGTTCAGGAGGGAGTAGATCGTCGGGAGCTCGGTGCCGCCCGGGCTCTCATAGGTCCACTTCGCCATGTTCGCCGGCTTCGAGAGGAACTCGATCCACTTGTAGGCGGCGTCCTTGTTCGGTGATCCGCTGAACGCGACGAGGGCGTCGCTCGCGACCGTCGTGGCGCAGCCGCTCGGCCCGCACGGCAGGGGCGCCACGTTCCACTTACCGGTGATCTTCGGCGCCTCCTGCGAGATGGTGCCCGCGAACCACGAACCGGCCATGTACATCGCGACCTGGTTGTGCTCGAACGCGACGCGGCCGTCCCACGAGTTGCTGTTCAGGTAGTCCGGCGGCGCGTAGCGCTTGAGGCCGACGTAGTAGTCGGCGGCCTTCTGGCCCGCGGGCGAGTCGAACTCCACCTTCGTGCCGTCCTTCGACAGCACCTGGCCGCCGGCCTGCCAGAGGAAGGGGTACCAGTAGTACGCCGCCTCGGGGGCGAAGAGCGCGTACCCGTACTGCTTCTTCGCCGGGTCCGTCAGCTTCTGCGCGTCCGCCTGCAGCTCGTCCCACGTCTTCGGCGGGGCGGTGATGCCCGCGGCCTTGAACATGTCGGTCCGGTAGAAGAGCCCGGTCGACTCCCCGTCGATCGGGAGGCCGTACATGCTGCCCTTGTAGGTGACGAACGTCTTGAACGCCTGCACGTAGTCGGACGGCTTCACCACCTTGTCGCGGGCGATGTAGTCGTCGAGGTTCACGAGCGCGCCGCGGGTCGAGAAGCTCGCCACGCTGCTCGCGTCCACGAAGGCCGCGTCCGGCGGGTTGCCGCCGGCGATCTGAGTCGTCAGCTTCTGCGACATCGAGTCCGAGGGGATGTTCTCGAACTTGACGGTGATGTTCGGGTGCTCCTTCTGGAACTCCTTGCGCAGGGCGAGCATCGTCGGATCCGACCCCACCCACGATGCGAACGTGATCGTGACGGGCTTCTTCGGGTCCGGGACGGGCCCGGCTGCGTGCGAACTACTCGCGGTCCCGCTCGAGCCCGAGCACGCGCTCAGGCTGAGGGCGAGCGCTGCGCAGAGCAGCGGCACCACGGTTCGGTAGGCGTGTCTGGTCACCAAGGCAGCTCCTTCGATGCTGTGCGTGAGCCGTCCGACGGGGAGACCCGGCTGCGGCGGGGGCAAAGGTATATCGCTCTGTACCTTTCGTGCAATGCGCGACACGCCGAGATCCTGCAGGCGACCTGATCGACGCAGCCCGCGGGCGAGGAGGGAGCCGGAGCGTCGTCTTTGACGAAAGGTGGTCGGCGATATACCTTTACGGCGCCCGGGCGACGCCGCCCGGTGACATCGGACCGGGTCGACGAACGTCCCCGTCAGCGAAGCAGGAGGACGAAGTGCGAGCTGCCGCCATCACCGCTCCGGGGGTGGTCGAGGTCCTCGATCAGCCGAAGCCGGAGGCGCGGGGCGACCTCGTGGTCGTGAAGATCCTCGTCACCCCGATGTGCACCGAGTTCAAGCAGCGCCGGGACGGCGTGCTGTCGTCGTCGATCGGCCACGAGGCCGCCGGCGTCGTCGTCGACGCGGGCGACTCGCGCCGGTTCACCGCGGGCGACCGCGTGGCGGTCATGCCGCACTACGGCTGCGGCCTCTGCCCCGTCTGCAAGTCCGGCGACTACATGCACTGCACCGACCAGCGCGACGTGCTGGCCGAGACGGGCCAGGAGTACGGCACCGCCGGGTACGCGCAGTACGTCCTGAAGCCCGACTGGCTGCTCGTCCGCATCCCGGACGACGTGTCGATGAAGCACGGCGCGATGGCCTGCTGCGGCCTCGGCCCGAGCTTCGGCTCGGTGGAGCGGATGCGGCTGGACGCGCTGGACACCTTCCTCGTGTCGGGCTGCGGCCCCGTCGGGCTCGGCGCCGTGATCCACGGCGCGGTGCGAGGCGCGAGGACCATCGCGGTCGAGACGTCGCCGTACCGCGCGGCGCTCGCGCGACGGCTCGGCGCCGAGGTCGTCCTCGACCCCACGAAGGTCGACGTGCCCGCCGAGGTGCGCGCCCTCACGGACGGCCGAGGCGCCGACGCCGCCATCGAGACGAGCGGGGCGCCCGCGGCGCCGCGGGCCGTGGCGCTCTCCCTGCGCGCGCGGGCCCGGATGGCGGTCGTCGCGTGGACCGGCGACGTCGTGCTGCCGCCCGTCGTGCCGATCGGCCTCGAGCTCTCCGGCGTGTGGCACTGGAACAGCCTCAGCCTCGAGGACCGGATGTGGACGACCGTGCGGAAGGCGCGACCGCTGCTCGACGAGCTCATCACGCACGTGATGCCGCTCGAGGACGTCTCGGCGGCGATGGATCTGCAGGACGCCGGGGAGTGCGGGAAGATCCTGCTGCTCCCCCACGGCGAGTTCGACGACGTCGCGGCCTGAGCCGGCGACGCGGAAATCGGGAACGGAAGACGGGGCATGAACAGGATCTCCTTCAACGGCGCCAACGTGGTCGCCGAGCAGCTCGGCTGGAACATGACGAAGGGCTGGAGCGAGGGCGACTCGGCGGCGAGCGCCTTCTACGCGCCGATCGCCACCTTCGAGGAGCGCTTCGACGCCTTCATCACCAAGGTGGTGGCCAGCGGCTTCGACACGGTGGACGTCTGGAGCGCCACCGTGGACTACCACTGGGCGACCGACTCCCACCTCGCCGCGGCGAACCGCGTGCTCGCCGAGCACGGTGTCAGCGTCGCGAGCTACGGTGGCGGCTTCGGGGAGACCGCGGACGAGTTCCGCCGCTCGAACGAGATCATCCTCGGCCTCGGCTGCCGCATCCTCGGCGGCCGCACCCCGCTGCTGGAGACGGACCGGGAGGCCACCCTGTCGATCCTGGAGGAGTACGGCACGCTGCTCGCGCTCGAGAACCACCCCGAGCGCAGCAGCGAGGAGCTCGCGGAGCAGATCGGCACCGACCAGGACGGGCTGATCGCCGCGACGGTCGACACCGGCTGGTTCGCCACGCAGGGCTTCGATCCGGCACGGGCCCTGCGCGAGCTCGGTCCGGCGGTCGCCCACGTGCACCTGAAGGACATCCGGGCCGCCGGTGCCCATGACACCTGCGCGCTCGGCGACGGGATCGTGGACATCGCCGACTGCGTGGCCGCGCTCCGCGAGATCGACTACCGGGGCGTCATCAGCATCGAGCACGAGCCGGAGCACTACAACCCGTACGAGGAGGTCGTGCTGAGCCGTTCGCGCCTGCTCGATCTCCTCGCCGACCGTGCCGAGCAGGTCTCGGCGTGACCGGCACCGCATCGACCTCGTCTCGAACGGAGCAGCAGATGACCGCATCCACCCTCGGCGTGGGGATCCTCGGCGCGGGTCCCGTGACCCAGGCCATCCATCTCCCCACGCTGGCCCGACTGACCGACGTGTTCCACGTCGTGCGCGTGATGGACGTCGACCCGGCCGTGGCCGAGTCGGTCGCCGGCCGGGTCGGCGCCGCCTGGACCACCGACGTCGACGAGCTCCTCGCCGACGAGGAGGTGCAGATCGTCGTGATCTGCAGCCCGCACCAGTTCCACGCCGAGCAGGTCGTGGCGGCCTGCCGGGCGGGCAAGCGGGCGATCCTCTGCGAGAAGCCGTTCGCGATGACCAAGGCGCAGGCCGAGGAGATCGCCGCGGTCGCCGCGGAGACCAGGACGCCGATCATCGTCGGCGCGATGCACACCTTCGACCCGGGCTGGCTCGCCGCGAAGCAGCACTGGGGCGATCTGATCACCGCGGCCCACACCATCCGCTACTCGATCGTCCTGCCGCCGAACCCCCGGTTCGAGGACTTCGCCACCGAGGTGGCGACCCGGCCGCAGTGGCCGGCGGCGGACCGGAACGATCCCGATGTCGCCGCAGGGATGATCTACGGCGGGATCATGGGCCTCGCGATCCACGACCTGCCGCTCGTCAGGGCCTTCTGCCCCGACTTCACCGACGTCGAGGTGCTCTCCTGCACGCTCCCCTACCCGGCGGGCTACGTGGTGAACCTGCGGGTCGGGCAGAAGGACGTGCAGGTGTCCGCGGTCAACTCGCACAGCTGGGAGCCCGAGTGGACCTTCGAGGCCATCGGTGACAGCAGCGCCCTCCGGATCGACTTCAGCCCCTCCTACGTCCAGGCCGGTTCCGCCACCGCGGTCATCCGCCGGGGTCCGGAGTCGGAGGTCTACGGCCCCTACGCCTACAACGGCTACGAAGGCGAGTGGCGGTTCCTCGCCGAGCTCGCTCGCGGGACCGCCGAGCCCCTCGACGTCACGGAGCTCATCCACGACCTGACCTTCGCGCTCGAGGTGGCCGACAAGTCCGCCGCCGCGGTGCGCGAGGCCACGGCAGCAGCGAACGAGAAGGTGATGGCATGACGACACGACTCACCGTGTCCGCATCGTCGGACGCGGACACCGAAGGACGGATCGGTCAGGCGGTCGCCGCCCTGCCGATGTCCCTGCACCCGGGCGGGAAGGACGCCGACCTGGTCGGCCTCGCCGGCGGCGCCGGCTGGGTGGACGCCGCCATGGCGGCGATCGAGGCAGGAGCCCGGGGTGTGCTCGTCGTCGACCCGTCGGCGGCGGACGCCCGCGCGCTGGCGGAACGGGACGTGCCGGTCGTGCTCGACGGCCGGTGGACCTACAACCCCGCGGTGCTCGACAGCGCCGCCGCGTTCTCGGCCCGGAACGACGCGGAGAGCCTCGTCGAGGTCCGCGCCGACGTGCCGGTGGGCAGCGACCTCGAGCGGGTGCTCCTCAGCCAGCTGGCGCTCGTCCGCACCGCCGTCGCCCCTCTCGTCCAGCTCTCGTTCGACCGCTGGAACGCCCGCGGGTGGGACGCCCGCGGCACGCTGGAGAGCGGAGCCCGCGTGGCGCTGGCCGCGATCCTCACCGACGCCCTCGAGCCTGCGGCGTCCCTGCGGATCATCAAGCCCACGGACGCCGTGCGGCTGACGGTCCCCGATCCGGCGACCGCGAGGCCGGGGCACGTGGTCGTCTCCTCGCCCGAGGGCGCGACGCTGCTCGTGACGAAGTGGGAGTCCGCGCACCGGGTCGCCTGGCGCACCCTGCACGGGCTGGTCACCGCCGGCGCGACGGGGACGGACCTGGCCGGCTTCGAGCGCGACGTGGAGCTCGTTCGGGGCGCCCGCGCCGCCGTGAGCGCCGCCTGACCGAGGGACGAGGTACCCGGATGCACTACCTGCTGGCCACCCAGCCCGGATCCGTCGAGACCCGAACCGGGGACTCGGCGCCGCTCCCCCCGGACCACGTGCGGGTCGAGGTCGCCTACGTCGGCGTGTGCCACTCGGACATCGCCCGGGTGCGGGAGGGGCAGGGCGCCTTCCCCGCGCGGATCGGCCACGAGGTGTCCGGCACCGTCACCGAGTCGGCTGCCGACATCCCGGTCGGCAACCGAGTCGTGGCGTACGTGGAGGACGGCTACGCCACGGAGCTGATCGTGCCGGCGGCCCGCATCGTCCCGCTCCACGACGGCTGCAGCCTCCTCGACGGCGCGCTGGCCGAGCCGCTGGCCTGCGTGATCGGCGGCATCGAGATGCTCGACCTCGCCCACACCCCGGAGGTCGCCCTCGTGGGCGCGGGGTTCATGGGCCTGATGGCGCTGCGCATGCTCGTCGCGCGGGGCATCCCGGTGACGGTCATCGAGCCGCGAGAGCGCAGCCGGTCCCTGGCGGAGGCGTGGGGAGCCGCGCGCACCATGGCGCCGGAGGAGGTCCCGGACACCATGCGCCAGAACGTGCCCGTGGTCGTCGAAGCGACCGGAGGCGCGGCCGGGCTGCAGCTCGCGAGCGACCTCGTGCAGATCGCCGGGACCCTCGGGATCATGGGCTACCACCAGTCGAACGGCGGCATGAGGACCGTGCCGATGGAGAGCTGGAACTTCCGCGCCCTCCGCGTGCTCAGCCTCCACCACCGCGACCCGGGCGACGTCATGCGCTGGATCGACCGCGCGCAGCGGTTGGCCGCGAACGGTATCGTGCGCCCGAGCGAGCTCGTCGATGTCACGGTCGGCTTCGACGGGCTGCCCGAGGTGTTCGCGGGGGCGGTCCCGCCGGGCGCGATCAAGGCCGTCCTCGACGCCCGATCCTGACCCTCGGGGCGGCGATCGCGAGGCCGACTACGGTGGCCGCATGTCCGAGCAGTCGGATCTCCCCGCTGGATCCGGCGCTGTGCGCCCGCACCAGGCCCGGCGGACCGCGGAGTCCTTCGGCATCGACCCGGAGCGCTATGACCGGGCCCGCCCCGCGTACCCCGAAGCGCTGATCGCCCGCATCGTCGCGATGAGCCCTGGACCGGCGGTCCTGGACGTGGGATGCGGCACGGGCATCGCCGCCCGCCAGTTCACCGCCGCCGGCTGCTCGGTGCTCGGAGTCGACCCCGATCCCCGCATGGCCGAGTACGCGCAGGCGCACGGTGTCGCCGCGGAGGTCGCGACGTTCGAGGACTGGGAGCCGCGGAACCGGCGGTTCGACGCGCTGGTCGCGGCGCAGTCCTGGCACTGGGTGGACCCGGTCGCCGGCGCCGCGAAGGCCGCTCGACTGCTGCGGCCGGATGGCGTCCTCGCGGTGTTCGGGCACGTGTTCGAGCCTCCGGAGCCCGTGGCGGAGGCGTTCGCGGCGGCGTACCGGGCGGCGGCGCCGGACTCCCCGTTCGCCCGCCTCCCCGCACGGCGCCCCTTGGCCTTCTACCAGGCGGGTTACGCCCGGGCCGCCGACGGCGTCCGTGAGACGGGTCTCTTCGATGAGCCGCAGCAGTGGCACCTCACGTGGACGCGCGAGTACGAGCGGGACGAGTGGCTCGAGCTCCTGCCGACGACCGGAATGCTGACGACCGTGCATCCCGAGCGGGTCCGCGAGGTCCTCGACGTGGTGGGGGCGGCGATCGACGCGATCGGTGGACGCTTCACGATGGAGTACACGACGCTCGCGATGGTCGCCGTGCGCACGGAGCCCTGACCGCGGCGCAGGGGGCGCGGCGGGCCGACGCGTCAGGCCACGGCGCGGTCGACGGCACTCCCGTCGGCTCCCGGCGAGGTCGGCGCCTTCCGGAGCCCGAAGTGGCGGGACGCGCTCCCCCACGCCTCCATCGCCGCGCGGTGGTCCTCGTCGAGGTCGCCGGCGAGCGCCTCCCGCCACGCCTCGTCCAGGAGGGCCGCGATGTCCACGCGCTCGCCGGTCTCGGCGGAGCGGACCGCCGCCTCGACCATCGCGAGCGTGAGGATGTTCTCGTGGATCTCACCGGAGGAGGGCGCACCGCCGGACCGCACGGCCGCGGTGAAGTCGGCGAGCGAGCCGTCGATCGACTCCGCCGGGGCGGGCGGCACCAGCAGGCGCTCGGGCTCGCCGGCGCGGCGCTGGACCACCACCTCCCCCTCGCCGTCCCAGGTGGCCGTGCCGGCCTCGCCGACGACCCGCCAGCTGCCGTTCCATGAGGTCTCGAGCCCCGCGGCGACCCAGCTACCCAGGTACTGGAACCGCACCCCGTGCTCGAACTCGAAGACGGCCGTCGCCGCCGCGTCGCCCCGGAACCAGCTCCAGGCGGGGTTGAACGACCAGCAGCTCACGGCCACGGGAGCGGTGCCGAGGAGATAGCGGGCGACGTCGAACCCGTGGATGGCCATGTCGACGAGCAGGGGATGGTCCATCTCCTCGCGGAACCCGCCGAAGTGCGGTGCCCTCATGAACTCGGTGGACACGAGACCGACGGGACCGACCCCGGGTAGGTGGTCGCGGAGGCTCGCGAGCGCGGCGTAGTAGCGGCGCGACTGGCTCACCATGAGCAGCCTGCCGCTCACCTCCGCCGCGGCCGCCAGCACGAGCGCGTCGCGCACCGTAGGGGTCACCGGCTTCTCGCACAGCACCGGTAGGCCGGCGCGGAGCGCGGCGAGGTTCACCGGCAGGTGCGCCTGCGGCACCGTGACGTCGACGACGGCCTCCGCGCCGGTGAGCCGCGCGATCTCGACCGCGTCCGCGCCGGTGGGCACGTCGATCCCGCGCTCGGCGAGCGCCGACCGCGCCACCGAGCCGTCGAGGTCCACCAGGCCGACGAGCTCCGTATCCGACGACCGGCCGATCGCGTCGAGCCAGGCCCGCCCCATCGCTCCCGCGCCGACCTGCACCAGGCGCAGCGGCCGGCTCACGCCTGCCCCCCTCGGTGCTCGCCGTCGAGCGCGCCCTGGTACCCGTGACCGGTGAAGAAGTCCCCGGTCTCGTAGCGGAGGAGCGTCGGCAGGGCGGGCTGCGGCCGGTTCGGCGCCGCCCACTCGACGCCGTTGGCGATCACGCGGCGCACGTGCGGGTGGTGGTACACGGGGAAGTCCTGATCGCCGGGGCTGAAGTAGAAGATCTTGCCGTTGCCGCGCCGGAAGGTGCAGCCGCTCCGGAACACCTCTCCCCCGGAGAACGAGCTGATGAAGACCAGCTCGTCCGGCGCCGGGATGTCGAAGTACTCGCCGTACATCTCCTGCTCCGGGATCTCGATGGGGCTCGGCACCCCTCTGGTGATCGGATGGGTGGGGCTGACGGTCCAGATCAGCTCGCGATCGTGCTCGCTGCGCCACCGCAGCGTGCAGGTGGTGCCCATCAGCTTCACGAAGATCTTCGACCAGTGCCCCGAGTGCAGCACCACGAGGCCCATGCCCTCCAGCACCCGCCGGTGCACCCGCTCGACGACCGCCTCGTCCACCTCGCCGTGGGCGGCGTGCCCCCACCACGTGAGCACATCGGTTTCCGCGAGGACCTCCTCGGTCAGGCCGTGCTCGGGCTCGTCGAGCGTGGCGGTGCGCACGGTCGCCGCCTCGCCGAGGTGCTCCTCGATGCCGGAGCGGATCGCCCCGTGCATGCCGTCGGGGTAGATCGCCCGCACGTGCTCCTCGATCTGCTCGTGTCGGTTCTCGCCCCAGACGAGCACGTTCAGGGGTCGGGTCGCTGCTGGCATGGGGGTGCTTCCTTCCGGCGAGTGGGTCGGGGCCTTACGTCACTTGACGGCGCCGCCGAGGGCGCCGGCGGCGATGTATTTCTGCGCGACGACGAGCAGCACCGCGGCGGGGAGCGACGCGAGCACCGCGGTGGCCATCACCGGCGCCCAGTCGGTGACGTTCGAGCCGATGTAGTTGTAGATGCCGAGGGTGATCGGCCGCACCGCAGTGGTGGAGGTGAGGGTGAGCGCGATGAGGAAGTCGCCCCAAGCACCGAGGAAGGTGAAGAGCGCAGCCGTCACGATCGCGTTGCGGCTGATCGGGATCACGATCGAGATGAACGCACGGAAGTTGTTGGCCCTGTCGACGAGCGCAGCCTCGACGAGGCTCGGCGGGATCGACTCCATGAAGGCCCTCATGAGCAGGATCGAGAACGGGATCTGCGCTGCGCTGTCCGCGAGGATCAGGCCCCAGTAGGTGTTGAGCAGGTTCACATCGTTGAAGAGGGTGTACAGCGCGTTCGCGATCACGATCGTCGGGATCATCTGCGTGACCAGCAGCACGAGCAGGAACGCCCGCGTGCCCCGCATCCGGAACCGCGCGAGCCCGTAGGCCGCGGGCGTCGCGAACAGCAGCGTGACGACGACGGTGCCGAGCGAGATCACCATGCTCGACAGGAAGTTCTGGATCTGCTGCTGGAAGGCCGCGATGTAGCCCTCGAAGGTGGGCTGGAACGGGAACCAGGTGGCCGTGGCGGCGCCCGCATTCGCCTGCAGGCTGGTGTTCACCATCCAGTAGACCGGGAAGATCATCACCGCGAGGAAGAGCACGCCGAGCGCTGTCATCCCGAGTGAGCCCGCGTGGCTGCGGTGCCGCCTGGGCAGCGCGACGTGGCTCGGCGCCGCCTGAACCGTGGTGGTCATTCGTCGACCGCCTTCCGCGAGAGCGAGATGTAGACGATCGCGAACACGAACGACACGACGATCAGCACGTTGCTCACGGCCGCCCCCTCCCCGAACTGGAAGTTCACGAACGACTGGTGGTACGCGTTCGTGGCGAGCGTCTGCGTCGAGTTCGCCGGGCCGCCGCCGGTGAGGCCGAGGATGATGTCGACGACCTTCAGGGTGTACACGACGCCGAGCACGATCACGACGCTGACGACCGAGCGGATGCTGGGCCACGTGATGTAGCGGAACGCCCGCACGCCCACCGCGCCGTCGAGCGACGCCGCCTCGTACAGCTCCGGCGGAACGCTCTGCAGACCGCTGTAGAGGATGGTCGTGTTGAACGGGATGCCGAGCCAGATGTTCACGCCGATCACCGCGATCAGCGCGAGGTTCGGGCTGACGAGCCACGGCACCGGGGGCGCCCCGAACAGCCCGAGGAACTGGTTCAGCGCCCCGCTGTCCTGGTCGAGGATCCACTTCCAGACCGCGCTGGACGCGATGAGCGGCAGCAGCCAGGGCAGCAGCAGGAGCCCGCGAAGGAAGCCGCTCAGCGGGAAGTGCCGGCGGAAGAACAGGGCCAGACCTAGGCCGATCACGAACTGCGCCACGATCGAGCCGACCGTGAACAGGGCGGTGTTCACCACCGTCGTGGCGAACAGGCTGCTGCGGAACGTCGCCGCGTAGTTCGCGACGCCGACCCAGGGCGCCTCGCCGGTGAAGAACGTGCGCGTCGTGTAGTCCTGGAAGGACATGACGATGTTCTTCACGACCGGGTAGCCGAAGAACACCGCGACGTACAGCACCGCCGGCGCGATGAACAACCACCGCGACACCGAGGTGACCACGCGGGCCCGCGGCCGCCCCGGGTGCCCCGCGATCGCCGCCGGCGCCCGCTTGCCGACGGCCGTCTCCACCGACACGCTCATCCGTCCCCTCCTCGTCGTGAGCAGCGGGGGGCGCCATCGCCCCCCGCTCTCGGGTTCACTGGCTCTGCGACTGGGCCGCCTGCAGCGCGGCCATGGGTGACGCCTTGCCGGTGAGCGCGGCCTGGACGGCGGTGTAGATCTTCGTCGCCGCCTTCGGCCAGTCCGGCCCGAGCTCGCCGGTGCGGGCCCGCGCCGTCTTGGTCGTCGTCACGAACGCCGCGACATCGGGGTGGGACTTCGCCCACGCGTCGGCGGCCGTCTCGTTCGTCGGCACGTTGCCGGTGACACCGGCGATGTAGGTCTGCATCGCCGGCTTGTTGAGGCAGCCCACGAACTTGCCCGCGAGAGCCATCGTGTCCTTGCTCTTCGTCACGGGCACGGTGAAGCCCTCGCCGCCGAGCGGGGCGACGGGCGCGGCACCCGTGCGGGTGGGGATGGGAACGCTCGCGAACTGGAGGCCCTTCGCCGCCTTCAGGGCGGGAAGCTGCCACGGACCGTTGATCATCATCGCCGCCTTGCCTGCGATGAACTGGTTGTTCACGTCGGCCTGGGCCCAGTTGATCGAGCTCTTCGACATGGAGCCGTCGTTCTGCAGGTCGAGCACGAACTGCAGCGCCTGGGCGGCCCCGGGGGTGGCGATGTTCTTCTCGTCACCGCCGTTCGACCAGAAGAACGGCAGGAACTGCCAGGTTCCCTCGTAGGTGTTGATGTTGCTCATCGCGAAGCCGTAGGTCTTGCCCTTCGTCAGCTTCTTCGCATCGGTCCGCAGCTCGTCCCAGGTCTTCGGCGGCGTCACGCCCGCGGCCTTCAGCATCGAGACGTTGTAGTAGAGCGCGATGGAGTTCGTGACCGGTTCCAGGCCGTAGAGCTTGCCCTTGTAGGTGCCGGCCGCGGTCACAGCCGGGACGTCGCCCTTGCCGCTCAGCCCGTAGTCCGAGAGCGGCGAGAGCGCGCCGGACGCCGCGATCTGCTGGATGTCCGGGTTGTCGAGCATCAGCACGTCGGGGAGCGTGCGGGACGAGGCCTGCTGGAGGACCTTCGCGATCAGGCCCGCGCCGGCCACGTGGTTGATCGTGACCTTCGCCCCGACCTCCTTGGCGCACCGCTGGTAGATCGGGTTGTACGAGGCCTGGTAGTAGTCCTCGATCGTGAGGCTCTTGCTCCCCCCGGACCCGCCACCGGACGAGCATCCGGTCATCGTGAGCGCCGCCACGGCGGCCCCTGCCAGCAGGGCGATGGTCCTCGACGTCTTCATGAGCAAGCTCCTTCGCTTCGCATGTCTGCTGCTCCCCCGTCGGTCAAGCGCTTGACCGCATGCCGAAAAGGAAGACCGAAGTTCAACGGTGACGCTTCGGCAGGTCTTGACCGAGGACTGTAAGGGCGACCACGCGGATCGGTCAAGCGCTTTGCATCACGATCCGATCCGGATGTCATACTCCTGCGAGGGACGGATCCCGAGCGAGGACGGTGGGCCGACGTGGTCACGATGCAGGAGGTCGCCGACCACGTGAACGTGTCCATCTCCACCGTCTCGTTCGTGGTGAACAACACGAAGCCGGTGGCGCCCGAGACGCGGCGCAAGGTGCTCGAGGCGATCGAGGAGCTCGGCTACCGACGCAACGCGATGGCTCGGGCGCTCGCCAGCAGAAGGTCGCGGATCCTCTGCCTGATGTTCCCCCTCATGCAGCACGACCTCAGCTCGTTCGTCGAGGCCGCGACGGCAGCGGCGGCCGACCTCGGCTACAGCCTGGTGCTCTGGCCGAAGCACAACCACGACGCGGCGCTCGACGTCACCTCGGTGATCGAGGCGGGCCTCGCCGACGGCGTGCTGCTTCTCGAGGTGCAGCTCGACGACGAACGGGTGACGCGCCTGCAGGCGGGCGGAGCGCCGTTCGCGCTGATCGGCCGCACGCGCGATGCCTCCGGCATCGACTACGTCGACATCGACTTCGAGCGCAGCACCCGGGAGGCGACGGAGGAGCTCGCCCGCCGCGGCCACCGCCACCTCGCTCTGGTACTGGAGGACATGGACGGCACGCCGCTGGCGGGCTACGCGCCGCCCAGCCGCGTCGAGCAGACGTTCCGAGAGGTTCTCACCGAGACGGGCCTCACCGGGCGGGTCTTCACCGTGCCCGACACCGATTCACCCGAGGGGCAGCTGCTGGGTCTCCTGGCACGGGACGCCCCCGAGACCACCGGCGTCGTGGCGATGCACGACACGGCAGTCGCGCGTCTCATGACGGCGATGCGGCACAGCGGGCTCAAGGCGCCCGAGGACCTCTCCGTCATCGCCGTCGAGTCGACCTCGGTGATCGCCCGCCTGCTCGACCCTCCGCTCACCCGGTACGTCGCCCCCGGCGACGAGCTCGGCAGGCGGGCGGCGGAGGCATTGATCAGCCGGCTCGAGGGCCGCACCGGGCCCCCGACCCAGATGCTCGTGGCGTCCCATCTCCTCCAGGGAGCGACCCTGGCCGACGCCCCGACGGCGCGCCCACCGCTCGACCGGCTCGTCGCCGGCAGCGCGGGACCCGGCGTGAGCACGGAGGGCGGACTCGCGACGGCGCTACCGGCGTCCTCTGGCACCTGAGCCCGGCGCCCGAGTGGCCTCCCCCATGACCCGATCACCGAGTGAGCGCTCACTGCTGAGCGAGGAAGGGGCCTCTCCGATGGCCACCGCTCTCCGTCATCCCACCGCCGTCACCGCCGGCGCCGATGTGAGGCTGCGACCGGTGGGGCTGGACGGCGCCCGCATCACCGGCGGGTTCTGGCATGCCCGGCAGGCCGCGAACCGCGACGTCTCGATCCCCGACGGCCTGCGCCGCCTGCACGAGTCGGGCGTGCTCGAGAACTTCCGCGTCGTGGCGACGGGAGAGGGCGAGGCCCGCGGCCCCGTCTTCGCCGACTCGGACGTCTACAAGTGGCTCGAGGCCGCCGCGTGGGAGTACGCGAGACAGCCCGACGAGCAGCTGCTCGCCGACCAGCTCGACGTCACCCGCATCGTCGCGGCAGCGCAGCAGCCCGACGGCTACCTCGACACGGTGGTGCAGCTGCGCCGCGGGAGACGGTACGGCGACCCGGCCCACGACCACGAGCTGTACTGCGCGGGGCACCTCTTCCAGGCCGCCGTCGCACAGCACAGGGGGACGGGCCGCACCGAGCTGCTCGACGTCGCCGTCAGGCTCGCCGACCACCTCGTCCGGGAGTTCGGCCCCGACGGTCGTCCGTACGTCGAGGGGCACCCGGTGGTCGAGATGGGCCTCGTGGAGCTCTATCGCGAGACGGGCGAGCGCTCCTACCTCGACCTCGCGGCCCGCTTCGTCGACGAGCGGGGGCACGGCCTGCTGCATGAGCAGGATTCGCAGCTCGATCTCACCTACTTCTCCGACCGGCTGCCGGTGCGGCAGACCACGAGTCCCGAGGGGCATGCCGTGCGCGCGGTCTACCTCGCCGCCGGCGCCGCGGACGTGGCGGCCGAGGCCGGCGATGAGGAGCTCGTGGACGCCCTCGCCGTGCAGTTCGAGGGGATGGCGCGGGCGAAGCAGTACGTCACCGGCGGCCTCGGTGCGCGCTGGGAGGGCGAGGCGTTCGGCGACCCGTACGAGCTGCCCCCGGACCGCGCGTACGCGGAGACCTGCGCCGCGATCGGTGCGGCGCAGTGGGCGTGGCGGATGCTGCTCGCCACCGGGGAGGCCCGCTACGCCGACCAGATCGAGCGGCTGCTGCTCGATGCGATGCTGCCCGGCGTCTCGCTCCGCGGCGACGAGTTCTTCTACGTCAACACGCTGCACCTGCGCGCCGACGCGAGCGCCGACACCGAACGCAGCGCGGCGAACGGCCGGCGGCCCTGGTTCGACGTCGCGTGCTGCCCGCCGAACGTGATGCGCACCGTGGCGAGCGTCGCCGCGTACGCGGCCACCGAATCCGCCGACGGCCTCCAGCTGCACCAGTACCTCACCGGCGACCTCAGGGGCGGCGGCGTCGCCGTCCACGTCGAGACGGGCTACCCGTTCGACGGGCGGATCGATGTCACCGTGAACGAGGCCCGGGACGGCGCGCGGCTGACCCTCCGCATCCCTGCCTGGGCGGACGGCGCGACGCTCGACGGCAGGGAGGTCGAGGCCGGGGGCTACGCGACGGTCGACCGGCGGCTGCGGTCCGGCGACCGGGTCGAGCTGAGACTGCCGATGGCCGTACGCCTCACGCGAGCGGACGAGCGCGTCGACGCCGTCCGCGGCTCCGTCGCCATCGAGCGCGGCCCCCTCGTCTACGCGCTCGAGCAGGTGGACCAGGCCGACGGAGTCGTGCTCGACGACCTGCGCCTCCCGGAGCGGCCGCGCATCGAGGAGGTGCCCGGCCCTGGCCTCGTCGAGGGCGACGTGGCCCTGCGATTCGCCGCGATCCAGATCGGTCACGGGGCCGAGCCCGACCGGGAGGTCAGCGCGACCGCGGTGCCCTACTTCGAGTGGGCGAACCGCGGCGTCGGACCCATGCGGGTCTGGATCCCGCGGGCCTGAGCGGAACGCGCGGATCCGGCTCGCCTCCCGCGCCGCCGGCCGGCGTCAGAGCGTCGCCCGCACGGTGCACCGGGTGAGCACCGCCGGGCGGTCGAGGAGGTCGCCGAGGCCTGACGCACCCTCCGGCGTCGCCCGCCAGGCACGATACGCGTCGTCGCGCTCGAGTGACCGCCAGTGCTCCACCACCGTCACGTGCGCCGGGTCCTCGACGTCGACGAGGACGTCGACGCCGAGGCAGCCCTCGAACGCGCGGGTGTCCCGCAGGATCGCCTCGACCACCGGGAGCCCGTCGGCGGCGCGGTCGGCGCGGAGGTGCAGGTCCAGCAGTGCGGCCGTCTGCATCGTCGATCTCCTCGGTGTCGTTCGATGACGATCGGAGGCACGGCCGACAGCCGCGCGGCCCACCCCACGACCGAGAAGGCGACCCCGGTGCCCGGGTGCCCGGTCGGCCGTCC
>JAICSU010000132.1 GCA_025936735.1 Amnibacterium sp.
ATCTGGGCGTTCGGGAAGGTCGCGGCGAGCGTGGACACGAACGGGATGGATCCCCCGATCCCCGTCGCCACGGGTGCCGTCCCCCAGCCGTCCTCGAGCGCGCGCCGGGCGGCCTCCGCGGCCCAACCGCTCTGATCGACGAGGAACGGTTCGCCGAGGTCGACGTCGGCGAAGCCCAGGTGCGCGCCGAAGGGCGCCGCGGCCTCGAGGTGGGAGCGGACGGCCGCGTAGGCGTCCTCGGCGCGCTGCCCGGGCGCGACGCGCACGCTGATGCGCACGCGGACGCTCGGCTGGAGCGTGTTCGACGCGTTCTTGACATCGGGGGCGTCGATCCCGGTCACGGTGATGGCCGGGCTGCGCCACAGCCGGTCGGCGACGGAGCCCGAGCCGGTCGCCCGCACGCCCGGCAGGAGTCCCGCGTCCGCGGCCAGCTGCTCCTCGCTCGGGCCGCCGGGTGCCTCCGGATCGGGAGCGGCGGCGAGGCCGGCGACGGCGACCACCCCGTCGTCGTCCCAGAGGGTCGCGAGCAGCCGCAGGGTGGCGAGCATGGCATCGGGCACGGCGCCGCCGAACATGCCGGAGTGGGACGCGTGCTCGAGGGTCGACACGGTGAGCGCGAAGGTCACGTTGCCCCGGAGGCTCGAGGTGAGGGCCGGCGTCTCGGTGTCCACGTTGTCCGAGTCGGCGACGACGATGACGTCCGCGCCGAGCTCCTCCGGGTGCGCCGCCAGGAAGGCGTCGAAGGACCGGGAGCCGGCCTCCTCCTCCCCCTCGATGAAGAGGGTGACGCCGACGCCGAAGTCGTCGCCGAGCGCGGCGGCCACCGCGGTGACGGCGGCGAGGTGGGTGACGACACCCGCCTTGTCGTCGGAGGCGCCCCGGCCGTAGAGACGGTCGCCGACGAGGGTGGGCTGGAACGGCGGGGCGTCCCAGAGCTCGTCGCGGCCCGCGGGCTGCACGTCGTGGTGCGCGTAGAGCAGGACGGTCGGGCGCCCCGGTGCTGCCGGACGGACGGCGAGCACGGCGGGGTTGCCCTCGACGCCGTCGTCCGCGACGGCGGTGTGCACGCCGACCCGCTCGAACAGGCCGGTGGCCCGAGCGAGATCGGCGACGGTGTCGGCGCTGCGCCGCACCTCGCCGGGCGGGAAACCGGGGAACGCGACCGAGGGGATCCGCACGAGGGAGCCGAGGGCCGCGATCGCGGCGGGGAAGCCGTCGCGGACGGCGTTCCGCACCGCCTGATCGTCGGAGGTCATGCGGGTAGGCTATTGGGGATCGTTCCGAGGAGGCCCCGTGGCGAAGAAGGCACCTGCCGAGCCGGTGGCGCCCGTCCCGCCAGGTCCCGGCAAGGGACGTGCGACGCCGTCCCGGCGCGAGGCGGAGCAGGCACGACGCCGGCCCCTGGTGCCGACCGACCGCAAGCAGGCGCAGCGCACCTCCCGCGCCGCGGCGGCCGCCGAGCGCGAACGGATCCGCCTCGGCATGGCCCGCGGCGAGGAGCGCTACCTGCCGGCCAGGGACAAGGGACCGCAGCGCCGCTTCGTGCGGGACTCGATCGACGCCCGGTGGACGATCGGCGAGTTCCTGATCCCGATCTTCATCGTCTTCTTCGTCGGCACGTTCGTGACGCCCATCGGGATCCAGGTCTACCTCGAGTTCGTGCTCTACGGCGTGCTCGCGCTCACGATCGTCGACGCGCTGATCGCCGCGTGGGTCATCCGCCGCCGGCTCGCCGCGCGGCTGGGCGGCCCGGAGAAGGTGGAGCGCGGCCTGAACTTCTACACGGTGATGCGCGCCGCGCAGTTCCGGAGCCTGCGCACGCCGAAGCCGCAGGTGAAGCGCGGCGACACCGTCGAGTACCGCGCCTAGCGTCGGCTAGACCGCGAGGTCGGTGGCCCAGCCCGGGCCGCGATAGAGGAAACCCGTGTAGCCCTGCACGAGGTCGGCTCCGAGCGCGAGACGTTCGCGGACGTCGTCCGCCGTCGTGACGCCGCCGACGCTGATGAGGCACCGGCCCGCGGGCAGCGCGGCGCGCAGCACCCGCAGCACCTCGAGCGACCGGGCCTTCAGCGGCGCACCGGAGAGGCCCCCCTCCCCCATCGCCGCCACGGCATCGGCGGGCGTCGTCAGGCCGTCCCGGCCGGTGGTCGTGTTGGTGGCGACGACCCCGGCGAGGTCCAGGCGGACGACCAGGTCGGCGATCCGGCGGATCGCGTCGTCCTCGAGGTCGGGCGCGATCTTCACGAGCAGCGGCACGCCGGCCGCCTCGGCACGCACGGCGGTGAGCAGCGGCTCGAGCCGGTCGAGCTCCTGCAGGCCGCGCAGCCCGGGGGTGTTCGGCGAGCTGACGTTCACGACGAGGTAGTCGGCGTGCGGCGCGAGCAGGCGCGCGCTGGCGCGGTAGTCGTCGACGGCCGCCTCGACCGGCACCGCCCGGCTCTTGCCGATGTTCACCCCGACGACGGGCAGCCCGCCGTGCCGGCGCAGCCGGGCGAGGCGCGCGGCGACGACCTCGGCCCCCTCGTTGTTGAACCCCATCCGGTTGATCAGCGCGGCGTCCGCCGGGAGCCGGAACAGGCGGGGGCGGGGGTTGCCCGGCTGCGGCAGCGCGGTGACCGTGCCGATCTCCACGTGGCCGAAGCCGAGCGCGCCGAGCCCCCGCACGCCGAGCGCGTTCTTGTCGAAGCCGGCGGCGAGCCCGAACGGTGTCGGCAGGACGAGCCCGAGCGCGCGGACGCGGGTGCCGTGCGCGACCGTGCGCCGTCGGACGAGGCGCGCGATCGAGGGCGAGGCGCCGAGGGCGCGGATCACGAGCATCGCCGCATGGTGCGCGGTCTCGGGATCGAGGCGCACGAGCACCGTGGAGAAGAGCGGCC
The DNA here is from genome assembly GCA_025936735.1 of Amnibacterium sp. Taxonomy (GTDB): domain Bacteria; phylum Actinomycetota; class Actinomycetes; order Actinomycetales; family Microbacteriaceae; genus Amnibacterium. The sequence continues at coordinate 2,877 of JAICSU010000132.1, forward strand.
GGTAGAGCCGCTCGAGCAGGTTCACGGGGTCAGGCGCCGGGAGCGGGCGACGAGTTCTCCATCCGCAGGAGCGTGATCGCCGCCTCGAAGTCGTCCAGCGAGGAGAAGCCCTGGTAGACGCTCGCGAACCGCAGGTAGGCGACCTCGTCGAGCTCGCGCAGCGGCGGGAGCACGGCCAGGCCGATGTCGTTCGCGTCGATCTGGCTCGCGCCGGTCGCGCGGATCGTCTCCTCGACCCGCTGCGCGAGCTGGGCGAGGTCGCTCTCCGTCACGGGGCGCCCCTGGCAGGCCTTCTTCACGCCGGCGACGACCTTGTCGCGGCTGAACGGCTCGAGGACGCCGCTGCGCTTGATGACGCTGAGGCTCGCGGTCTCCGTGGTGGAGAAGCGGCGGTGGCAGTTCGGGCACTGGCGGCGCCGGCGGATGGCGAGACCGTCGTCGCTCACGCGCGAGTCGACGACCCTGGTGTCCGGGTTGCGGCAGAAGGGGCAGAACATGTCCCTCGAATGCTACCCGGGCGGCGGCTCCCTGTCAGCGCCGAATTGCATGCGTGTAATTCGGGCGGATCGGGGACCGGATCAGGGGAAGCGCGCGTCGACCGCGTCCCCGTGGGCGGGCAGGGCCTCGGCGTCGGCGAGCACCCGGACGGAGGGCCGGGCCTCGCGAAGGGCGTCCAGGTCGTACTCGACGACCTGCTGCGACCGGAGGAACGGCCGCACGGACAGCCCGGCGGAGAAGCGGGCCGTGCCGCCGGTGGGCAGAACGTGGTTCGAGCCGGCGAGGTAGTCGCCGAGGCTCACCGGGGTGGCGGGGCCGACGAAGACCGCCCCCGCCTCGGTGAGCCGCGGCAGGAGGGCGTGCGGGTCCGCCGTCTGCACCTCCAGGTGCTCGGGCGCGTAGGCGTTGCTCACGGCGACGGCGGCATCGAGGTCGCCGACGAGCACGATCGCCGACTGGGCGCCGGTGAGCGCCGCCGCGACCCGGGCGGCGTGCGTGGTGGCCGCTGCCCGCCGGCCGACCGCCGCGTCGACCGCCTCGGCCAGGTCGGCGGAGTCGGTGACGAGCACGGCGGCGGCGAGCTCGTCGTGCTCCGCCTGGCTCACGAGGTCCGCGGCGACGAGCTCCGGGTCCGCCGAGGCGTCGGCGACCACGAGGATCTCGGTCGGCCCCGCCTCCGCGTCGATCCCGATCCGGCCGGCGAGGGCACGCTTGGCCGCGGCCACGAAGACGTTGCCGGGACCGGTCACCACGTCCACGGCCGCAAGCCCGATGGCCGGCACGCCGAAGGCGAACGCGGCGATCGCGCCCGCCCCGCCCATCGCGTAGACCTCCTCGATGCCGAGCAGCGCGGCGGCGCCGAGGATGACCGGGTGCACGCGGCCACCGAAGGCCCGCTGCCCGGGAGAGGCGATCGCGATGCCGCGCACGCCCGCGACCTGCGCGGGGACGACGTTCATGACGACGCTCGACGGGTAGACCGCCTTGCCGCCCGGCACGTACAGGCCCACCCGCTGCACCGGCTGCCAGCGCTGGCGGACGACGGCGCCCGCCCCGAGGCGGGTCTCCGCCGGTTGCGGCAGCTGGGCGCGGCTCGCGGCGCCGACCCGCTCGATGGCGAGCTCCAGCGCGGCGCGGACGTCCCCGGGCAGGCCGTCGGCCGCGCTGCGGATGTCGTCGGCCGGCACGCGGAGCGCGAGGGGCCGGCCGCCGTCGAAGCGGTCCGCCTGCTCCAGCAGGGCGTCCGCCCCCCGGGTGCGGACGTCCTCGATCAGCGGCGCGACGACGCCCAAGGCCGTTCCCGGATCCGTCCCCGCACGGGGCAGCACCTGGCGCACGGCGCCCGGGTCGAGGTGGCGTCCGCGCAGGTCGATGGTCCGCAGCACGCGGTCGACCTTACCGACGGCCCCCTACAGGCAGGCCGGGCCGAGCAGGCTCTTCAGCTCCCCGTACAGGTCGGCGGTGACCTCGACGGGGAACGGGATCTCGAAGACCCGCGCCGTGCCGCCGCGGGTGAGCCGCAGCCGCACCTCGGTGTCCCCGGAGTGCCGGATCAGCACGTCGTTCAGCGCCTTGACCACCTCGGTCGTCGCCCGGTGGTCGGGCAGCGTGATCGTCAGCGGTCCGCCGCCGCCGCTCGTGCCGATGTCGGGGGCGAACACGCTGTTCGCGTGGATGTTGATCCCGTCGTCGCGGGCGGAGACCCTGCCGCGCACCACGACGACGCTGTCGGCGACGAGGGCGGGAGCGAACTCCTGGTAGGCCTTGCCGAGGAACATGACGCTGACCGAGCCGCCGAAGTCCTCGATCTGCACGATGCCGTACTGGTTGCCCGAGTTCCGGGCGACGCGGTGCTGCACCTCGGTCACGAGGCCCGCGAGGGTGACCTGCTCGCCGTCGGGCGGCGTCTCGAGGGACAGCAGCTCGGCGATCGACACCGACGCGTGCTTGGCGAGGTGGGTCTCGAGCCCGGCGAGCGGATGGTCGGAGACGTAGAGGCCGAGCATCTCGCGCTCGAACGCGAGCTTCTCCTTCTTCCCCCACTCCGGCCGGTCGGGCACCCGGTCGGGCTCCTGATCGAACTCGAGCATGCCGCCGAACAGGTCGACCTGGCCGTTGGCCTCGTTGCGCTTGATCGAGACGGCGGCCTCGACCGCGTCCTCGTGGATCTCGAGCAGCGCCCGCCGGGTCGCGCCGAGGGAGTCGAACGCGCCCGCCTTGATGAGCGACTCGACGGTGCGCTTGTTCGCCACCCCGAGCGGCACCTTGCGCAGGAAGTCGTGGAACGAGGTGAACCGGCCCTCCTTCTCGCGCGCGGCCCTGATCTGGTCCACGACCGCGAATCCGACGTTGCGTACCGCGCCGAGGCCGAAGCGGATGTCCTCGCCCACGGCGGCGAAGTAGCCGATCGACTCGTTGACGTCGGGCGGGAGCACGCGGATCCGCATCCGGCGGCACTCGTTCAGGTACACGGCGAGCTTGTCCCGCGCGTCGCCGACCGAGGTGAGCAGCGCGGCCATGTACTCGGCCGGGTAGTGGGCCTTCAGGTACGCGGTCCAGTAGGACAGCACGCCGTAGGCGGCGGAGTGCGCTTTGTTGAACGCGTAGTCCGAGAACGGCAGCAGGATGTCCCAGAGCGTCTGGACGGCCTCGTCGGAGTACCCGCGCTCGTTCATCCCGGCCTTGAAGCCGGCGAACTGCTTGTCCAGCTCGGACTTCTTCTTCTTGCCCATCGCGCGGCGGAGCAGATCGGCCTGGCCGAGCGAGTACCCGGCGAGCTTCTGCGCGATCGCCATGACCTGCTCCTGGTACACGATCAGGCCGTAGGTCGTGCCGAGGACGTCCTTCAGGGGCTCGGCCAGCTGCGGGTGGATCGGGACGATCTCCTGGAGCCCGTTCTTGCGCAGCGCGTAGTTCGTGTGGGAGCCGGCGCCCATCGGGCCGGGGCGGTACAGCGCGCCGACCGCGGAGATGTCCTCGAAGTTGTCCGGCTTCATCAGCCGCAGCAGCGCCCGCATCGGGCCGCCGTCGAACTGGAAGACGCCGAGGGTGTCGCCGGCGGCGAGGAGTCGGTAGGTGGCCTCGTCCTCGAGGGCGAGCTCCTCGAGCACCGGCCGGTGCCCCCGGTTCGCCTGGATGTTGTCGAGGGCGTCGTCGATGATCGTGAGGTTGCGCAGCCCCAGGAAGTCCATCTTGATCAGGCCGAGCGACTCGCACGCCGGGTAGTCGAACTGCGTGACGATCTGGCCGTCCTGCTCCCGCTTCATGATCGGGATGATGTCGACGAGGGGGTGGCTCGACATGATGACGCCGGCGGCGTGGACGCCCCACTGCCGCTTCAGCCCCTCGAGGCCGAGCGCCGTCTCGAACACGGTCTTCGCGTCGGGGTCGGACTCGACGACCGCGCGGATGTCGCCGGCCTCCTTGTACCGCTTGTCGGCCGGGTCGAAGATGCCGGACAGGGAGATGTCCTTGCCCATGATCGCGGGCGGCATCGCCTTGGTGAGCTTCTCCCCCATCCCGAACGGGAAGCCGAGCACGCGGGAGGAGTCCTTCAGCGCCTGCTTCGCCTTGATCGTGCCGTAGGTGACGATCTGGGAGACCCGGTCGTCGCCGTACTTCTCGGTGACGTACCGGATGACCTCGCCGCGGCGGCGCTCGTCGAAGTCCACGTCGAAGTCCGGCATGGAGACGCGGTCGGGGTTGAGGAAGCGCTCGAAGATCAGCCCGTGCCGCAGCGGGTCGAGGTCCGTGATCTTCATCGCGTACGCCGCCATCGAACCCGCGCCCGACCCGCGGCCCGGTCCCACCCGGATGCCGTGGTCCTTCGACCAGTTGATGAAGTCGGCGACGACGAGGAAGTAGCCGGGGAAGCCCATCTGGACGATGACCTGCTTCTCGTACTCGGCCCGCTCGCGCACCTCGGCGGGGATCCCGTCCGGGTACCGCAGCTCGAGCCCCTTGTCGACCTCCTTGATGAACCAGGAGTCCTCGGTCTCCCCCTCGGGCACCGGGAAGCGCGGCATGTAGTTCGCGGAGGTGTCGAAGGCGATCTCGCAGCGCTCGGCGATGAGCAGCGTGTTGTCGCACGCCTCGGGCAGCTCGCGGAAGATGTGCCGCATCTCGGCGGCGGACTTCAGGTAGTACTCGTCACCGTCGAACTTAAAGCGGTTGGGGTCGTCGAGGGTGGA
>JAICSU010000094.1 GCA_025936735.1 Amnibacterium sp.
ACCTTCTCGCGCACCTCGAGCAGCAGCTCACCGAGGCGGCTGACGTCGAAGCCGCGCGTCTGCACGATGTGGAACGCGATGCGCTGAGCTGACTTCGGGCCGATGCCCGGCAGCCGGCCGAGCTCGTCGATGAGCTCCTGCACGATGCCCTCGTACATCAGCCCACCTCGCTCGGCGCCACGGTCGTCTCCTCGAGGAAGCTGGCCCCGAGGATCTCGCGCACGACCGCCTCGCCGTACCGCTGCTCGGGCGGCGCGGTCACGACGGGAGCGCGAGGTGTGGCCGCCGGCGCAGCGGCGACCGCCTCATCGGTCGATCCCGGCGCGGGCTCGCCGCCCGCGTGCCCGCCGTCGACCTTGGGCAGGAACTTCACGCGGATGCCGAGCACGGACAGGATCGCGGAGCGGAGCACCTCGCTCGTGCCGCCGCCACTCGGCGCCGCCTGCCGGAAGCTCTCCACGTCGCTGCGGCTCACGAAGGAGAGCGTGAGCACGTCGCCGTCGAGCGCCCGCGGGTGGGACGTGTAGACGACGGCCCACGCGCTGCGCCGGGTGCGCTGCACGGTCTCGAGGATCTCGGGCCACGCGTCGCGCACGTGCTGCAGCGTGACCGCGCCGGGATCGGGCCGGGCGGACGGCTCCCCCGGCTGCTCGTCGTGGGGTGCCGCTGCAGGCGTGGACGCCCCCGACACGGCGGGTGCGGCGACGGACGGGGCCGCGACCGCGGGAGCGGCCACCGCGGGAGCGGCCGCCGCAGGCGCGGCCACCGCGGGAACGGCCACCGCGGGAGCCGCCACCGCGGGAGCCGCCACCGCAGGCGCGGCCACCGCGGGAGCGGGTGGGGCGACCGTCGGGGGCTGGACCGATGGCGGGGCGACGACGGCGGGTGCCGGCGGGGCGACGGTGGGCACCGGGACCGGGGACGGCCGGGCGGATCCGCTCGGCCGGGATGCGGTCTGCCCACCGCGCGGTGCGGTGCCGTCGGCGGTCTCGACCCCGACGCGGCGCTCGAGCCGTTCCAGCCGGGCGATCGCACCGCCGTCGCCCGCCGCGGCGGCGGGAACGAGCATGCGGGCGATCATGAGCTCGAGGTGCAGCCGCGGCGACGTGGCGCCGACCATCTCGTCGAGCGCGTCGCTCACGGTGTCGGCCGCCCGGGAGAGCTCGGCCGTGCCGAATCGCTGCGCCTGCACGATGAGCACGGCGATCTGATCGGCGGGGGTGCCGCGCAGCACCCCGGCGGCGCCCTCGCCCGTCGCCGCGACGATGATCAGGTCGCGCAGGCGCTCGAGGAGGTCCTCCACGAAGCGGCGCGGGTCCTGCCCCGTCTGCACGATGCGGTCGACGGCGGCGAAGGCGCCTGCCGCGTCGCGCTCGGCGACCGCTGTGACGACCTCGTCGATGAGGGAGCTGCTGGTGAAGCCGAGCAGCGCCGTCGCGCGCTCGTACGCGACGACGGACCCCTCGGATCCGGCGATCAGCTGGTCGAGCAGCGACAGCGTGTCGCGCACCGATCCGCCGCCGGCCTTGACGACGAGGGGCAGCACGCCGGGCTCGACGGAGACCCCCTCCGACTCGCAGAGCTCACCGACGTACGAGAGCATCTGGGCGGGCGCGACCAGGCGGAACGGGTAGTGGTGGGTGCGCGACCGGATCGTGCCGATGACCTTCTCGGGCTCGGTGGTCGCGAAGACGAACTTCACGTGCTCCGGCGGCTCCTCGACGATCTTGAGCAGCGCGTTGAAGCCCTGCGACGTGACCATGTGGGCCTCGTCGAGGATGAAGATCTTGAAGCGGTCGCGGGCGGGCGCGAACACGGCCCGCTCGCGGAGGTCACGGGCGTCGTCGACGCCGTTGTGGCTGGCCGCGTCGATCTCGACGACGTCGAGCGATCCGCTCCCCCCGCGGCCGAGCTCGACGCAGCTGGGGCAGACGCCACAAGGGGTGTCGGTGGGCCCTTCGGCGCAGTTGAGGCAGCGGGCGAGGATGCGGGCGGATGTGGTCTTGCCGCAGCCCCGGGGACCGCTGAAGAGGTACGCGTGGTTGACGCGGTCGGTGCGCAGCGCGGTGCGCAGCGGCTCGGTCACGTGGGACTGGCCGATGAGCTCCGCGAAGGTCTCCGGCCGATAGCGGCGGTAGAGAGCGGTGACCATCCCAGAAGGGTACGTGCGGGCTCGGACATCGCCGGGCGCGTCGACGTCGTTGGGGAGACCGCGCCGCAACCGGCCGCCGGCGGGCCACTTCGGACACCCACGGGCGTCATCGGACGCCCGCCGCGCCCGAAACCGCCCGTACAGAAAGAAGGACCCCCCGCGCACCCGCCAGAGCCCGGTTGCCCTTGCTGCGTTTCCGCCCTGGGGGAGTTGGCCTGGATGGCGCCACGCGGGGAGCCGGCGTCCAGTGTACGAGGCGAGCGGACCGGCCGCGCGACGGCGCGGGCGGGTGTTGCGGCGCCGGGCGGCCGGTAGGATGCTCTGGCTCCGCTTGTGCGGCAGCACCGGAGGATTCGCCTAGTGGCCTATGGCGCACGCTTGGAAAGCGTGTTGGGTGAAAGCCCTCGGGGGTTCGAATCCCCCATCCTCCGCCACCTGACACCCCGTGGATCCCCGTGATGGCATGGTCCCGCGGTCAGGACTGGAGCCCGGCACGGGCCGCGAGGACTGCGTCGCGATGCACGCGCCAGGTTCAGCGCGGCGGCCGCCTCAGCCTTGGTCCGTTCCGGGCGCGGCATCGAGCGCGACGCTGCAAGCTCGTTCATCCGACTGCCGAGCCCGCTTGCCCCGGAGGACGCAGGATCGTTCGACTCCGGACGTCGCGACGCCGCCCGCACGGGCCGATCAGCTCTTCGCGACGACCTCCACGCAGCACCCGAGGTCATGGGACAGCGCGCGAGCCTGCACGTCTCCTGCCGCACGTCCGTCGAGGACGCCGGTGAGAAAGGCGTGATTGAGGGCGCAGACGAGCGAGCGGTGCCGCACGGCCGACTCCCGGAACGGACAGTTCTCCAGTCGGATGCGCCCTTCCGCCAGCACTCGCGGTCGATATCCGAGGTCCTCGAGCGCCTCTGGAAGCCCTCTCCCCCCGTCGGCGCCTTCGGCTCCGATCCGCCGCCCGGTCGCCTCGGCGATCTCGCGAGCAGCGAGGTCAGCGCGTTCGGGATCCTCCGTCACTGCGCTCGCGAGGATCTCCGCGAGCACCTCGTATCGCTGCTCGGGAACGCTCACCGAGACCCCCGCCACCGCAGGTGCGTACACCTTCGGCGGCCGACCCCGGCCGCGACGACCTTCCCCGGAACGGTCACGGCCGGCGATGACGAGTCCGAGCTCGACGAGCTTGTCGAGATGGAATGCCGCGAGGGATCGGGAGATCTGCAAGGCGTCCGCCGCTTCCTCCCGGCTCACCGGACGCGGCTGGAGGCGCAGGTGGTCGTACAGGCGCCGCCGCGTCCCGTCGACCAGGCCGGCGATCGCATCCCAGTCGTTCCTCACGGCCGTCAAATTACACCAAAGGACACTCTTGATATTCGGGCGGAGCCGGAGCACCATCCCGATTAACAGCAACACGTGCTCGCGAAAACAGGAGGTCCGAGATGGTGCACAGTGACGTCGCCCCGCTTCCGGCCAAGCAGCCGGCCACGGCGCTGGCCGGCCCGTACGGCCACCCGCTGCACCCGGCGCTCGTGGCCATCCCGATCGGAGCGTGGGTCGCGAGCCTCGTCTTCGACCTCGCCTCGTTCGTCGTTCCGGATCCGGCCTTCCTCGTCCTCGGCGCGCGGTGGCTGATCGCCATCGGAGTGCTCGGCGCTCTCGCAGCGGCGGCCTTCGGCTTCCTGGACCTGCTGGCGATCCCGTCAGGCACGCGGGCACAGCGGATCGCGCTCGTGCACATGACTCTGAATCTCTCCGCGACGGTGGTCTTCGTCGTCGATTTCCTGCTCCGCGCGGGGCACATGAGCGGACCCGTCGCGATCGGCCCGCTCGTACTCTCGGTCGCGGCGCTTGCGGCGGTCACTCTGTCCGGCTTTCTGGGCGGGGAGCTCGCCTACCGGTACGGCGTCCGTGTCGCCGACGAGCGCGTGCAGGCCTCCGGGTATCGGAGGGAGCAGCGCTGATGGCCGTCGCAGCCCTCATCACCTGGCTCATCACCGCCGTTGGCGGCTTCGTGATGCTCGGCCTGTGGTTGTCGCGCGGCGGACCGCGCCCGGACAGCGGCAGCCGCCTCGCATCCGCGCTGGTGTTCCCGCACTTCGCGCTCGCCGTGGTCGGTCTCCTCGTGTTCATCGCCTACTTGCTGGTCGGCGGTGCGGCGCTCGCCTGGATCGCCTTCGTCCTCCTGCTGCCGGTCGCGGTGCTCGGCTTCACGATGCTCGCCCGCTGGCTCCGATCACGGCGAACGACGACGCCCGAGTCCCGGTTCCCGGTGCCGGTCGTCGTCGGTCACGGTCTCTTCGCCGCGACGACGCTCGTGCTGGTCCTGCTCACCGCGCTCGGCGTCGGTTAGGCGTCAGGACGCGAGGCCACGTCTCGAAAGCTCGAGAAGGCTGGAGGGCGAGGTTCGAGAAGCCCGTCCACCTCGCACTCGGCGCCCCCTCCAACCCGGACGGCTACGGCGAGATGGCCGAGCGGCTCGCGGGCGTCTTCTCGGACTTCCGCCTCGAGGTGTTCGCCGCCCGACACCACTTCGATCCGCCGCACCGCGTGGAGCCCGAACGCGTGGCGGCCCTGAGGGCGCTGTGGGACTCGGCTCGGGCGCGCCTCGCGGGGCACGGCCTCACCGACCCGCCCCGGCCTCCGTGGCCGGCCTCGACCCACGAGGGATGAGGCCAGCGGCACTGCCCCGGAAGACCGGTCGAGTCGGCTCTACCGCTCCTTGCGACCGCAGTTCGCGCATTCCCACACGCGACGCTCCCGGTCCGCCCGGGGGGTCATCGCCGTACCGCACTTGCGGCAGTTCCGGGTGCTGTAGGAGGCCGCGGCCGGGTCGATGGTGATTGCGTCGGTCATGATGACCTGCTCGCTCGAGGTTCGCAATCTCGATCTCGTGACCCGTGCAACGGTGCTTGCGCCGCAATCGATGCGGTTCGTCTTCGCACCGGCACGATTGAGGTACCGGGTCCTGATCGAACTGTAGCGTTTATTTCAGAATTCGAGCCATCGTCAACTGGGCCTTGCCTTTACAGGTCGGGTGTGCATCCGGGGGCTCGCCCCTCCGAGCGTCCCGGATGCGCGGACCGGCGGCCCCTCGCACCCGTGCCGTCCGCGGCGCGACCTCGAGCGCAGGTAGCGTGTGGCCGTGTCGGTGCACCTGGAGGCGGTGACCTTCGACGCCGACGACCCTGCCGCCGTCGGGCGGTTCTGGGCCGGGTTGCTCGGTCGAGAGCTGGTCGAGGAGACCGGCGCGGTGCTGGTGCCCGGCGATTCGACGCAGGTCGGACTGCGATTCGTCGAAGCGACCACGGAGAAGGCGGAGCGGAACCGCTTGCACCTCCATGTGACCAGCGCATCCCCCGACGATCAACGAAGGATCGTCACCAGGGCGTTGGAGCTCGGCGGCCGCCGCCGCGGTATGAAACCGCTCCCGATCGGCCGCGACATCTACATGAGCGACGCAGACGGCAACGAGTTCTGCGTGATCGAACCGGGCAACGCCTACCTCGCCGGCTGCGGGCCCCTCGGCGAGGTGACGTGCGACGGCACGCGGGCGGCCGGCCGGTTCTGGCGCGAGGCGCTCGACTGGTCCGTCGTCTGGGATCAGGGCGAGCAGATCGCGATCCAGTCACCCTCGGGCGGCACCAAGATCGGCTGGGACGGCCACCCCGACGCCGCTGCACCCGGATGGAACCGTCAACGCTTCGACCTCGTCGCACCCGACCCCGCTGCGGAGGTCGAGCGACTGGTGAACCTCGGCGCGACACTGCGGGGCGATCGGGAAGGCGTCGTCACGCTGGCCGACCCGGACGGAAGCCCGCTGTCGATCGGCCGCGGCTAGCTCCCGCTGGCACCGAGCAGCATGCCGATCCGCCCCTCCGCGGAGCACGATGAGGGCATGCCCGAACCGGTCACCCGCCAGACCCTGCTCACCCAACGGATCCCCACCACTCCGACCAGCTCGGTGGAGGTGCGTCGGATCACGCTGCTTCCGCGGGTGAGCGGCGGAGCGCACGTCCACAACTGCCCGGTGCTCGGTTCGATCGAGCGCGGCTCGGTGGTGTTCCAGGTCGAGGGCGAGGACGAGCAGGTGCTTCGGCCGGGAGACGTCTTCTACGAGCCGGCGGACCGCGTCATCACGAGGTGGGACGCGACCGAGGAAGGCGTCACCTTCCTCGGCTACTTCCTGCTCAGCGACGGGCAGCGTCCCGAGCTCACCCCCGTCCCGTAGCCGATACCGCCGCCAGTCCCCCGGCACCGCGCCGCCTCCCTCCCGGGATCCCGCTTCCGCCGGGTCGAGTCACTGCTTGCGCCCCTCGCTATTCGGTGTCACTATCTACCGGTACCCGGTGACACTGAGTAGCAGGGCGACGACATGGCGAAGCAGATGACCGAGATGCTTAAGGGCACCCTCGAGGGCATCGTGCTCGCGATCCTGTCGGAGCAGCCCGCCTACGGGTACGAGATCACCGCGCGGCTCCGCGACCAGGGGTTCACCGACATCGTCGAGGGCACGGTCTACGCCCTGCTGATCCGCATCGAGCAGCGCGGATTCGTCGACGTGACGAAGGTGCCCTCCGAGAAGGGACCGCCGCGCAAGGTGTACTCCCTCAACGCCGCCGGCACCGAGTACCTCGACGAGTTCTGGAGGTCATGGGCCTTCCTCGCCGACCGCATCGGACGGCTCCCCCGGCACGACCGCGACCAGAAGGAAGAAGGCAGCTGACCATGGCAGCGAAGTGGATCGAGGCCCTGACCGGGTCGCTCGAGCAGAAGAAGCAGTACCGGCAGGACAAGGCGCGCATCGACGCGCTGCCCGAGCCGTACGGGGCGGCCGCGAAGGCCCTGCACCGCTACCTCATGATCGCGGGCGGCATCACCGACGGCGACACCCTCATCCGGATGTTCGGCGACCTCGCCGACCTGTGGGAGCGCGCCGCCACCGACAGGACGCCGGTGCGCGAGATCGTCGGGGACGATCCGGTCGAGTTCGCGGAGTCGTTCGCGCGGGCCTACCTCGCCAGGCACTGGGTCGACAAGGAGCGGGAACGGCTCGTCTCATCGATCGCCGCGGCGGAACGGGTCGAGCAGCGATGAGCGCCGGCGCCGCGGTGGTGACCCGCGGGATCGAGAAGTCGTTCAAGGGCGTCCCGGTGCTGCGCGGCGTGGATCTGGACGTCGACGCGGGCAGCATCTTCGCGCTGCTCGGCTCGAACGGCGCGGGGAAGACGACTCTCGTGCGCATCCTCTCGACGCTGCTGAAGGCGGACGCCGGCACGGCGGAGGTGAACGGGGCCGACGTCGCGTCGAGGTCCGCCGAGGTGCGGGAGTCGATCAGCCTCACCGGTCAGTTCGCCGCGGTGGACGACGTGCTCACCGGCAGGGAGAACCTGGTTCTCGTGGCGCGACTGCGTCACCTGCCCGACCCGCGCGGGATCGCCGACGAGCTCCTCGCCCGCTTCGCGCTCACGGAGGCGGCGAACCGCCGCGCGGGCACCTACTCGGGCGGCATGCGGCGCCGCCTCGACATCGCGATGAGCCTGATCGGGGATCCGCCGGTCGTCTTCCTGGACGAGCCGACGACGGGCCTCGATCCGCAGGCGCGCGCCGAGGTCTGGGCCACCGTCGAGCAGCTGGCGGGGCGGGGCACCACGGTGCTGCTCACCACCCAGTACCTGGACGAGGCCGAGCAGCTGGCGGACCGGATCGCGATCCTGCACGAGGGGCGGATCCTCGTCAGCGGCACCCTCGCCGAGCTCAAGCGGCTGCTCCCGGTCGCGACGGTCGAGTACGTCGAGAAGCAGCCCTCGCTCGAGGAGGTCTTCCTCGCCCTGGTCAGCGGCACACCCGACGGGGGTCGCAGCCCCGGTCCGATCCCCTCCCGGAAGGAGCCCCGATGAGCATCCACGCCCTCGGCGACGCCCGCGTGCTCACGGGCCGCTCGCTCCGCCACATCGTCCGCAGCCCGGACACGATCATCACGACGGCCGTGACCCCGGTCGCGCTCCTGCTGCTGTTCGTGTACGTGCTCGGCGGCGCGATCCGCACCGGCGAGCACGGCTCGTACATCGACTACATGCTGCCGGGGATCCTGCTCATCACCATCGCCTCCGGCATCGCGTACACGGCGTACCGGCTGTTCCTCGACCTGCAGAGCGGCATCTTCGACCGCTTCCAGTCGATGCCCGTCGCGCGGTCGAGCGTGCTCTGGGCGCATGTGCTCACCTCGCTCGCCGCGAACCTCGCCTCGGTCGCGATCGTCATCGGCGTCGCCCTGCTGATGGGGTTCCGCACCGGGGCCTCCCTGGCCGCCTGGCTCGCCGTCGCCGGCATCCTGATCCTGTTCACGACGGCGCTCACCTGGCTTGCCGTCATCGCGGGGCTCTCCGCGAAGACGGTGGACGGCGCGAGCGCCTTCAGCTACCCGCTGATCCTCCTGCCGTTCATCAGCTCGGCGTTCGTGCCCACCCGCTCGATGCCGGGTCCCGTCGCCTGGTTCGCGGAGCATCAGCCGGTGACGTCGATCGTGGACTCGATCCGGGCACTGTTCGCGCAGCAGCCCGTCCACGACGACATCTGGGTCGCCCTCGGGTGGCTCGTCGCGATCCTCGTTCTCGCCTACGGGTTCGCGATCGCGAGCTACCGCCGCAGGCTCGGCTGAGCCGCCGGGCCCGGGTGGGTTGCCACTTCTCGCCGCGGAAGCGGAGCTTCGAGGGCGAGAAGTGGCGATTCACCGCACGGACGCAGCACTCCGTCACGTCGAGCACCCGGTCGCGGGTGGGTCAGCCGGTCGCCGCTCCGCGGTCCTCGCTCGCCATGTCACCGGTGGTGGGTGAACCCGCGGGTGCATAGCGCACGAGCACCGCGCCGCTCGGCGAGGTGATCGGCGGCGCGAGCAGCGACAGCCGGGCCGGCACGGCGCCGTCGGGGAAGACCTTCTTGCCCTGGCCGAGCACGACCGGGAAGATCCACAGCGCCAGCTCGTCGTACAGCTCGTCGGCCAGCAGCGTCTGCACGAGGTCGAGGCTGCCGATGACGTGCACCTCCTCGTGCCGATCGCGCAGGGCGCGCACCTCCGCCGCGATGTCCGGGCCGAGCTGGACGGAGCCGCGCCACTCGAGGGTGCGTGGCGACCGCGACGCCACGTACTTCGGGATGCGGTCGAACAGCCGCCCGATGCCTCCGTCGAGGCCCTCGGTGTGCTGCGGCCAGTACGCGGCGAAGATGTCGTACGTCCTCCGCCCGAGCAGCAGCGCGTCGACCCGGTCCAGGCGCTCCCCCACGGCACGGCCGACGGTCTCGTCCGTCACCGGCGCCTGCCAGCCGCCGAACGGGAACCCGCCCTCCGGATCCTCGTCCGGGCCCCCGGGCGCCTGGCCGACGCCGTCCAGCGTCACGAAGAGGTCGATCGCGATCCTGCCGGCCATGTCCCTCGCTCCTTCGCGGGCGCGCGCCGGCAGGGCCGCCGTCGCACTGCACAGGGTACGAGCGTCGTCGCGAGCGGTCGAGGGACTCGAGTCAAGGACGCTTGACACCACGGGGCGAGGAGGGCGAGACTCGGCAGCATGACAAGCGACCTTGACACTCGTTCCCGGAGCCAGGGCGACCGCCACCGGTCCCGTGCCTATCTCCGGGAGTTCTCCGCCTGGATGGGCGGGTACGTCGTCGTGCTCGTCGCCGTCCTCCTGTGGGGCGGTCTCGGCGGCACCGATCCGTGGCGGTTCGTTCTCGCCGCGCTGCCGGCGGTGCCCGCCGCGGGTGTCGCCTGGGCGGTGCTCCGTCACGTGCGCCGCATCGACGAGTACCAGAGGCGCATCCTGCTCGAGGGCCTCGCCGCCGGCTTCGCCCTCGCGATGCTGGCCGCCGTCACACTGGGCCTCCTGGCGACGGCGGGACTCGTGCTGGCGGCCGGCCCCTGGCTCATCTACGGGGTCGGCATGGTCACCTGGGCGATCGCCGGCGGCGTGGCGGGTCGCCGGTGAGGAACCGGCTCCGGGAGCTCCGCGACGTGCACGGGCTCACGCAGGCGGCGCTGGCCGACCTGCTCGACGTCTCCCGGCAGACCGTGAACGCGCTGGAGACGGGGCGGTACGACCCCAG
>JAICSU010000259.1 GCA_025936735.1 Amnibacterium sp.
ATCGCGGTGATCACGGACCTCGCCACGCTGGTCGGCGCCCCGCTCGCCGACGCGCTGCGCCGGGCGGCCGTCGGGCTGCGCGGCGGCGCGGAGCTGCACCGCGCTGTCGCGACCTCCGTCGCCGGACCGGCGGCGAGCGCCCGGCTGACGCTTCTGCGGCCTCCCGGCTCCGCCGCGCTCGGCTGGGCGTTCGGGTTCGACGTACCGGGGGCTCTCGCCTCGCCGGTGGGCGGCAGCGCGCTCCTGCTCGCCGTGCTCCTGCTCGCCGCTGCTCAGCGCTGGAGCGCTCGGCTCATCCGCGCGGCCTCCGCCGTGGACCTGGAGCGCGGACTCGGGCTCGAGCTGGTCGCCCTCGCCCTGCGGGCGGGCCGGCCGACGATCGCGGCGGTCTCGGACGCTCGAGCCATGGCCGCCGCGGCGGGGCTGGCGGTCGATCGGGACCTCGCGGACGTCGCGCGGCTCGTCGGCTTCGCCGAGCGGTCGGGGGCGCCGCTCGCCGCGTTGCTGGACGCCGAGGCCGATCGAGCCCGGATGCTCGTGCTCGCCGAGGCCCGGAGGGCGGCGGCGGTGCTCGCCACGCGCCTGCTGCTCCCGCTCGGCGCGCTCGTGCTGCCGGCGTTCCTGCTCGCCGGCGCCCTCCCGATCGGGCTGGCCGTCCTCTCCTCCACAGCCCTCTCCTGGTGAGGGTCGCGCCCGGTGCGCTCCCGAGACGGTTCGGAGCCCGTCGGAGTCGGGCACGATCGCCGCCGTCCGTGCACCCCACTACGAAAGGAGAAGAGGTACGCCATGCATCCGCTGCAGCTGCCCTTCGCCGTCCACATCGACGAGCGCGACGAGACAGGCGCCGTCACCGCCGAGTATGCGATCGCGACCATCGCCGCCGTCGGCTTCGCCGCCCTGCTCGTGGTGGTGCTCCGATCCGACGAGGTGAGGGGGATGTTGACGGATCTCATCCGCCATGCGCTCGCCCTTCCCGCCTGACACGCGGGAGCGCGGCACCGTCACCGCCGAGCTCGCCGTCGTGCTGCCGGCCGTGCTGCTCGTGCTCGCCGGGTGCCTCGGTGCGCTGCGGCTCGGGGTCGAGCAGGCGCGCATGGACGCCGCGGCGGCGGTCGTCGCCCGGAGCATCGCTCGCGGGGACCCGGCCGGCACCGCGGTCGCCCGAGGTGCAGCGGCCGGCGCCGCAGCCGTGCGAGTGGACCACCGGGCAGGACTCGTCTGCGCCCGCGCCCAGGTCCCATCGCCAGTCCTCGGCCTGCCGCTGCCCGTGACCGGTGCCTCGTGCGCGCTCGAACCGTGACGCGGGAGGCGGGGGCGGCGACGGTCCTCGCGGTCGGGCTCGTCGCCGCCCTGATCGTCCTGCTCGCCGCGCTCGTCCCGGTCGTCGCGCTGCTGGGTGCGCACGGCCGGGCCGCCGCGGCCGCCGAGGCGGCGGCGCTCGCCGGGGCCGACACGGCACTCGGAGCGGTCGCCGGGATCCCCTGCGAGGCGGCCGCACGAATCGCGCGGGCCGACGGCGCGGCCGACGTCCGGGGCCTCCATCAGGGTCTCGACGTCAGGGTCGATGTGACCGTCGTGGTGCTCGGGCTACCCGTTCCCGGGGCGGCTCGCGCCGGTCCCCGGCGGGACCGGCCGGTGGACGCCCTGCGCGGGCCGTCCGACGGGTCTGTGTATGGTGTGCGGGATCGGCGGCCCCCACAGCACCCCGCGCGCCGCTGACGAAGGAGGACCTCCGTGCCCGGCACGAAGAAGCTGGTGATCGTCGAGTCGCCCGCGAAGGCGAAGACGATCGCGAAGTACCTCGGGCCCGACTACGAGGTGCAGGCGTCCGTCGGGCACATCCGCGACCTCATCGAGCCGAAGAACCTCCCCGCCGAGCTGAAGAAGGGCTCGATGGGCAAGTTCTCGGTCGACGTGGAGAACGGGTTCGAGCCCTACTACGTCGTCTCCGACCAGAAGAAGAAGACGGTCTCCGACCTGAAGCGCGCGCTGAAGGACGCCAGCGAGCTCTACCTCGCGACGGATGAGGACCGCGAGGGCGAGGCCATCGCATGGCACCTCCTCGAGGTGCTGAAGCCGAAGGTTCCCGTCAAGCGGATGGTCTTCCACGAGATCACGAAGGACGCGATCGCCCACGCCCGCGACCACACCCGCGAGCTCGACACCGCCCTCGTCGACGCCCAGGAGACCCGGCGGATCCTCGACCGGCTGTACGGCTACGAGGTCTCCCCGGTGCTCTGGCGCAAGGTCGGCCCGGGCCTGTCGGCCGGGCGCGTGCAGTCCGCCGCCACCCGCCTGGTGGTCGACCGGGAACGCGAACGGCTCGCCTTCGTCGCCGCCTCCTACTGGGACGTCTCGGCACGGTTCGCTCCGGAGGCCGGGCAGGACTTCGCCGCGCGGCTCGCGCGGCTCGACGGGCGCAAGGTCGCGACCGGTCGCGACTTCGACGACCGTGGAGCGCTGAAGAACGACGCCCTGCTGCTCGACGGCGACTCCGCCCGCGCCCTGGTGGAGGCCATCGAGCGGGACCGGCCCCAGGCGTCCGTCGTCTCGGTCGACTCCAAGCCCTACACGCGGCGCCCCGCGGCGCCCTTCACCACGTCGACGCTTCAGCAGGAGGCGGCCCGCAAGCTGCGGTTCAGTGCGAAGCAGACGATGTCGGTGGCTCAGGCGCTGTACGAGAACGGCTACATCACCTACATGCGGACCGACTCGCCGTCGCTCTCGGCGCAGGCGACCCAGGCGGCCCGCTCGCAGGCCGCCCGCCTGTTCGGCGCCGACACCGTCCCGGACGCCCCGCGCGTCTACTCCGGCCGCTCGAAGAACGCGCAGGAGGCGCACGAGGCGATCCGCCCCTCC
>JAICSU010000024.1 GCA_025936735.1 Amnibacterium sp.
GGATGCGGATGGTGCGGGCCTGGTCGGCCATGGCGCGGGTGATCGCCTGCCGGATCCACCAGGTGGCGTAGGTGGAGAACTTGAAGCCCTTCGTGTAGTCGAACTTCTCGACCGCACGGATCAGGCCCAGGTTGCCCTCCTGGATCAGGTCCAGGAACTGCATGCCACGGCCGGTGTAGCGCTTGGCGAGCGAGACCACCAGGCGCAGGTTCGCGCCGAGCAGGTGGCTCTTGGCGCGCTGCCCGTCGCGGGCGACCCACTTCAGCTCCCGCTCCAGTTCCTTCGACAGCTTGCCCGCCTCGGTCTGCAGCTTCTCCTCCGCGAAGAGGCCCGCCTCGATCCGCATGGCGAGCTCGACCTCCTCGGCGGCGTTCAGCAGCGCGACCTTGCCGATCTGCTTCAGGTAGTCCTTCACCGGGTCGGCCGTCGCACCGGTGATCGCGGTCGAGTAGACGGGGATCTCGTCCTCGTCCGACATCGACAGCACCAGGGCACCGGTGGGCAGCGGCGCGTCCGGCTGGTCCTCCGGCTGGTCCGCCGGCTCCTCGGTGGTCTCCTCGTCGGGCGCCGCCTCGGGCGCGGCCTCCTCGTCGACGGCGTCGGCCTCGGCGACGTCGTCGGCGACCTCCTCGACCTCGGCGTCGGCCTCGATGACCTCGGGGGCCTCGATGTCGGCGTCGTCCTCGTCGTCGCTGTCGACGTCGTCGGCGGCCGGCTTCGTGCGAGCGGCGGGCTTCGTCTTGGTCGCGGCCTTCTTCGGCGCGGCCTTGCGGGTGCGCGGCTTCGCCGGCTCGGCCTCGGTGGCCTCCGGCTCGGCGAGTGCGGTGGTCTGGATCGTCATGAAGCCCCCAACTGGCTGTGTCGACGGGTGTCGGTCGGCGGATCGGGTGGCCCGCCGGCGGATGCGGTGCCCGATGCCCGGACACTGCGGCCCGGATGTGCGATGCGCGGTGGACTGTGGAACGCCCTCGGCTGAGCTCCGCTCCCGCAGTTCCCCTCGCTCTGATCAACGCGGTGGCGGCGTGCGTATTCCGAGGTCGGCGGTGGTGCGTGCTGCTGCGCTCCTACAATTGTACACACGGGCCCGGCGTGTCGGACCACGTGAGCCGGTCAGCGGCGCGCGCGGCGGCGCAGCTGGCCGCCGATGGCCGCCCACACGGGGCCGACCGCGACGCCCTCCGTCTCGAGCAGGACCCGGCGCGTGCGGCGGCGGGCCACGAACAGCAGCACGAGACCGACGCCGATCACGAGGTACTGCACCGAGAAGGCGCCCCGGAACGCGGCGAGCGAGTACAGGGGCCCGCCCGACAGGGACTGCTCGGCGTCGAGGATCACCCCGATCAGGAACATCATCGTGAAGCTCGCGGTGAAGCCCCCGACGTTCACGACGCCGCTCGCCCCGCCGAGGCTCGTCGACGGGTTGAAGGTGCGCGCGTAGTCGAAGCCGATCTGCGACGCCGGGCCGCCGAGCCCGAGCGCCACCACGAGCAGCACGAGGAGGGGCATCGGCGGGGTCCCGGGCCACAGCAGCACGGCGGTCCACGCGATCCCGATGACGGTGACGATCCCGAGCACGAGGTTCGATCGGCGCAGCGGATGCCGGGCCGTCAGGACCCCGAGCGTGGGCCCCACGAGGAACCCGGCGACGACCTGCACGCTGAGCAGCAGCGCCGCGACGGTCGGGTCGAGCCCGACCGCCGAGACGAGGAACGGGAAGCCCCAGAAGAGCGCGAAGACGACCCCGCTCGACTGGGTGACGAAGTGGGACCAGAAGCCGAGCCGGGTGCCGGGACGCAGGACGGCGGAGCGGAGCGCGCCGAGCGCGGTGCGGAGGTCCGGCGGCGGCACGGCCGTGGCCACCGGCCCGTTGCGCACGACGAGCAGCACCACCACGCAGGCGACGCCGGCGAGGCCCGCCGTCGTGAGGAAGGCGACGGTCCAGCCGGTGAGCCGCAGCAGCGCCGCGAACGGCACGGCGGACAGCACCTGGCCGAACTGGCCGATGTTGCCGAGCCACTGGTTCATCACCGGCACCCGCCGAGCCGGGAACCACGCGGCGATGATCCGGAGGACGGCGACGAAGGTCGTGGCGTCCCCTGCGCCCACGAGCATCCGGCCGCCGACGGCCGGCGGAAGCGACATCGAGACGGCCACGACCACCTGGCCCGCGAGCATCAGCGCCGCGCCGACGGCGAGGACCCGCTTCGGCCCGTACCGGTCCACGAGCACGCCGACCGGTACCTGAAGCAGGGCGTAGACGGCGAGCTGCAGCACGCCGAGCGTGGACAGCGCTGCGGCGGAGGCGCCGAACCGGTGGGAGGCGGCGACCCCGGCGACGCCGAGGGAGCTGCGCTGGGTGACGGCGCAGAGGTAGGCGAAGGTGCCGCCGGCGAAGACGAGGCGGGCGCGGGCCGAGCCCGTCACGCCTCGTCGTCGGCCTGGCGGCGGATGGCCAGGAACTTCTCGAGCTCGGCGGCGAGCTCGTCCGCGCTCGGCACCTCGCCCTCGTCATCGGTGAGGGGCGAGCGGATCGGATTGCCCGCCATGTACGTGTCGTGGCGCTGCTCGAGCGTCCGGACGAGCTGGGCCAGCTCCTCGTTCGCGCCGACCTGCTCGTCCACGCGGGCGACGAAGTCCCGGGACTGCTCGCGGAGCTCGTCCGTCGGGAAGAGCAGCCCCGTCGCGGCCGCGATCACCTCGAGGGTCTTCACGGCGGCGGCCGGCAGCTCGGTGTCGGCGAGGTAGTGCGGCACGAGGAGCACGAACTCCGCGACCGGCAGGCCGAGCTCCGCGAGCCGGAACTCGACCAGGTGGAGAACGTTCGAGGGCACGCGGGTGCTCGGCCGCCACACGCTCATCGCCTCGACCAGGTCGGGGCGGTTGCCCCCGACGGTCACCTGGATCGGCCGGGTGTGCGGCACGGGCATCGGGATGCTGTGCACCCACGTGGTCGTGCTCACCGCGAACCGGTGGACGAGCCCGAGCACCGCGAGGGTGAACCGCTCCCACTGGAAGTCGGGCTCGTAGCCGGTCAGCAGCAGGAAGGGCCGCCCGATCTCGTCGCGGCCCTGCGAGAGCACCAGGCGCTGGGGCGTGTACGAGGTGAGGTGGTCGTTCTCGAACGCGATGATCGGGCGCCTGGCCCGGTAGTCGAGCAGCTCGTCGCCGTCGAACACGGCGATCGGAACGGGGTCGACGGTCGCCTGGAAGTACTCGGCGAGCTGCTGCACGGCACCGCCCGCATCCGCGAAACCGGTGAGGCCCGCGACGAGCGGCAGGCCGGGCGGCACGTCGGCGGCGGCGGGCGTGAGCTCGTACAGATCCTCGGGCTCACGCATCGCTCCAGCGTACCGGCGCCCGGGTTCCCGCCCGTCCCGTCGACGGGGCGCCCAGGGCGCGCCCGATGCGCGATCCCTAGCATGCGGTCATGCCGATCCCCTCCCTCGCCCTCACCTCCGACGCGCCCGCCGCAATCGACGCCGACGTGCTCGTGCTCGCCGTCCGCGGTGGTGAGCAGACCGCGGAGCTCGCCCTGCCGCCCGGCGCCGACGCGGCCGCGCTCGGCGTCGACGGGCTCGACCTCCCGGCGCTGGGGGTGACCGCCGCCGCGGGCGACCTCGTGCGGCTGCCCACCCGGGACGGCCTCGCGGCCCGGAGCCTCGCGCTCGTGGGCCTCGGCGGATCGACCGACGCGGACGCGCTGCGCGGGGCCGCCGCCTCCGCCGTCCGGCGCCTCGCGGGGGCTCGGCACGTCGCGCTCGCCCTGCCGGCGGCGGACGGGGCCACGGTCGCCGCCGTCCTCGAGGGGGCGGCGCTCGGCGCCTACTCGTTCACCGATTACCGGCACGCCACGCTCGCCAAGCAGAAGGACCCGGTGGATCGGATCACGGTCGTGGGCGCCGCGGACCACGCCGCGGTCGAGCGGGCCGAGGCGCTCGCGGCGTCCGTCGCGCTCGTCAAGGACCTCGTCAACACCCCGCCGAACGACCTTCCCCCCGCCGAGCTGGCCGACCGCGCCGTCGCGGCCGTCGAGGGGACCGGCATCGAGTCGCGCGTGTGGGACGAGGCGGCGCTGGAGGCGGACGGGTTCGGGGGCATCCTCGGCGTGGGGTCGGGGTCCACCCGCCCCCCGCGGCTGGTGCGGCTCGCCTGGGCCCCCGCGGACGCCGAGCGCACCATCGCGCTCGTCGGCAAGGGCATCACCTTCGACTCCGGCGGCCTGTCACTGAAGCCGGGACCCTCCATGGTGGGCATGAAGTACGACATGACCGGCGCCGCGACCGTCCTCGGCGTGGTGCTCGCCGCCGCGCGCCTGCGCCTGCCCGTCGGGGTGACCGCGTGGCTCTGCATCGCCGAGAACATGCCCTCGGGCAGCGCCATCCGGCCGAACGACGTGCTGCGGATCCGCGGCGGCCGCACCGTCGAGGTCCTGAACACCGACGCGGAGGGGCGCCTCGTGCTGGCGGACGGCCTCGTCGCCGCCGGCGAGGAGCACCCGGACGCCGTCATCGACGTCGCCACCCTGACCGGGGCGATCATCACGGCACTCGGCAACCGCACAGTGGGCCTCATGGGTGAGGGGCCCCTCGTGGAGCGCACCAGGGCCGCGGCCGACCGCGCCGGCGAGCTCGTCTGGCCGCTGCCGCTCCCCGACGAGCTGCGGCCCCTGCTCAACTCCGACGTCGCGGACATCGCGAACGTGAAGATCGGCAGCACCGCCGGGGGCGCCCTCATCGCCGGCTGGTTCCTCAAGGAGTTCGTGCCTCAGGCCGCCGACGGGAGCCGGGTGCCGTGGGTGCACCTCGACATCGCGGGCGCGGCGAACAACGGCGGTGCGCCCCACGGAGTCACCGGTTCCGGGCCGACGGGCGTCATGGTCGCGACCCTGCTCGCCCTCGCCGAAGACCTCGCCGAGCGGCCCCTCTGAGAGCCCGCCGACAGGCCCGCATCCCCGCCAGGGGGTAGGGTCGACGCGGCGGATCCGCCCCCGGTGACGGGGCGTCCGGGGGTGCGGGGAAGCACCGCCGGGGCCGCCTGACGCATCCACCTGCGGAACGGGAGAGCATCCAAGTGCCGGACCAGTCCTTCGACCTCGTGATCCTCGGTGGGGGCAGCGGCGGGTACGCCGCAGCGCTCCGGGCGGCGGAGCTCGGCATGTCCGTCGGGATGATCGAGAAGGACAAGGTCGGCGGCACCTGCCTCCACCGCGGCTGCATCCCGACCAAGGCCCTGCTGCACGCCGCGGAGGTGGCCGACTCGTCCCGCGACTCCGCCGCGTTCGGCATCCGCACCACCCTCGAGGGCGTCGACGTGCCGAAGGTGACGGAGTACCGCACCGGCATCGTCGCGAAGAAGTACCGGGGCCTGCAGTCGCTGCTGAAGGCGCGCGGCGTGACGACGATCGAGGGCACCGGCCGGCTCACCTCCGCCACGACCGTCCAGGTCGGCGACTCGACCATCACGGGCAAGAACGTCGTGCTCGCGACCGGCTCCTACTCGCGCTCCCTGCCGGGCCTCGAGCTCGGCGGCCGCGTCATCGCCTCGGAGCAGGCGCTCGAGCTCGACTACGTCCCGAAGAAGGTCGCGGTGCTCGGCGGCGGCGTCATCGGCGTCGAGTTCGCGAGCGTCTGGAAGTCCTTCGGCGCCGACGTCGTGATCATCGAGGCGCTCCCCCACCTCGTGCCGAACGAGGAGGAGGTGCTGAGCAAGGCCCTCGAGCGGGCGTACCGCAAGCGCGGCATCGAGTACAAGCTCGGCGTCCGCTTCTCCGGCGTCACCCAGGACGACTCGGGCGTCGTCGTCACCCTCGAGAACGGCGAGAAGATCGAGGCGGACCTGCTGCTCGTCGCGGTCGGCCGCGGTCCCGCGACCGCGAACCTCGGGTTCGAGGAGGCGGGCGTCACGCTCGACCGCGGGTTCGTGAGCGTGAACGAGCGGCTCGAGACCAGCCTGAAGGGCGTCTACGCCGTCGGGGACATCGTCTTCGGACTCCAGCTCGCCCACCGCGGCTTCCAGCAGGGCATCTTCGTCGCCGAGGAGATCGCGGGCCTGAACCCCGCCGTCGTCAGCGACGTGAACGTCCCGCGCATCACCTACAGCGACCCGGAGGTCGCGTCGGTGGGCCTCACCGAGGCGAAGGCCGTCGAGCAGTTCGGTCGCGACGAGATCGTCGCCTACGACTTCAGCCTCGCCGGCAACGCCCGCAGCGAGATCATCGGGACGACCGGATCGATCAAGGTCGTCCGCCGGAAGGACGGCCCCGTGCTGGGGGTGCACGGCATCGGCGCCCGGGTGGGCGAGCTGATCGGTGAGGCGCAGCTCGTCGTGAACTGGGAGGCGTACCCCGAGGACATCGCCCCCTTCATCCACGGCCACCCGACCCAGTACGAGGCTCTGGGCGAGGCCTTCCTCGCCCTCGCCGGCAAGCCCCTGCACGCGCTCTGACCGCGCGACGGCGCGTGACGACCACCTGCGGCACTTCTCGCCGCCTGAGATGAGGAACAACCGATGAGTGAGTCCGTCACCCTTCCGGCGCTCGGCGAGAGCGTCACCGAGGGCACCGTCACCCGCTGGCTGAAGCAGGTCGGCGACAGCGTGGAGGTGGACGAGCCCCTGCTCGAGGTGTCGACCGACAAGGTCGACACCGAGATCCCGTCGCCGGTCGCCGGGGTCGTCGAGGAGATCCTCGTCCAGGAGGACGAGACCGTCGAGGTCGGCACCGCGCTCGTGCGCATCGGTGACGGATCCGGCCAGGGGGACGCCCCCGCCGAGTCGGCGCCCGCCCCTGAGGAGGCCGAAGCGGCCCCCGTCGAGTCGTCGCCGGAGCCGGAGCCCGAGCCCGAGCCCCAGCAGGTCGTGCAGCAGGAGCCGGAGGAGGCGCCGGAGGCCGGAGCGTCGTACGCGGAGCCGCAGCCCGAGCAGGAGGTCGCGCCGCAGCAGCAGGCGCAGGCCCAGCAGCCGCCGCTCGCCCAGGAGGCCACGAGCTCGACCGAGGCCGAGGCCGGTCGGGACGCGGGCCCCGCCGCGGCGCCCGCCGCTCCCCCGACGCCCGCGCAGCCGGCGCCCGTGCAGAGCGCGGCGCAGCCCGCGGCACAACCCGCGCAGCCCGCCCGGCCCGCGCCGTCGGCGGCCCCGTCCCCGCAGGGCGGCTCGCACGCCGCGGCGCCCTACGTGACCCCCATCGTCCGCAAGCTCGCGCACGACCGCGGGGTGGACCTCGCGAGCGTCAGCGGTTCCGGTGTGGGCGGCCGCATCCGCAAGGAGGACGTGCTCGCGGCGGCCGAGGCCAAGCCGGCCGCGTCCCACGCCGCGCCCCGCGAGAAGGCGGAGCCCTCCGCCCTGCGAGGCACGACGGTCAAGATGTCCCGCCTCCGCAAGGTCGTCGCCGAGCGCGCCGTCGTCTCCATGCAGTCGACCGCCCAGCTCACGACCGTCGTCGAGGCCGATGTCACCGCGGTCGCGAACCTCCGCCAGCGGATGAAGGGCGAGTTCCAGCAGAAGACCGGGCAGAAGCTGTCGTTCCTGCCGTTCTTCGCGCTCGCCGCCGTCGAAGCGCTCCAGCAGTACCCCATCATCAACGCGACCGTCGACGGGGACTCGATCGTCTACCCGGACACGGAGAACCTCAGCATCGCGGTGGACACGGAGCGCGGGCTGCTCACACCGGTGGTGCGCAACGCCGGCTCCCTGTCGATCGCGGAGCTCGCGGCCCAGATCGCGGACCTCGCGGCGCGCACGCGGGACAACAAGCTGAAGCCCGACGAGCTCGCCGGCGGCACGTTCACGCTCACCAACACCGGCTCGCGCGGAGCGCTGTTCGACACCCCGCTCGTGTTCCTGCCGCAGGTCGCGATCCTCGGCACCGGAACGGTGCAGCGCCTCCCCCGGGTCGTGAAGACGGTCGACGGGGGCGAGTCGATCGCCATCCGCTCGACCGTCTACCTCGCCCTCAGCTACGACCACCGGATCGTGGACGGCGCGGACGCCGCCCGATTCCTGTCCGCCGTCCGCGCCCGGCTCGAGGAGGGCGACTTCGAGGGCTCGCTCGGCATCTGAGCCCGGGCGGCCGTCGGCGCGATCACGTCGCGCAGGCGCCAGCCGCCCGGTTCGCGGATCTCGAGCACCGTGTCGGGTCCGACCGCGAGCACCGCGGTCGAACCCGACGCCCGGAGCAGCACGGGGGCGACGTCGGGCGGTCGCACCGCGTCCACGCCCGCGACCAGCGCCGCCCGATCGGCCGCGTCGACCGGTGACCCCGGCGCATCGACGGCGTCCAGGCAGCTCGGCGTGCCGGAGGCGAGGCAGCGCGCCCGTCCCTGGAGCAGCGCCGACGCGGCGCGCGCCGCATCCGTCGACCCGGGGACCGGGGAGGCGGGAGTCGCGCCGCCGACCGGCGACGCGGACGAGCCGGCCGGGACCGGAGCCCCGCTCGGCGTCCGGGCCGGGTCGGCCCGGACGGCGACGCCGTGACCCGGCAGCAGCAGGAGAGCCGCCGCGAGGCAGGCGAGCGACGCTCCCGCGGTGACCCAGACGCGCGGCCGGACCGCTGCTGCCGTCGCCCGGAGGCGTGCGGCGACCCCCGTCGGCGAGAGCCGAGGTGGCCGGTCACGCCGGCGCTCCGCCGTCGGGCGCGCGGGCTCGACGAGGCGGGCCGGCGTACCCCCTGCCGGCTCCCGGCTCGCAGGTGCTCGCTCCAGCAGGACCGGCCGTGGCTCCGCGAGCCGGAAGAGCGCTTCGACCCCGGCGCCGGCCGGATCGCGCTCGAGCGCCTCCTGGACCGCCCCGGGGAGCGGGGGCGGCAGCAGGCGCCGCGCAAGATCGACGAGGGCGCGCCTGTCCGCGACCGCGGCTTCGGCCCCACCATCGCGGGCGGACGTCGCGGTCCGCGGCATCAGCAGCACCGGCGCCCCGGCCCGGGTCAGCCCGATGGCCGCGGCGCCGACCGCACCGTGGGCCACGCCTGCCGCGTGCAGGTCGGCGAGCGCCTCCGCGAGCGGGATGAGCACGGTGACGGCCTCGCCCGCGTCGAGCGGTGCCACGGCGAGCAGGTCGACGAGCGCGATCGGTACGTCGGCCAGGACGGCCACGAGGTCGCCGTTCGGTGCCCAGCCGAGGTCGAGCAGCCGCTGGACGTGCGCACCGTCCGCCGGCAGCCAGGCTTCGAGCGCTGCCTCGGCGCGCACGTCGCCCTGCGCGATCCGGAGAAGCCGCACCCGGTCGCCGTTCTCGTCCTCGGCGATGGCGTCGCCGTCGGGGAGGCGGGACCGCACCGGGTACCCCACGAGCACATCCGTCACGGTCGCCAGAGTGCGCCGGCGGACGCCCCGACGGGCGCCGATCCCCCGCCACCCCCGCCCGGCGGGGGCCGCGGGCGCCTGGGGAGGAACGGATACCATGGCCGCATGGCGAGAACGACCGCCGGCGTGGCCAAGGAGCCCGGCCGCGTGAAGCAGATGTGGCAGATCTTCCAGATGACGCGGAAGTCCGATCCGACCGCGGTCTGGTGGATGCTGCTCGGCTTCGTGCTCGCGGTCGCGGTGGGCGTGGTGCTCGCGCTCCTCCTCTGGGGCGGCAGCGTCGTCACGCTCGTGCTCTACCTGGTGCTCGGCGTCGTCGCCGGCGGCCTGGTGGCGCTCATCATCATGAACCGGCGCGCCGAGCGGGCCGCCTACGCGCAGCTGGAGGGGCAGCCGGGCGCCGTCGGGGCGGTGCTCCGCACCTCGCTGCGGCGGGGCTGGCGGGGCAGCGAGGTGCCGGTCGCCGTGAACGGGCGCACCCGTGACGCCGTCTACCGCGTCGTCGGCCGGGCCGGGGTCGTCGTGATCGTCGAGGGCCCGAAGGCCCGTACCCAGCGCCTCAGCGACGAGGAGCGCCGCAAGGTCGCCAGGGTGGCGCCCAACGTGCCCGTCACCGTGCTGCACGTCGGCCACGACGAGGGCTCCATCCGCCTCGACCAGATCAGCCGGCGCCTCACGCGGCTGAAGCCGAAGCTGACCCGCGCCGAGGTGCTCGCCGTCAGCAACCGGCTCGAATCGCTGGGCTCCGGTCTGCCCGTGCCGAAGGGCATCGACCCGACGAAGATCCGCGCCGTCCGCAGGTGAGGCCGGCACGGCGCCGATGACCCGCGACGAGGCGGCGGCGCTGCTCGGCGTGACCGTCGAGGCCACCGCGGCGGACGTGCAGAAGGCCTTCGTACGGCTCGCTCGACGGGTGCATCCGGACGTACTGCCCGACGCCACGGACGCCCAGCGGCGCGAGGCCGCCGAGCGGTTCGACGCACTCGTGCAGGCGCGGCGGACGCTGCTCGACCCGTCGATGCCGTCGAGCGTCGACGGCGGATGGGCGCCGCGGGAGGCGGGATGGCAGCCCCGCCCCGGCGGCCCGACCGGCCCGCGCTACCGTCCCGTGGCGGGTCGCGGCCTCGGCAACTCGCTCATCGTGCTCGTGCTGCTCGCGTTCCTCCTCGTGGCGCTCGTCACGATCGACGACGGGCTGCGGCGACACGAGTTCCAGCTCCCCGTGGACGGCGCGACGCCCACCGCGACGGCCGGCCCCTGAGCCGGTTTACCTCGCCGAAACAGTCCGGTCACGATCGCGAAACGGCCTCCCCCCTAGGGTGGGCGGGATTGCGTTGCCAGTCCCACGAGCAGCAGGTTCAGGAGAGTTTCGCCGCATGCCGACCCCCAAGTTCACCGACTCGTCCGAAGTCATCAAGTTCATCAAGGACACGGACGTCAAGTTCCTCGACATCCGATTCACGGACCTCCCCGGGGTGCAGCAGCACTTCAACATCCCGGCGGCCACCGTCGACGAGGACTTCTTCTCGGTGGGCCAGCTGTTCGACGGCTCCTCGATCCGCGGCTTCGCGAACATCCACGAGTCGGACATGCAGCTCATCCCGGACGTGTCGACCGCGTACGTCGACCCGTTCCGCGTCGAGCGCACCCTCATCATGGTGTTCGACATCTACAACCCCCGCAACGGCGAGATCTACTCGAAGGACCCCCGCCAGATCGCGCACAAGGCCGAGAAGTACGTCGCCTCGACGGGCATCGCGGACACCGCCTTCTTCGCACCCGAGGCCGAGTTCTACATCTTCGACGACGTGCGCTACGAGATCACGCAGGGGTCGAGCTTCTACCGGGTCGACTCGTCCGAGGCCGCCTGGAACTCGGGTCGCGAGGAGGTCGGCGGCAACCTCGGCAACAAGACGCCGTTCAAGGGCGGCTACTTCCCGGTGAGCCCGGTCGACCAGCACGCGGACCTCCGCGACGACATCGTCCTGAAGCTCATCGAGGCCGGCCTCGAGGTCGAGCGGTCCCACCATGAGGTCGGCACCGCGGGCCAGGGCGAGATCAACTACAGGTTCGACACGCTCGTGCACGCGGCGGACGACATCCTGAAGTTCAAGTACATCGTCAAGAACACGGCGAAGCAGTGGGGCAAGGCGGCGACCTTCATGCCGAAGCCGCTGTTCGGCGACAACGGCTCGGGGATGCACACCCACCAGTCGCTCTGGAACGACGGCAAGCCGCTGTTCTACGACGAGGCGGGCTACGGCGGGCTGTCCGACCTCGCGCGCTGGTACATCGGCGGCCTCCTGAAGCACGCGCCCTCGCTGCTCGCCTTCACGAACCCGACGACGAACAGCTACCACCGCCTCGTGCCCGGGTACGAGGCGCCCGTGAACCTCGTCTACTCGGCCGGGAACCGGTCGGCCGCCATCCGGATCCCGATCACCGGCACGAACCCGAAGGCGAAGCGGATCGAGTTCCGTGCGCCGGACGCCTCCGGCAACCCGTACCTCGCCTTCGCCGCGCAGCTGATGGCGGGTATCGACGGCATCCAGAACCGGATCGAGCCGCACGAGCCCGTAGACAAGGACCTCTACGAGCTGCCGCCCGACGAGGCGAAGCTCATCCCGCAGGTGCCCGGGTCGCTCGACGCCGTGCTCGACGCGCTCGAGGCCGACCACGACTACCTCACGGCCGGCAACGTGTTCACGCCCGAGATGATCGAGACGTGGCTCGACTACAAGCGGGAGAAGGAGATCAAGCCGCTCGCGGCTCGCCCGCACCCCTTCGAATACGAGCTCTACTTCGGCGTCTGACCGCCCTCCCCACGAGCACCTCGGCAGGCTCGCAGCGCTTCGGCAGGCCCCTCGTCAACGAGCGGCCTGCCGAAGGCGTGATGGCCTGCCGAAGTGCTCGGGACGGTCATCGAATGAGGCCGAACTGCTGGCGCACCTCGAGCACGGTGGCAAGCAGGAAGTCCCAGTCGTGCATCACCGTCGCGAAGGTGAACTGCAGCACGACCCGGCCGGTGCGCGTCACCTGAGCCGACCGCACGCGGTCCGCGGTGAAGGCCTTCTTCTGGGCATGGACCTCGCGCCCGTCGATCTCCAGGACGAGCCAGTCGTCGATCTCGAGATCCAGCCGATGCGCCGTGCGGGTCCGTACCTGGACCCTCGCCGCGATGCCGGCCATCCCGAGACGGAATCGGACGATCGACTCGATGCCTGATTCGCTCCTCGGTTCGAGGTGCTCGACCAGGAAGCGCGTCCGGTGCGGCCCGGCGAGGATGATCGCGTCCAACCGGTTGCGATTGATGAGGCGCTTCTGCAGCAGCGAGTCGAGCACCGCGATGGCGAAGTGAGGTGGCTGGCAGGTCAGCAGGTCCTCGACCGCCGCCTCGAGCGGCATCATCGGGAATGCGGAGCCCGTCTGTGCCGCCTTCGGATGCCAGTGACTGACCGTGCCTTCCGGAAGCCCCCGCATCGAGGCGCGACGGCCGGACGCGTGAGACGGGAAGCCGATGTGCAGCACCTCGGGCCGTACAGGAGGAACCCACGCCCCTTGGACCGCGAGCGCCGAGACGCAGCTGAGCCGCCCGCCCGCGCGCATCGCCCGCACGATCCTGCGGTCGGTGTCGGGCAGGCAGTACCAGCCGCGGATGATCCGTTCGAGACGACGCGACTCGATGGCCGCTCGAATCGTGCCGACGGTGTGACCGCCTGCTCGCAGCTCATCCGTCGTGAAGACGCCGTACGCACCCATCCGTGGGATGCTGGCCGAGCACGAGCGAGGCCGTCGCAGCATCGTGCTGCTTCAGGGGACGAGCGTCGGCGTGAAGCGGTTGGGGAGGAACGGGACGCGGCCGATCCCGCGGCCCTCATCAACCGATCCGCTTCGGCAGGCCGTCACCGCTTCGGCAGGCCCCTCGTTCGCAGGGAGCCTGCCGAAGTGCTCGCAGCCTGCTGAGGTGCTCGGTGCTGGGGCTCGGGGCTCGGGTCAGGCGAAGAGGCGCTCGAAGACCGCTCGGGCGCGGCGCATCACCTTCAGCACGTCCTCCTCGAGGACGCTCGCGGACCCGGGCGGGTACTCGAGGATGCGCGCGATGCCCTCGAGCTGCCCGCGGTCCGTGGGGAGCAGGTCGCTCGTGCGGTTCGTCCAGAGCGTGATCGCGCTGCGGACCCGTGACGCGAACAGCCACGCCTCCCGCAGCTGCGCCGCGTCCCGCCGATCGAGCAGGCGGGCGCCGACGGCCGCGTCCAGGGCCGCCAGCGTGCTCTGCGTGCGGAGCGCCGGTACGCGCGCGGCGTGCTGCAGCTGGATGAGCTGCACGATCCACTCGACGTCGGAGAGGCCGCCGCGTCCCAGCTTCAGGTGCCGGCTCGCGTCGGCGCCCTTGGGCAGCCGCTCCGTCTCCATCCGCGCCTTGATGCGCCGGATCTCCCGCTGCGCCGCCTCGTCGAGCTCCGCCGGGTACCGCATCCGGTCGGCGAGCTCCTCGAAGTCGAGCACCAGGCTCCGGTCGCCGGCCACGCCCCGGGCGCGGAGCAGCGCCTGCGACTCCCACGTCACGGACCAGCGCGCGTAGTAGGCCTCGTACGACCGGAAGGAGCGGACGATCGGCCCGTTGCGTCCCTCCGGCCGCAGGTCGAAGTCGAGCTCGAGCGGCAGGCGCGGATCGGTGGTGAGGCGCTTCAGCTCGGCGACGAGCACCTCCGCCTGCCGCTGCGCGACCTCGGGCGCCATCCCGGCCAGCGCGCGGTGGACGACGACGACGTCCGCATCCGAGCCGAAGCCGAGCTCCGCTCCCCCGTACCGGCCCATCGCCACCACCGCGAACTCCGGCCACGGGCCCTCGTCGCGGCGCACCGACCGCAGCGCGCCGACGATCAGCGCCGTGGTGACGTCCGCGAGCGCGGGCCCGAGCTCCTGCACCGACACCTGGCCGAGCAGCGCGCCGAGTGCGAGCCGCAGCACCTCCCTGCGCCGGGCCGTGCGCAGCGCCGCGGCCGCGGCATCCCTCGTCGGATGCCGCAGCACCGTGGCGGACGTCTCCGCCTGCAGCGCCTCCCGAGGCCGCGGCTTCAGGTCGCCGTCGCGCTCGAGCCAGGCCACCGCCTCGGGGTTCGTCTCCAGCAGCCCGATCACGAACCGCGACTCCGCGAGCACGGTGGCGAGCCGCCGCGCCGCGAGCGCGGAGTCCCTGAGCATGCGGAGGTACCAGGCCGTGTCGCCGAGCCGCTCCGACAGCCGGCGGAACGCCAGCAGGCCCTGGTCCGCGTCCGGCCCCTCCGCGAACCACTGCAGCAGCACCGGCAGCAGCGTGCGCTGGATCGCCGCCCGTCGCGAGACCCCGTCGGTGAGGGCCGCGATGTGGCCGAGGGCGCTCCGCGGATCCCGGTAACCGATGCTCGCGAGGCGCGCCACCGCGGCCTCGCTCGTCAGCTGGAGGTCGTCGGCGGGCAGCCGGGCCACCGCGCTGAGCAGCGGGCGGTAGAAGAGGCGCTGGTACAGACCGCGCACCCGGGCACGGATCCCGGTCCACAGCGAGACGAGGTCGTCGGCGTCCGCGGCCAGCCCGCTCGCCCGCGCCAGCACCCGGAGCTCCCCCGCGTCCGTCGGCATGAGATGGGTGCGGGCGAGCCGGCGGAGCTGGAGCCGGTGCTCGAGCAGCCGCAGGATGCGGTACTCCTCGGCGAACTCCGCCGCCTCCGCCCGGCCCACGTAGCCGCGTTCCGCGAGCGCCCGCAGCGCCGGCAGCGTCGCGCGCTGCCGCACGCCCTCGTCGGTGCGCCCGTGCACGAGCTGCAGCAGCTGCACCGTGAACTCCACGTCGCGGAGGCCGCCAGGGCCGAGTTTCAGCTGCCGGTCCGCCTGGCCGAGCGGGATGTGCTGCTCGACGCGCTCCCGCATCCGCTGCACGTTCGCCACGAAGTCGGGCTGCTCGGACGCCAGCCACACCTTCCCGCGCACGGCCTCGACGTAGGCGTCACCGAGCGCGCGGTCGCCCGCCAGGGCGCGCGCCTTCAGCAGCGCCTGGAACTCCCAGCCCTGCGCCCATCGCTCGTAGTACCCGACGTGGGAGCCGAGCGTGCGGACGAGCGCGCCGTTGCGGCCCTCGGGACGGAGGTTGGCGTCGACCTGCCAGAGCGCCGGCTCGACGTCGGTGTCGTCGATCACCCGCATCATCGTCACCGCCAGGCGGGTCGCGACCGGGATGGGATCGTGCGTACCGGAAGGGTCGACCGGCTCGGCGACGAAGATCACGTCGACATCGCTCACGTAGTTGAGCTCCCGCGCGCCCGCCTTGCCCATGCCGATCACGGCGAGGCGCGTCGCGGCGACCGCCGCGGCACCGCCGGTCCGGCCGACCTCCGCCCGGGCCACGGCGAGTGCCGCCTCGAGCGCCGCTGCGGCGAGGTCGGCGAGGGCGGCGGCCACGTCCTCGAGCACGGCGGTGGCCGTGGACTGCACGAGGTCCCACGCGGCGAGCCGCGTCAGCTCCCGTCGGTAGGCGATGCGCAGGGAGCGCCGGGCCGGCACACCGGTCACGGCCGCGACGCCCGCCTCCGCGCCGACCGAGTCCAGCATCGCGGCCAGCAGCGCCTCCGGCCGCGGCGGCTCCCGGACGGGGTGGGCGAGCACGTCGATCTCGTCGGGATGCCGGACGAGGAAGTCCGTCAGGCCGCTCGACGCGCCCAGCACGGCCAGGAGCCGGTGACCGAAGCCGGCGTCGGCGACGGCCGCGGCGACCCGCTCCGGGGCGCGGTCGAGCAGCCGCTCGAGCCCGCTGAGCGCCTCGTCCGGCTCCGCAACGGGACGGTCGAACAGCGCGAGCAGCGTCGTCGGCGCCGTCCCGATGCGCGCACCCAGCCCGCGCAGCCGCTCGGCGGCGCCGCTCAGGTCGTCGAACCCCGCTCGGGCGAGGTCGGTGAGCCGGATGGCGCCCGCGGGCGCCCGGCGGTCAGAGGAGCTCGAGGTTGGTGGCGAGCTCATACGGCGTCACCTGGGCGCGGTAGGCCTGCCACTCGCGTCGCTTGTTGGCGAGCACGTAGCGGAACACCTGCTCGCCGAGGGTCTCGGCGACGAGCTCCGACTCGTCCATGAGTCGCACGGCATGGTCGAGGTTCGTCGGCAGCGGCGAGAACCCGAGGGCCCGTCGCTCGCCGTCCGAGAGCGACCAGACGTCGTCCTCGGCCTCCGGCGGCAGGTCGTAGCCCTCCTCGATGCCCTTCAGGCCCGCCGTGAGCATGAGGGCGAAGGAGAGGTACGGGTTCGCCGCGGAGTCGATCGCGCGGTACTCGACGCGGGCCGACTGACCCTTGCGCGGCTTGTACAACGGCACGCGGACGAGCGCCGAGCGGTTGTTGTGCCCCCAGCACACGTAGCTCGGCGCCTCGTCGCCGCCCCACAGCCGCTTGTAGGAGTTCACGAACTGGTTCGTCACGGCCGTGATCTCCGGCGCGTGCCGCAGCAGCCCGGCGATGAACTGCCGCCCGATCTTCGACAGCTGGTACTCGCCGCCCGGCGAGTAGAAGGCGTTCGAGTCGCCCTCGAACAGCGACATGTGGGTGTGCATGCCGCTGCCCGGCTGACCCGACATCGGCTTCGGCATGAACGTCGCGTAGACGCCCTGCTCGATCGCGACCTCCTTGATCACCGTGCGGAACGTCATCACGTTGTCGGCGGTGGTGAGGGCGTCGGCGTACCGGAGGTCGATCTCGTTCTGGCCCGGGCCGGCCTCGTGATGGCTGAACTCCACCGAGATGCCGAGGTCCTCGAGCATCCGCACGCTGCGCCGGCGGAAGTCGTGCGCCGTGCCGCCCGGCACGTTGTCGAAGTACCCGGCCGAGTCGACGGGCTCGGGGCCGTCGGGGCCGAGGGTGCTCGAGCGGAGCAGGTAGAACTCGATCTCGGGATGCGTGTAGAAGGTGAAGCCGTGCTCCGCCGCACGCGCGAGGGAGCGCTTCAGGACGTTGCGCGGATCCGCCGCGGCCGGCTGCCCGTCGGGGGTCGTGATGTCGCAGAACATCCGCGCGGTCGGATCGATCTCGCCCCGCCACGGCAGCACCTGGAAGGTGCTCGCGTCGGGCTGGGCCAGCACGTCGGCCTCGTAGGACCGCGTGAAGCCCTCGATGGCGGACCCGTCGAACCCGATCCCCTCGGCGAACGCGCCCTCGACCTCCGCCGGCGCGATCGCGACCGACTTCAGCGTCCCGACCACGTCGGTGAACCAGAGGCGGACGAACTTGATGCCGCGTTCCTCGATCGTGCGGAGCACGAAGTCGCGCTGCTTGTCGACCACCGGTGGCGTCCCCTCCTCACGGACCGGAACCGAGCGCCGTCCGAGCCATCCCTAAACTAGCGGCGCATCGCCCCGACGCGCATCGGGTCGTGCGCCCTACGCTCATCCCATGGCAGATCCCCGCGCGAAGGTCCGCACCCGGCACTTCCAGCAGGCCAAGGAGACGGGCGTCCGCATCACGGGCCTCACCAGCTACGACGTGCAGACCGCGGAGATCTTCGACCAGGCGGGGATCGACTTCCTGCTCGTCGGCGACTCCGCCGGCAACGTCGTGCTCGGCTACGACTCGACCGTGCCCGTCACCGCGGACGAGCTCATCCCGCTCACGCGATCCGTCGCGCACGCCGCCCGGCGCGCGTTCGTCATCGCCGACCTCCCGTTCGGCTCCTACGAGCTGGGGCCCGACCAGGCGCTCACCACGGCGTTCCGGTTCATGAAGGAGACCGGCGCCCACGCGGTGAAGCTCGAGGGCGGCAGGCGCAGCGCCCGGCAGATCGAGCGGATCGTGTCCGCAGGCGTCCCCGTCATGGCCCACATCGGCTTCACCCCGCAGAGCGAGCACCGGCTCGGCGGCCACCGGGTGCAGGGGCGCGGATCGGATGCGGA
Source organism: Amnibacterium sp. (assembly GCA_025936735.1). Taxonomy (GTDB): domain Bacteria; phylum Actinomycetota; class Actinomycetes; order Actinomycetales; family Microbacteriaceae; genus Amnibacterium. Next base: position 18,202 of record JAICSU010000024.1, read on the forward strand.
GGAGCTGATCGCCGACGCGCAGGCCGTCGAGGATGCGGGCGCGTTCGCCGTCGTGCTCGAGATGGTGCCGTCGAGCGTCGCGAAGCGGGTGACGGAGCTGCTGTCGATCCCGACGATCGGGGTGGGCGCCGGCCCGCACGTGGACGGGCAGCTGCTCGTCTGGACGGACTTCGCGGGCCTCACCGCCGGCCGCATCCCGAAGTTCGTGAAGCAGTACGCGGACCTCCGCGCCACCCTCACCGACGCGGTCGAGGCGTTCCGTGAGGACGTGGCCGAGGGCCGCTACCCGGCCCCGGAGCACGAGTACTCGGACTAGCGGCCTTCCGGGAGCTCAGCTGCCGCGCCGGTCCTCCTCCGCCCAACGGCGGCTGTTCTCGGCGATGCGCGCCGCGGCGCCCTCCGCCTCCTCGCGGGTCTTGTAGGGCCCGGCACGGTCCGTCCACGGCGACTGGGCGCCGTGCTCCACCTGACCGGTCTTCGTGTTGAACCACCACGCGTCGGCGTCGGCCATGACCGTCCCCTCTCCCGTCGACCCCACATCGGGGCCGAAGGGGATGCTATGCCTGCACGCTAGATTGAGGCCGTGGCTGAGGCGATCGGCATCGACATCGGCGGAACCGGCATCAAGGGCGGGCTCGTCGATCTCACGACGGGCGAGCTGCTCAGCGACCGGATCAAGCGCCCCACCCCGCCCGGCGGTGAGCCCGACGCCATCGTCAAGGTCGTGCACACGATCCTCGCCGAGCTCGACGGGCGCGCCGCCGACGCCCCGATCGGCGTCTGCTTCCCCGCGATCGTGCGCAACGGCCGCACGATGTCCGCCGCGAACGTCTCCAAGAAATGGGTCGGCCTCGCGGCCGAGCAGCTCTTCGAGCGGTCCCTCGCCCGCGACATCACGTTCGTGAACGACGCCGACGCCGCCGGCTACGCCGAGAGCGAGTTCGGGGCCGCGAAGGACGTCGACGGCCTCGTGCTCATGACCACCCTCGGCACGGGCATCGGCAGCGCGATCATCTACCGCAACCTCCTCGTGCCGAACGCCGAGCTCGGCCACATCGACATCGGCGACCGCCACGACTACGAGACGCACGCGTCGAACGCGGTGCGGGAACGCAAGGAGCTCAGCTGGAAGCGCTGGGCCGCCCTGCTGCAGACCTACTACGAGAAGCTCGAGTTCCTCTTCTCCCCCGACCTCTTCATCGTCGGCGGCGGGGTCTCCAAGCATGCGGACGAGTTCCTGCCGCTCCTGAAGCTCGACACCCCGATCGTGCCCGCCGCGCTCCGCAACAATGCCGGCATCCTCGGGGCGGCCGCGCTCGCCGCCCACGGCGCCGGCGAGCGGTACACGCAGGGGGCGGAGCAGCTCGTCCGCGAGACGAACGAGACCGCTCCCGCCCCCGCCTCCTAGGCTCGGCCGCCGAGGCTCCGGCGGCGGAAGGACGGTGATCGGACCGAACGACGGCGATCTTGGCCGCACCTCGCCGCCGCCTCGTCGGGTCACCGTCGTTCGGAGGCGCCGAGGACGAGGAGCCGCGCCGTCAGCAGATCGATCGGGCACGGCCCCCGCCTAGACTGGGATGCGGAATGGGCCGGCAGACGGTCGCGTCGGCCGTCGCCTCACCGCGGCGGCCGCCGAGGAACGTCCGGGCTCCACAGAGCAGGGCGGTGGGTAACGCCCACCCGGGGTGACCCGAGAGCAAGTGCAACAGAAAGCAGACCGCCACGTGCCCTCACGGGGACGGGGTAAGGGTGAAACGGTGGTGTAAGAGACCACCAGGGGTCCGGGTGACCGGATCCGCTGGGTAAACCTCGCCCGGAGCAAGGTCGAACAGGGACCGACTCGGTTGCTCGCCGATGGTCCCGGGTGGACCGCTGGAGGGCTGCGGCAACGTAGTCCCGAGATAGATGGCCGTCACCGCTTCCCCGGAAGCGGTACAGAACCCGGCGTATCGCCGGCCCATTTCCTTCTCCCGCCGCTGCTGGCGACGGGAGTCGCCGGCGGTCCGGCCGACCTAGGAGGTCAGAGCCCGCTCTCCGCCGTGCGGACCAGGATGCAGCCGCTCTCCGGATCCAGCACCACCGAGTCCGGCGCCGCCGCCCGCACCTCGGCGAGATCGGCACCGGTCAACGCCATGTTGCTGCCCTGCGACACCCCGCGGGTGAGCAGCGCCGCGCCGATGCCATACCTCGTGCGCTGCCGGTCGTACAGCGCGACGAGCGGGCCCGGCAGCTGCGCCACGAGCTCCGCCCGCTCCGCCGTCACCCGCTGCTCGTTCTCGGTCAGGCCGGAGAGGGCGTCGTCCTGGTCCGCCTGCAGCCTGCGGACCCGCTCGTCCGCGGCCGAGAGCGCCGTCGCCGTCGCCGCGGACGCCGTCTCGGCGGTCTCCAGGGCCTCCATGAGCTCCAGCTCCTCGTCCTCGAGGGCGCTGCGGCGTCGCACGAGCGAGGCGATCTCCTGCTCGAGCCCCTGGGCGTCCTTGGACGACGAGGTCGCGTTCAGGCGGCCGCGGTCGCGGGTGAGGCGCTGCTCCACCAGGGCGACGTCCGATTCGAGCCGGCGGATCCGCGTCCGCAGGTCCTCGAGAACGCCCCGCTCGTCCGCGGCTCGGCGGCGCAGCCCTGCCTGCTCGGCGGCCGCCGCCGGCAGGTCGCCGCCCGCCTGCAGCCGACGCCGGTGGGCAGCGATGCGGCCCAGCTCGTCGTCGAGCGCCTGCAGCTCGAGCAGCCGTGCCTGCACCTCCGGGGGTGCGGTGACCTCGGCGACGCTCATCCCCCCACACTATCGACGGGCTGCTCGCCGCTGCTGCGGAGCCGCGACGCCGGCGGAGCGGCCGCCCGGGCAGCGGCGAGCCGGCCGAGCAGCGCGGCGACCAGGCCGAGCACGAACGCCACGAGGAGCCCCAGACCCGGATTGCCGCGCCATGCCGAGCCGAGCGGGAGCCCCAGCAGGTCGAGCACGGGGCTCCGCTCCCCCGCGACGCCGAGCCCGTCGGTGAGCAGCCAGCCGACCGCCGCGGCGGCGGCCCCCGCGACCAGCATCGTCGCGCGCACCGACCGGATCGCGCCCGACCGCAGGGGCGCGGCCGTCACGATCCCGGTCCAGACGGCGATGGGCACACCGAGCACCGGCCCGAGCGTCGCGAGCGCCGTGGATGCGGACAGCCCGGCGGCGAAGAGCGCGAGGGCGATCGCCAGCGCGAGGAGCCCGGCAGCGACCGCGCCGAGCCGGGCCGAACGGCCGGCACCGAGAAGCACGGCCGCGGCGTCGCCCGAGGTCGACACGAGCAGCGCCGGAAGCGGCAGGGTGGCGGCGAGGAGCGCGACCGCCAGCGGGGCGGCCACGGCCGCCGGTGTCGCGTCCGCGACGATCCCCGCGAACGCCGTGGCGGCGTCGCCCGACGCGCCTGCCCCACGGCCGACCGCGACGGCCAGCACGAGGATCACCAGCCCGACGATCGCGCCGAGCACGACGGCGACGGCGGAGCCGCGGCCCCTGCGGCGCCCCGCCGCGAGCAGCGTGGCATCCGCCGCGGTCGCCGTGAGCAGCAGGCCCGGCGCGGCGAAGCCCATGGCCCCCGCGAGGACGGTGCTCGAGACGGGTGGGACGGCGGCCACGGCGGTCGCGACCGCGGGAGCGGTGACCGCGAGCACGACCAGGACGACGACGAGGGCGACGGCCGACAGCACCGCGAGCACCGTCCGCGTCACGCGGCGCGGTCCCACCACGGCGACGAGCGCCGCGAGGCCCGCGACCAGCACGGCCGCGACCGAGCCCGCCGAGCTGGACGTCCCCCCGACACCCGTGCGAGCGACGAACGCCCCGGCCAGGTCCGCCACCGCGAGCAGGGCGATCGCGGCGGCGAGCAGCCGCCCGACCAGCAGCACCGCAGCGACCGCCGGTCCGCCGCGCGGGCCCACGAGCCGCGCCGCGAGCGCCGGGGAGCCGACCCGGTCCGCGTCGGCCGTGGCCGTGAGACGCACCGCCGCGGGGAGGGCGGCGGCCACCCCGAGCACCAGGGCGCCCGCAGCGGCGCCCCCGGCGCCGCCCGCGGCGAGCCCGAACCCGGCGAGCAGCATCACGGGCGACACGAGCGCACCGCACCAGAAGGCGAGCAGCGCGAGCAGCGACGACCCGCCGAGCGTGACGCGGTGCTCCGGCGCCCGCTCCGCGCCATCCGCGGCCACGACCGGGAGCGCGACCGTGATCGGCGCGGCCCGCTCGATCATCAGCGGGAGCGGAACCGACGCGGTGTCGGCTGCCGAGACCGCCCGGATCCCGGTGTCGACCTCGTCGACCCCGTCGCGCTCCTCCTCGGCGATCCGCGCCGGGTCGAAGGATGCCTCAGCGGGCGCCGGGGTGCGGTCAGGGGCCGCGGGTCCCGGTTCGACGGGCGGCTCCGGGACCTCACCGGCAGGACCGGGGGGCGCGGAGCGTCGCGCCCGTCGCCGTCGGCGCGGTTCGGGCTCCTCCGCGGGGGGCGCGGGCGCCCGCGAGGGCTCCTCACGCACGGGGGGATCGGGCAGCGGACCGAGTGCGGCGCGCGACAGCGCCACGGTCGCGGCGTCCGGATCCGCGTGGTCCGCCACGGCGCCGTCGAGCCACTCGTCGTCCCTCGGCCGCCCGATGGA
>JAICSU010000051.1 GCA_025936735.1 Amnibacterium sp.
CGCCCAGTACGGGCGCTTCGACCTCGTCCGCGTGCCCACGCGTCGGGCGGACGGGTCGACCGGGTCCTCGACCCTCCTCGTCGGGCCGAGCAGCCAGATCTCGACCGAGGACCTCTCGGGCGCCGAGTTCGGCGACGAGCTCATCGCCCGTGACTTCGTGCAGAGGATCAAGGAACGCTCCGCGCACCTCCGGGAGCCGCTGCCGGTCGTCGCGTTCGACGGCGCGCTGTTCGCCCAGGAGCCCGAGGACCAGTAGCTAGAGACGCAGTCGTCGCTCGACCACACCCCGTGCGGCGGCCGCGAGCGGTACGCGGTTCGATCGCGCGTACCCGCGGAGCATCCGGAACGCCTCGTCCATGTCGACCTGGTGCCGATGCGCGAGCACTCCCTTCGCCTGCTCGATCGTGACCCGGGAGTTCAGCGCGCCCTGCAGCTGGTCACGGAGCACGTCGTTCGCGCGGAAGCTGCGCTCGTGCAGGATGCCGATCGTCGCCACGTCGGCCAGGGCCTGAGCCGCGCGGAGGTCCCGCGCGTTCAGGTCGCCGACGGCGGCCCGGAACAGGTTGAGCGCCCCGATCGTCTGGTTCCGCAGCCGCATGGGCATCGCGAACACGCCCTTGAACCCCTGCGACGCGGCCGCGGCATGGAAGTCCGGCCACCGGCCGTCCGTCGCGTCGATGTCCGGCACGAGCACGGCTCGGCCGTCCCGGAAGCAGTCCACGCACGGCCCCGCCTCCGCCCCGAGCTGGAGCGTCTCCACGATGCGGCTCTCCTCGCTCGTCGAGGCGACGAGGTCGAGGACACCCGTGTCGGGATCCGCGAGCAGCAGACCGACGGCGGTCACGTCGAGCACCTCTCGGCAGGTGTCCACGAGCACCTGGAGCATCTCGACGACGTCGTAGTCCGCCACGAGGGTGTCGGCGAGGGTGGCGAATGCGTCGAGCAGGCCCGTCTCGCGGCTCGTCTCGCTCATCGTTCCTCCTCGAACTCGCCGCCCTGGACGGTGAAGCGGCGGCGCTTGGTGAGGATGTCGTCCGCGATCTCGGCCATCGTGCGGCCCTCGGCGAAGGCGCGCGCCTGGATGAGCAGCTCGGCGTCGGCGGCCGACACGTCCAGCTGAGCGATCACGAAGCCGGTGGCCTGGTGGATCCGGCGCCGCGACCGGGGGCGAGCCGCGAGCGGCGCCTCCCCCAGACCGTTCTCCTCGATGACCTGCCGCAGCACCGTCCGACTCAGCTCCGCGGCGAGCGCGATCGTTCGGAGAAGGTCGGCCTCGGCGAGCGCTCCGGGGCGCACGTCGTACATGTCGATGGCACCGATCCGCACCGGTCCGACCTGCAGGGGGATCGCGAAGAGCGCCGCGACGTCGTCCGACTCCGCGATCGCGCGGGAGAAGGCCGGCCAGACGCGGCCGGGTCTCCCCCTCAGGTCGGGCTCGAGCACGGGACGGCCGGTCGTCACCGCGTCCCAGCACGGCCCCTCACCGAGGTCGAACTGCAGCTCGTCCACCCGGGCGATCGTGTCGTCGCTGGCGTCGATGGTCTCCGGGCTGAGGAAGCCCCCGAGCGTGGACACGGATGCGCCCGCGACCGGCGCGACGGCCAGCACAGCCTCTGCCGCCACGCCGCGCCCTGCGGGCTGGTCGTGCTGCCTCATGCCGTCCTTGTTCCCCCGGGGCTGATCACGGGGTCCCTCACGGTACCGCTCCCTCCGGAACGCTCCCTCAGGATGCCGGAACCGGCTCCTGGTCGCCGGCCGACCCGGGCAGGGTGCTGAGCGCCTCCTCGAGCACGGATGCGGCGTCGTCGATCAGCGCGTCGGAGATGACGACGCTCGGCAGCAGGCGCAGCACGCTGTCCCACGAGCCCGCGTCCAGCGCGATCACGCCGTGCTCCGCGGCGTACCTGATCACGTGCTTCAGCGCTGCCGGGTTGGGCTTCGTCGTGCCGGGCTGCACGAGCTCGACGCCGAACATCGCCCCCTTGCCCCGCACCTCGCCGACGACGTCGAATCGCTCGGCCCAGTCGCCGATCCGCGAGACGAGGGTGCGCTCCACGCGCTGCGCCTCGCCGATCAGGTCCTCCCGCTCGATGAGGTCGAAGACGGCGAGCGCCGCGGCGGTGGACACGGGGTTGCCGCCGAACGTGCCACCGACCCCGCCGGGCTGCACCGAGTCCATGATCTCGGCCCTGCCGGTGACCGCGGCGAGCGGCATGCCGCCCGCGATCCCCTTGGCGCTCGTGACGAGATCGGGGACGACGCCGTGGTGCTCGATCGAGTACCAGGCGCCGGTTCGCGCGATTCCCGCCTGGATCTCGTCGGCCACGAAGACGATGCCGTTGTCCCGGCAGTACTCCGCGATGCGGGAGAAGTAGCCGGGCGCGGGGATGATGATGCCGCCGTCGCCCTGGATCGGCTCGGCGAAGAACGCGGCCACGTCCCGGGGTCCGACGTGCGTCTCGATGACGTCGATCGCCCGCTCGGCCGCCTCCTCGCCCGAGAGCCCGTCCCGGAAGGGGTAGCTGATCGGCACGCTGTAGATCTCGCCGGGGAACGGACCCATCCCCTCGCGCTCGGGCCACGGGCGGTAGGTCATCGCCATGGTCAGGTTGGTGCGGCCGTGGAAGGCGTGGTCGAGCACGACGACCGCGCGGCGCCCCGTGAACCGCCGGGCGATCTTCGCGGCGTTCTCGACCGCCTCCGCTCCCGAGTTCACGAGGACGGAGTGCTTCTCGTGCGTGCCCGGGGTGATCTCCGCGAGCTTCTCGGCGACGCGCACGTAGTTCTCGTACGGCGTCACGGTGAAGAGGGTGTGGGTGAGCTTGTGCACCTGCTCGGCGACGGCGGCGGCGACGTCGGGATCCGCGTGGCCGATCGTGGTGACGCCGATGCCGCAGCCCATGTCGATCAGCCGGTTGCCGTCGACGTCCACGAGCACGGCGCCCGCACCGTGGTCCATGTAGATGTTCGCGAGGGTGCCGGCACCCCGGGACACCGCCTTCAGCCTGCGCTCCTGAAGGGCGCGGGACTTCGGTCCCGGCAGCTCCGTGACGAGCCGCCGCTCCTGCGGGACGGCGAAGGTACGGGTCGCGGAGGTTCCGGCTGCCATCGCCCCAGGGTAGGCCCGCGCATCCGGACACCCGCCCGGGTTCGGCTGCCGTCGGCGAGGCGCGTCCGTTTACAGCGCTTACCAGGCGGCTCCCAGTGGGAGTTCCTACGCTCGCCGCGATGCCCGACCCCCGATGAAGTGGGAGTTCCCATGCGCCTCCGCATCCCCGTGATCCTGGCCGCCGTCGCGCTGACCGCGCCCCTGCTCGGCGCCGCCGCGACGACCGCGCCTGCCGTGGGCACGGCCGGCACGTACTCGAACCCCCTCGACCTGCAGCTGCCCGGCGGGCGGACGGCGGAGAGCTGCGCGGACCCCTTCGTGCTGAGCCCGACCGGCCACGACCGCCAGTGGACCCTGTACTGCACCTCGGACGCCCTGACCTCCAGCGAGACGGACCCGTCGGGCGCCCTGGTCATCCACCAGGTGCCGCAGTACCGGTCCCTGGACCTCGTGCACTGGAGGTACGCGGGCGACGCGTTCCCGACGAAGCCGTCCTGGCTGGCGCCCACCGCGGGGGTGTGGGCGCCGGACGTGGTGTACCGGGACGGGCAGTACCGGATGTACTACACGGCGTCCGACACCACTGCGGGCGGTTCCGCGATCGGGCTCGCGACGAGCTCCTCGCCGACCGGGCCGTGGACGGACACCGGGACCCCGGTGGTGCCGCCCGGCGTGAACCCCGCCAACGGCCAGCCGCGCTGGGAGTTCGACCCCGAGGTGATCTCCGCGAACGGCGTCGACCTCCTCTACTTCGGGTCCTACAACGGTGGCGTCTTCGTGCGGACGCTCTCCGCCGACGGCCGCTCGTCCATCGCCTCGACCGAGCAGCGGATCGCGATCGACAACCGCTACGAGGGCACCTTCATCGTCCAGCACGGCGGCTGGTACTACTTCTTCGGGTCCGCCACGAACTGCTGCAACGGGTCCCTGACCGGGTACAGCGTGTTCGCCGCGCGGTCGAGGAGCCCGCTCGGGCCGTTCGTCGACAAGGACGGAGTGCCGATCACGGCGAGCCGGGTCGGCGGCACACCGGTCCTGAGCCAGAACGGGAACCGCTGGGTCGGGGCCGGCCACAACGCGGTCATCACCGACTACTCCGGTCAGGACTGGATCGTCTACCACGCGGTCGACAAGGACGACCCCTACTACTCGGGCGGCACCAACCCCACCTACACGAAGCGGCCGGCGCTGATGGATCCGCTCGACTGGCAGAACGGCTGGCCCGTCGTGCGCGGCGACCGCGGCCCGTCCGACTCGGCGATGCCCGCACCCGCGGCCCAGCCGGGCGAGCGGACTGCGTACGTCCCGTCGTTCGTGCCCCAGGCGGCCCCCGGCGCGCCGATCGCCGCGCTGTCCGACTCGTTCACCGGCTCGTCGCTGTCGTCCCGCTGGTCCTGGGTCCGCCAACCGGACCCGAGCACCTACTCGGTCAGGGGCGGGTCCCTCTCCTGGCAGACGCAGGCCGCCGACCTGCAGCCGCCCGGCAACTCGTCGGCCTCGGTGCTCACGGAGCCGGCGCCGAGCGGCGACTACGTGGTCGAGACGAAGGTGTCCGTGAACACCGGGCTGAACGACGTGCACAACTACGTGCAGGGCGGGCTCATCATCTACCGGAGCGACGGCGACTACGTGCGGCTCACGTCCAACTCGATCTGGAACACCCGGCAGACCGAGTTCGGCAAGCACGTCAGCGACGCGACGGACGGGCAGCCGAGCTACGGCAACGGCGTCGTCGGGCCAGTCGGGGACTGGACCTGGCTGCGGATCGTGAAGCACACGGTCTCAGGCCAGGAGGCCTACACCGCGTACACGAGCATCGACGGCCGGAGCTGGGACAAGGGCATCACCTGGACGGCCTCGCTCGGCTCATCCGCACGCATCGGCCTCATCTCGCTCGGCGGGTCCGGCTTCACCTCCACGTTCGACTACGTGACGGTGAGCCGCCTCGCGCCCTGACCGCCGTCCTCCTCGACTGTTGCCACTTCTTGCTACCTTCGCGCCCTCAAGACCACAAGAAGTGGCAACAGTCTCGGTCGAAGGAGTCCCATGCCCAGTCCCGGAGCACAGGTCGCCGGCGCGCACCTCGTCGGCAGCGTCAACCTGCCCACCGCCGAGGCCGTGATCCGCACGGTCGCCGAGCACCTCGGCGACCACGTGGCGCGCATACCCGACGGCGAGGTCGGGGAGCGCTACTACTGGCTGCAGTTCCAGAGCGCCCGGCTCGAGCGCACCCCCGGCCTCGTCCGGGTCGGTGAGACGCCGTACCTGATCCGGGGCCAGTTCGACCAGCGCCCGCTCGCCCTGGACGGCTCCGTCGCCGCCCAGGACCTCGCGTTCCCCGACCTCGGCTACGCGGACGCGGCCATCGCCTCGTTCGCCACCTTCTCGGCGCTGTCGGACGCCGGCGTCGTCCCGGCCGGGGTGCGCTTCCAGGTCTCGCTGCCGACCCCGGCGGCCGTGGTCGGCGTGTTCATCGCGGAGCCGGACCGGGCGGCGGTCGAGCCGGTGTACGAGCGCGCGCTGTTCGGCGAGCTCCAGCGGATCCTCGCCGCGATCCCTCACGACCGGCTCGCGATCCAGTGGGACACGGCGGTCGAGTTCGGGTTCCTCGAGCACGTCGAGACCCGCGGGTTCCGCCTCGCCGCGTGGTTCGACGACGTGCTGGACGGGGTGGTCGAGCGAGCGGCCCGGCAGGCCGCAGCCGTGCCGGAGGACGCCGCGGTCGGCTTCCACCTCTGCTACGGCGACGTCGAGGAGGCGCACTTCGTGCAGCCGAAGGACGCGGGCACCCTCGCGTCCGTGATCCGCGGCCTGCTCGCGGCCGCCCCTCGACGGATCGACTGGATCCACCTCCCCGTGCCGATCGAGCGCGACGACCCGGCCTACTTCGCGCCCCTCGCCGACCTCCCCCTGCCCGAGGAGACCGCGCTGGTGCTCGGGCTCGTGCACCACGAGGACGGCGTCGAGGGCGCGATGCGCCGCATCGATGCGGCCGCCACCGCCGTGCCCCGCTTCGGCGTGGCCACCGAGTGCGGCTTCGGGCGCGGGCCGGCCGAGCGGACCGTTCCCCTGCTCGACCTGCACCGCGCGATCCTCGAGCGGGCGGGCTGAGGCCGGCGGCCGAGATTTGTGCTGAGGCGCAACGAATAGGACGGGAGGCGCTACCCTCGTACCGCCGACGGCAGGGCCGTCGCCGGCGCACGGTCGCACCTCGCGGAGGTCCTCATGTCCGATGACAGCACCGCCTTCGACGCCGCCGCCGATCGCGTGCGGGCGGGCGCGTCCGCCGACGAGGAGGCGACCGCGCTGCTCAACCGGCTGACGGAGCAGGAGAGGCTCGGGCTGCTCGACGGCGACGAGCCCTTCTGGGCCGGCTTCCGGCGGATGATCGAGGAGGGCTACAACCACACGCCCTACGTCCACGGCGCCGTGCCGCGGCTGGGCATCCCCGGCCTGCGCTTCGGCGACGGGCCCCGGGGCGTCGTGCTCGGCCGCTCCACCGCGTTCCCCGTGGCGATGGCCCGCGGCGCGACGTGGGATCCGGCGCTCGAGGAGCGGATCGGGACCGCCATCGGCCTCGAGCTGCGGGCCCAGTCCGGCAACTTCTTCGGCGGCATCTGCATCAACCTGCCCCGGCATCCCGCCTGGGGCCGGATCCAGGAGACCTACGGCGAGGACCCCCTGCTGCTCGGCGCCTTCGGCGCGGCGCTGCACCGGGGAGTCGCGCCGAACGCGATGACGACGGTGAAGCACTACGCCCTCAACTCGATGGAGAACGCCCGCTTCACCGTCGACGTGACCGTCGACGAGGCGCCGCTCCGCGAGGTGTTCCTGCCCCACTTCCGCGCGGTCGTCGAGGCGGGCGCGGACGCCGTGATGACCGCGTACAACTCGGTGAACGGCGAGTGGGCCGGGCAGAACCGGCACCTCATCACCGAGATCCTGCGCGAGGACTGGGGCTTCCGCGGCATCGCCGTCTCCGACTTCATCTGGGGCCTCCGCGACGCCGGGCGGTCGCTCACGGCGGGGCTCGACGTCGAGGAGCCCTTCGCCGAGCAGCGCGCGGAGCACCTGCCGGCGGCGCTCGCCGCGGACCCGCGCCTCCGGGCGCTCGTGGACGCGGCCGCGGCGAGGATCCTCGCCGTGCAGCTGCGGTTCGCCGCGCGGCGGGTCCCGGAGGAGCCGGCCGCATCCGTCGTCTTCTCGGCCGAGCATCGGGCGCTCGCGCGGGAGGCGGCCGCCCGCGCCATGGTGCTGCTGAAGAACGAGCCGGTCGGCGGCGCGTCCGTGCTGCCGTTCGATCCCTCGGTGGTCCGGTCCGTCGCGGTGGCCGGGGCGCTCGCGAAGCGCCCGAACACCGGCGACAACGGCTCGTCCGACGTGCGCTCCCCCGCCGTCGTGACGCCGTTCGACGGCCTCACCGCCGGGCTCGACGGCGTCCGGGTGCTGGATGCGGGCGCCGACCCGCAGTCCGCCGCCGCCGTGGCCGCGGACGCCGACGCGGCGGTGGTGGTCGTCGGCTACACCGCCGAGGACGAGGGCGAGTACATCGACGCCGGCGCCTTCCTCGCCCCGGAGCTGGTCGCCACGTATCCGCCGACGCACGGCGACCCGTGGGCCGAGGCCTACCTGCGGGCCGAGGGGGCCGCATCCGGGGGGATCGTCGGCGGCAGCGCGGGCGGCGACCGCCGGAGCCTCCGCCTGCACGAGCCGGACGTCGCCCTGATCCGTGCGGTCGCGGCAGCGAACCCGCGCACCGTCGTCGTGATCGTCGCCGCCGGCGCGGTGATCACCGAGGAGTGGCGGCACGAGGTGCCCGCCGTGCTGCTCGGCTGGTACGCCGGAAGCGAGGGCGGCGCCGCACTCGCCGACGTGCTGTCCGGCGCCGTCGACGTGGCCGGCCGGCTGCCGTTCTCCGTCCCGACCAGCGAGGAGCACCTGCCGGAGTTCGATCCGGACGCCGTGGCGGTCACGTACGACCGGTGGTTCGGGCAGCGGCTGCTCGACCGTCTCGGCGTGGAGGCGGCGTTCCCGCTCGGCTTCGGGCTCTCGTACACGACGTTCGCCCTCGAGGGCCTCGAGCTCGGCGACCCGGCGGGCGAGGCGCTGCCCGCGCGGGTCGTCGTCCGCAACACGGGGAGCCGCGGCGGCCGCACGGTGGTGCAGCTGTACGGCGAGCCGCAGGACGGCGCCGCGGAGTTCCCGGCGCGCGTGCTGCTCGGCTTCGCGAGCGTCGCCGTCGGGGCGGGCGAGGCGGTGCAGGCGGAGGTCGCCGCGTCCCTGCGCCCGCTCCAGCGGTGGACCGGCGACCGCCTCCAGCTGCCGGCGACCGAGGTGCTCGTGCGCGCCTCGCTCGATGCGGCGGACACCGCCGGGCCGACGGGCCGGATCCGCCTCCCCTAGGTCCCGGCGAGGGAGCCGCTCACGCCGCCGAGGCTGAAGAACCGGTGGAAGACGAGGAACACGATCAGCGGCGGCACGAGCCCGATGAGGCTCAGCACCGGTGAGCCGTAGGAGGCGGCGAGGCCGATCCCCATCGTGTAGTTCCCGTTCGACAGGATGAAGACGAGAGCGATCCAGTAGTCGTTCCAGGCGAGGAGGAACGTGAAGACCGCCGCGCTCAGCACGCCGGGCAGCGCGTTCGGCAGCACGACCCGCCAGAACCCGCGGAAGACGGAGCACCCGTCCAGCCAGGCGGCCTCCTCGATGTCGACGGGGATGGCGTCGAATCCGGCGCCCATCGTCCACGTCGCCACCGCGACGCCCATGCCGATGTAGATGATCCCGACGCCGACCAGGTTGTCGACGAGTCCGATGAGCGCGAACAGCACGAACAGCGGGACCAGGAACAGCACGATCGGCAGCGACTGCAGGCCGAAGATGACGAGCGCGAACGCGGTGACGCCCCGGCCGCGCCCGCGCGACAGCACGTAGCCGGCGGGGGCGGCGACCGCCACGGTGACCACGACGGTCACCGCGGTCACGAGGAAGCTGTTGCCGAGCCAGGTGAGCACCGGCCCGTAGATGAACGCGCCGGCCAGCTGCCCGATCACCGACCCGCCAGGGCCGGGCGTCATCACGCGGACGAAGGTGGTCAGCAGCGGCGCGAGCAGGACCAGCGTGAGCACGGCGAGCGCTGCGAAGCGCGTCCACGCGTGGACGGGCTGCCTCGGTCGGCGGCGGACGCCCCTGGCGCCGAGCGCCGTCACTCGGTCGGCCGCTCGGCCGCCAGCTCGTATGCGCGTTGGGGCATCTGCGTCGCGAGCTTGCCGCCGGAGATGTCGAGGAGGGCTCCGGTGAGGTAGGCGGCGGCATCGCTGGCGAGGAACACGAGCAGCCGGGCGACGTCCTCCGGCGTCTCCCAGCGGCGGATGGAGAGCGTGTCGAGCAGCCGGTCCTGGGCGGCCTGGGGCATCTCCGCGAAGCCGTTCATGGCGGTGGGCACCATCCCGGGCGCGTAGGCGTTCACGGTGATGCCGTACGGGCCGAGCTCGCCCGCGAGCACGCGGGTGAGCTGCACGACGGCCGCCTTGCTCGCGGCGTAGGCGCCGCTGCCCACGGACGGGACGATCGCGGCGAACGAGGCGGCGTTGATGATCCGGCCGGCCCGCTGCCGCTTCATCGCGGGGATCACGGCCTTGCTCATCCGGAAGACGCCGCCGACGTTCACCGCGAAGCTGCGGTCGAAGGCGGCGTCGTCCATGCTCTCGAGGGGGCTCTCGGCGAGGACGCCGGCGTTGTTGATCAGCACGTCGATCCGGCCGAAGCGCCGCTCGATCTCCTCGGCGACGCTCCGCGTCGCGTCACCGTCGCCCACGTCGCAGACGAGGTCGACCTCGGGATCGGCGGGGAAGGCCTCGCTCGCGAGATCGAGTCGCACGACCCGGCACCCCTCCTCCCGGAACGTCTCCGCGATCGACGCGCCGATGCCTCGAGCGGCTCCGGTGACGACCACCACCTTGCCCTGCAGATCGAGCAGCATCCGTCTCCTCCTCAGCCCGCCGAAGCATACTGAGCGGGCATCGAGGTGCGGTGAACGGGAGGTGTGGATGGGCAAGCCGGGGCGCGTCCTCTGGGTGACCGGTGCCGGGTCCGGGATGGGCCGGGCGGCGGCGGTCGCGGCCGGCGCCGGCGGACGCCGCGTCGCGCTCAGCGGCCGGCGAGCGGAGGCGCTCGAGGAGGTCGCCGAGGCGGTGCGGGCGGCGGGTGGCGAGGCCCTCGTCGTGCCGCTCGACGTGACGGATGTGGCGGCCATCGACGCGGCGCACGCCACGATCGCCGACGCGTGGGGCCGGGTGGACGACCTCGTCCTGTCCGCCGGGCTGAACACCCCGCGGCGCACCTGGTCCGATCAGCGGATCGACGACTTCCAGGCGATCGTCGCGACGAACCTCACGGCGGTCGCGGCCGTGGTGCAGGCCTCGATCGAGGACCTCAGGGCCGCATCCGGCGTCGTCGTCGTGATCTCGTCCGTCGCCGGCTGGGGCTTCAAGCCGGGCACGGGCATCGCCTATGCGGCGAGCAAGACCGCGGTCGGCGTGCTCTGCCGCGACCTCAACGTCGCCGAGTGGCCGAACGGGGTCCGCGCGACGCACCTGTGCCCGGGCGACGTGGACACCGACTTCCTCTCGATGCGACCGCAGGTGCCCGACGCGGAGGGGCGCGAGGGGATGCTCTCCCCCGACGACGTGGCGCGAGCCGTGCTCTTCGCGCTCGACGCGCCGTCGCACGTGCGGATCGACGAGCTGGTCATCACGCCGACGCACCTGCGCTGACGCGGGCGCCGGCTCAGTAGTGCGCGCCGCAGCGGCGGACGGCGAGCACGACCAGCGCGGCCGCAACCTCGAGCACCTCGTCGAGGTCGACCTGCTCCCGAGGCGCGTGGGCGAAGCGCACGTCTCCCGGGCCGTAGTGCAGAGCGGGGATCCCGTCGGCGGCGTAGAGCCGCAGGTCGCTGCCGTACGGAGCCGCGCCGCGCAGCGGCGACGCGCCGCTGTCGCGGGTGTCGGCGACGCTCCGTGCCACCTCGTCGATCAGCGGATGTGCGGCGTGGATGCTCCCGCTCGCGAACTGGCCGCCGTGCCAGACCACCTGGGCCGGGTGGTCGGCGAGCCAGAGATCGCGCGCCGAGGCCTCGGCGACGGCCTGCTCGAGCTCCCGCCTGGCCTGACCCGGGTCCTCGCCGAGGCGCACGCCGAGGCGTCCCTCCGCCGTCAGGAGGTCCGGCACGCTGCTCGCCCAGTCCCCTGCCGCGATGCGCCCGATCGAGATGGGGTAGGGCAGCGGGAGCCCCGCGAACAGCGGGTCGGGGTCGCTGTTCCTCGCCCGCTCGAGGTCCTGCAGCGCCCGGTGCACGGGCAGGAACGCCTCGAAGGCGCTGACCCCCTCGAGCCGGGTGCTGCCGTGGGCGGCGCGACCGGGCACCAGGATGCGGAAGGTGAGCGCCCCGGCGTTCGCGACGACGATCCGGCCGCTCGTCGGTTCGGTCAGCACCGCCACCTCGCCCCGATGCCCGCGGCGCAGCGTGGCGAAGGCGCCGAGGCCGCCGTCCTCCTCGCTGATCACCGAGTGCACGGCGAACGGCCGCTCCAGCGTGACCCGGGACCGCGCCAGCGTCGCGGCGACCGCGGCGTTCACGGCCACCCCCGCCTTCATGTCGCAGGCCCCGCGGCCGTGCAGGGTGCGGCCGATGATCCGGCCGGCGAACGGATCGGCGATCGTCCACTTCGCGGGGTCGCCGGTCGGCACCACATCGACGTGCCCCTGCAGCACGAGCGCCGGGATCCCCTCGCCGCCCAGCACGCCGACCACCCCGTAGCCCTCGACGCGGGGCGCCTCCGTGCCGGGGAACTCCGGATCCGCGGCGAGCGCCGGTAGGTCGAGCTTCCATGCGTCGACCTCGAACCCGGAGCGCTCGAGGTCCTCCGCCTGCCGGAACTGCAGGTCCGACTCCGCGTCGGAGCCGGTGATGCTCGGCACCCGCACCAGGTCCACGAGCCCCTGCACCAGGGCGTCGCCGTCCAGGTGATCGAGCACCCGCCTCTCGGTCGTCGACAGGGCTGCGCTCATCGCCACCCGCCGCACCGGGCTGCAGCACTCGTCAGGCGTGCGAGCCGCCTGCGCTCGATCCTCCGCACGGGGTGAGGCTAGGGGACGGATCCCGCGCTGCGCGACGGCGCGCGAGGGCTGCTCGCGCGCCTCACTGGTAGGTGATGAGGTCGGGTGTCGGCCGCACGTCCCGCATCGTCTGCTGCGGCGTCAGCGTGGGGTGGTCCTTGTGCAGGAAGTTCTTCCAGCCCCAGCCGAGTCCCGTCGGGGCGCCCCCGTGCACGGCCCGCCAGGTGGCCTGCTTGTCGGGCTGCCCGCCCTGGCCGTCGACGTGGATGACCGTGGTGAGCTCGGAGCGCTGCACGATGTGGTCGCGGTCCCGAAGCATCGAGCGCCGGAACTGGTGCAGCACGAACAGCTTCGGCGGGAGCCCGCGCGCCGAGACGAGGTCGGCGAGCCAGGCGGAGGTGCGGTTCACCTCGACGGCGGAGACGGAACCGATCTGCTTCAGGGGCACCTCGTGGGGACCGAGCCGCCACTCCGGGTCGAGGGCGAGGCCGACGTTCGGCCGCTCCAGCAGGCCCGCATAGCGCTTCGCCTGGCTCGGGAAGTCGGCCCGTCCCGGCTGCAGGTCGAGGATCACCTCGACACCGGCGCGACGAGCGGCATCCACCCACGGCTGCAGCGAGTCGGGGTCCAGCTCGTTCGACCAGTCGCCGTCGGATCCGGCAGCACCGGCCGCGACGGTGGCGATGATCTCGAGGGTCGGCACGACGGGTTCGTCCGACAGCGGCGCGTACCGGGCGGCGAGGGCCTTCACGCGCCGGATCGACGCGTCGATCCCCTGGTCACCGAGGGCGCCGAGCGCGGGCACGCCGGGCACGCCGTAGAGCGCGACGAACCGGTGCCCGGGCAGCGGACGCTGGCCGCCACCCGCCAGCTCGAACCCCGATCGGTCCGCGGCGACGGTCCATTCCGGCGACGGCGCGCCCGCGAATCCCGCGCCGAGCAGCACCACGGGCGCATCGCGCTGCGCCGCGAGCGCCGCGACGGCCTTCGGGCTCCGGGTGAGGTCGCAGTCGCCGTCGGCGAGGTCCACGATGGTGGCCCCCGCCGCGCGGGCCGTGGCGGCCCCGGCCGCATCGGCGGTCGCGTCCTCGACGAGGGCGAGGACCGGTCGGCCCGAGCCGGCCCGCGGCGGTGGGACGCGCGCCGCGTCCAGGCGGCGGGCGCCGGTCAGGGCGGAGGCGCGGATCGGGCCGACGGGTGCGATCCACCGCGCCTCGAGCCGACCGATCTCCGCCCGGACGGCGCCGAGCGCGGGCCCGTCCGCGGTGGGCACGAGCAGCAGGGGCACGCGCAGCCGGCCGGATTCGGCAGCGGCGCGGACCAGGGCCGCGGCGTTCCCCGCGGGCGCGACGACCACGCCGGGTGACGAGACGAAGAGGGTGCGGCTCGCCGCGACGGCCCTGGCGACGGGGTCGGCCGCGTCGAGGACGGTGATCGAGCGGTCCGGCGTCCGCAGCGTGGCGGTGGCCGGCGCCGGGCTCGGCCGCGCCGTCCGTGATGGGGCCGGCGACGCGCAGGCGGCGAGCGCCACCACCGCGAGGGTCGCGAGCGCGGCTCTCAGGGTCCGGGCGCGCATCGGAGGGACGGTAGCAACCGGCCCCCGGGCGCCGGTCCGGCTCCCCGGCGTTCCGCGGATCCGGTCCACCAGAATGTCGGGCGAGGGGAGGCACGCGATGGAGGTCTGGCCGGGGACGCCGTATCCGCTCGGCGCGACGTTCGACGGCAGCGGCACGAACTTCGCGCTGTTCTCCGGCGTGGCGGAGGCGGTGGAGCTCTGCCTCTTCGGCCTCGACGGCGAGGAGACCCGCGTGCCGATGACCGACGTCGACGCCTTCGTCTGGCACTGCTACCTGCCCGGCGTGCAGCCCGGCACGCGGTACGGCTACCGGGTGCACGGGCCGTGGGATCCCTCCCGGGGGCTGCGCTGCAACCCGAACAAGCTGCTGCTCGACCCCTACGCCAAGTCGACCTGGGGCGCGTACGACTGGGAGCAGGCGGTGTTCGGCTACGACTTCGGAGCGCCCGACAGCCGGAACGACGAGGACTCCGCGAGCCACGTCATGCACGGCGTGGTGATCAACCCGTTCTTCGACTGGACGGGCGACAGCATCCCGCGAACGAGCTACCGCGACACCGTGATCTACGAGGCGCACGTGAAGGGCATGACGAAGCTGCACCCGGCGGTGCCTCCGGCCGAGCGGGGCACGTACGCGGGGCTCGCGCACCCGGCGGTGATCGAGCACCTGCTGAAGCTCGGGGTGACGGCGATCGAGCTGATGCCGGTGCATCAGTTCGTGCAGGACGCCACCCTGCTGGAGAAGGGCCTCCGCAACTACTGGGGCTACAACACCATCGGCTTCTTCGCCCCGCACAACGAGTA
>JAICSU010000288.1 GCA_025936735.1 Amnibacterium sp.
GGCGGGAGTGGACGATCTCGGCGTGCACGCGCCGCTCGCGCTGTGGTGCCTCGGCGACCCGGCCGCGGTCGGGGCCCTGCGCCGCTCCATCGCGCTGGTGGGGGCGAGAGCCGCGACGGGGTACGGCGAGCGCGTGGCGACGGACGCCGCGGCGGGGCTCGCCGACCGCGGCTTCGCGGTGGTGTCGGGGGCCGCATCCGGCATCGAGGGCGCCTCTGACCGGGCCACGCTCGCGAGCGGCGGCACCACCGTCGCGGTCCTCGCGGGTGGTCTCGACCGGTTCTACCCGAGCGGCCACGAGCAGCTGCTGCGGCGGATCGCCGCCGAGGGCGCCGTGCTCGCGGAGCTGCCATGCGGCTTCGCGCCCACGAAGTGGCGGTTCCTGCAGCGCAACAGGCTCATCGCCGCGGGGAGCCGGGCGACGGTGGTGCTCGAGGCGGGAGCGCGGTCGGGCTCGCTGAACACGGCGGGGCACGCCGCCGCGCTCGGCCGTCCCCTCGGCGCCGTGCCCGGATCGGTCTACTCCGCCACCTCGGCCGGCTGCCACCGTCTGCTGCGGGAGTACGACGCGGTGTGCGTCCGGGACGCGGCGGACATGGCGGAGCTCGTGGCCGTGCCGACCGGCGACCTGCCCCTCGAGGGACTCGAGCCGCCGGAGGACCCGCGGGAGCGGCGGGTCCTCGACGCCCTCGGTCCTCGATCCCGGCGGCTCGACGACATCGCCCGCCGCGCCGGTCTGGGGCTCACCGAGACCGCATCCGTGCTGGGGCTCCTCACGCTCGAGGGAACGGCGATCGAGGCGTCCGACGGGGGCTGGCGCCGGGGTCGCTGACGGTGACCCGCGCGGCTAGAGTGCGCTCATGCCGCCGGGTCTCGCGGTCGCCCTGGTCGTCGTCGCCGCCGTCGCTCTGGCGATGGCGGCTCTCGCCTGGGTCGGACGGCGGGCGCGGCGCACCGGTTCCGCCGGGCAGGCGCTCGCCGCGGCGATGGCCGCCTACGACGAGGCCATGCACGTCACCGCGTTCGAGGCCTACGTGGAGGCGCGGCGGGAGGACGAACGCGGCACCGCCGCGGTGGCGCCCGCCGACGACCTCTGATGTCGAAAGCGCGACACTCCCATGCGGTCCCCGGCCGGCGGCCCTAGGCTCGGGCCGCTCGCTGACCGATCAAGCGGGGGAGGTGCACCGGTGGACGCGCCGCACACACTCCTCCACGAGCGGTACCGGCTCGTCCGCGTGATCGCCGCCGGCGGCATGGGCGTGGTCTGGGAGGGCTGGGACGAGCTGCTCGAGCGGCCCGTCGCCGTCAAGCAGCTGCGCACGCAGCCGGGGGTCTCCGAGGAGGAGGCCGAGACCGCGAAGAACCGCGCGATGCGCGAGGCGCGGATCGCGGCCCGACTGCACCATCCGAACGCGGTGCCGGTCTTCGACGCCGTGGAGCAGGACGGCCAGCCGTGCCTCGTCATGCAGTACGTGCCGTCGACGCCGCTGTCGGCCGTCCTCCGCGACGAGGGACCGCTGGCCCCGCGGGAGGCGGCCCGGGTCGGCGGCCAGGTCGCGTCGGCGCTCGCCGCGGCGCATCGGCTGGGGATCGTCCACCGGGACATCAAGCCCGGGAACGTCCTCCTCGACGAGGACGGCCGGGCCCTGATCAGCGACTTCGGCATCTCCCGGGCCCTCGGGGACAGCACCCTCACGTCCACCGGCCTCGTGCACGGCACGCCGGCGTACCTCGCGCCCGAGGTCGCCAGGGGCGAGGACTCGACGTTCGCGTCCGACGTCTTCTCCCTCGGCTCCACGCTGTACGCGGCGCTCGAGGGATCGCCCCCGTTCGGCGCCGACGCGAACTCCATCGCCGTGCTTCATCGCGTCGCGATGGGCGACTTCCCGCCCCCGCGCCACGCCGGGGCGCTCACGCCACTGCTCCTCGAGATGCTCGCTGCGGATCCGGGACGGCGACCGCCGATGAGCCAGGTCGCCATCCGATTGGATGCGCTGCGCGCCTCCGCCGAGTCCGAGCCGACGACCCGCCTGCTGCCCGGCCGCGACACGGAGCCGGACGAGACAGCGGCGTGGGACGACGAGAGTCGCCCCACCGCCGTGCTGCCGATCGCGGGCCCCCTCGCCGCCGCCGGTGCCGCCGGTGCCGCCGAGGCGGCGGAGCCTGACCCCGGTACCGCGGAGATGGACGCCGCAGCCGCGGAGATCGAACCGGCACCGGCACCGGCACCGGACGCCGAA
>JAICSU010000319.1 GCA_025936735.1 Amnibacterium sp.
GCGGCGGAGGGCGGCGGCGTCGGCAGCAGCCCGAGGTCGTGCGCCCGCACCTCGCCCCCCCTCCCCATGAGGACGCCGCGCTCCACGGCGTGGTCGAGCTCGCGCACGTTGCCCGGCCAGGGGTGGGAGAGCAGGATGGCGGCGGCGGCCTCCTCGAATCCGGCGAGCGCCTTGCGGTAGCGCTGCGCGTGCTGCGCCAGGAAGTGCTGGGCGAGAGGGAGGATGTCGTCGCGGCGCTCGCGCAGCGGCGGGATGGGGATCTCGACCGTGTTCAGGCGGAACAGCAGGTCCTGGCGGAAGCGGCCGGAGGCCACCTCCTCGCGCAGGTCGGCGTTGGTGGCGGAGATGATGCGCACGTCCGCCGTGCGGGTCTTCGAGGAGCCGAGGCGCTCGAACTCGCCGGTCTCCAGCACGCGCAGGAGCTTGGCCTGCTGGTTGAGCGAGATGTTGGCGATCTCGTCGAGGAACAGGGTGCCGCCGTCGGCCAGCTCGAAGCGGCCCACGCGGTCGGTCTTGGCGTCGGTGAAGGCGCCGCGCACGTGCCCGAACAGCTCGCTCTCGAACAAGGCCTCGGAGAGCCCGCCGGTGTTGACCGTCACCATGGGGATCTCGCGGCGGGCCGAGGCGGCGTGCAGGGCGCGGGCCACCACCCCCTTGCCGGTGCCGTTCTCGCCGGTGATCAGCACGTTGGCCTCCGAGGGGCCGATGCGCTCGATCAGGTCGAGCACGGGGAGCATCTCGGGCGACCGGGCGATCAGGATCGGCTCGCCGTCGGCGCGCAGGATCTCGTTCTCCGCCGCCAGCCGCTGCCCCCGGCGCAGCGCCCGGTGGAGGTCGATCTGGTTGCGCAGGATGTTGTTCAGGCGGTTGTTGTCCCACGGCTTCTCGACGAAGTCGCGGGCCCCCCGCCGCATCGCCTCGACGGCGACGTCGACGCTGGCCCAGGCGGTCATCACCACCACGGGGAGGGTGGGCTCGAGGGCGCGCAGCCGGGCCAGCAGGTCGAGCCCCTCGCGGCCGGAGGTGGTGTCGCGCGTGTAGTTGAGGTCCATCAGCACGGCGTCGAAGTCGCGGGAGGTGACGGCCTGGAGGACCTCGGCCGGGGAGCCCGCGGTCTCGGTGTCGAACCCCTCGGTCTTGAGCATCAGCCGCAGCGCCTCGCGCACCTCGCGCTGGTCGTCGGCGATCAGGACCCGGGGCTTGGCAGCGGTTTCCATCGGGAACACTTTAGCAGGGAGGGCCAAAAAAAAGGGCTGCCGCAATCGGGGCGGCAGCCTTCAAAGGCGCGCGAACATCACCCGCGCACGCCGCGCGGGGTACCTATTTCCTGGTTAGACGACCTCGAAGCCGCTCCTCTTGAGCTCGCGGCTCTCGAGCTCGCGCTGGACCCCGGTCTCCTCCTCGACGACGCGGCCGTCGAAGAGGTGGATGGTGCGCTGGCCGTAGCGGGCGAAGCGGGGGTCGTGGGTCACCATGCAGATGGTGGCGCCGTCCCGGTGGAGATCCCCCAGGAGGTCCATCACCGTCTCGGAGTTCTTCGAGTCGAGGTTGCCGGTGGGCTCGTCGGCGAGCAGGATCGAGGGCTTGCC
>JAICSU010000037.1 GCA_025936735.1 Amnibacterium sp.
CTCGGCGATGCGCGCGAGCTCCTCGTCGGAGGGCCTCGGCGCCTCGGGCTCCGCCGGACCGGTCACGTCGGGGACGTCCTCGACCTCCGGGGCCTCGGGCTGCTGCTTCTTCGCCATGACAGGTCTTCCTTCCGCTGATCGCCTCAGGACTCGATGTGCAGGATGTGCACGGGCTCGGTGAACGGGTCGAGCCGCACGTAGTCGTCGGTGCCCCACTGCCACATGGAGTCGGTGATGAGGTCGTGCGCCGTGAACGTCTCGCCCGGGGTGCGCGCGAACCGCGTCGGGTCGAGGTGCACGATCGTCTCGCGGCTGCCGTGCGGGTCGAGGTTCGCGACCACGAGGATCGTGTCGGGGCGCCCCGTCTCCGTGAACGCGCCGTCGAGGTGCTTGCTGAAGACGAGCACGGCGTCGTCGTCGCTCCAGTGGAAGCGGATGTTCCGCAGCTGGCCGAGCGCCGGGTGGCCGCGCCGGATGGCGTTCAACCGGGTGAGGTACGGCGCGAGCGTGCGGCCCAGCATGGCGGCCTTCGTCCAGTCGCGCGGCCGGTACTCGTACTTCTCGTTGTCGATGTTCTCCTCGGACCCGGGCCGCGCCACGTCCTCGTACAGCTCGTAGCCGGAGTAGACGCCCCACGTCGGCGAGCTGGTCGCGGCGATCGCCGCGCGGATCTTGTAGGCCGCGGGGCCCCCGAACTGCAGGTACGGCGTGAGGATGTCGTGCGTGTTCACGAAGAAGTTCGGGCGGAGGTAGTCCGCCGTCTCCGTGGAGAGCTCGGTGAGGTACTCGGTGAGCTCCGCCCGCGTGTTCCGCCACGTGAAGTACGTGTAGCTCTGCTGGAAGCCGACCTTCGCGAGGCCGCGCATCATCGGCGGCCGCGTGAACGCCTCCGCGAGGAAGATCACCTCCGGGTACGTGCTGTTCACGTCGTGGAGCAGCCGCTCCCAGAAGCCGAGCGGCTTGGTGTGGGGGTTGTCGACCCGGAAGATGCGGATGCCGCGGTCGATCCAGACCTGGAAGATCCGCCGCATCTCGAGGTAGCTGCCCTCGGGGTCGTTGTCGAAGTTCAGGGGGTAGATGTCCTGGTACTTCTTCGGCGGGTTCTCCGCGTACGCGATGGAGCCGTCCGGCAGCGTCGTGAAGAACTCCGGGTGCGTCGTCACCCACGGGTGGTCGGGCGACGCCTGCAGCGCGATGTCGAGCGCGATCTCGAGGTCGAGGCGCGCGGCCGCGTCGAGGAAGTAGGCGAAGTCCTCCTCGGTGCCGAGGTCGGGGTGGATGGCGTCGTGGCCGCCCGCCTCCGAACCGATGCCGTAGGGGGAGCCGGGGTCGTGCGGGCCCGCGGTGAGGGTGTTGTTCGGTCCCTTGCGGTTCGTCCTGCCGATCGGGTGGACCGGCGGGATGTAGACGACGTCGAAGCCCATCTCGGCGATCGCGGGCAGGCGCTTCGCGGCCGTGCGGAACGTGCCGGAGGTCCACGAGCCGTCCTCGTGCTGCACCGCGCCCTCGGAGCGGGGGAAGAACTCGTACCAGGAGCCGCGACCGGCGCGGGTCCGCTCGACGCGGAGGGTACGGCTCGGGCCCTCCGTGACGAGGCTGCGGATCGGGTCGGCCTCGATCAGCGCGGCGACGCCCTCCGAGGTGGCGAGCCGGAGCCGGAGCATCGGGTCCGCACCGGTGTCCCGCAGCGACCCGGCGGCGTCCGTGAAGGTGCGCCGGGCGTCGTCGCTGCGTCCGTCCTCGGCGGCGGCCCGGTCGAGCAGCCGGGCGCCGGCCTCGAGCATCAGCTCCACGTCGATGCCGGCCGGGACCTTGATCTCCGCGTCGTGCAGCCAGGAGGCCCAGTCGTCGGACCACGCGCGCACCCGCCAGGTCCACACACCGGTGCCGTCGATGCGGTGCAACGCCGTCCAGCGGTCGACGCCGGGTTCGACGAGCGTCATCCGCCGCCGGACGACGACGCCCTGCGGGTCGACGAGCACCACCTCGGCGCCGAGCCGGTCGTGGCCCTCGCGGAAGACGGTCGCCGAGAACGGCACCACCTCGCCGTCGAACGCCTTGGCGGGCCAGAGGTCGTCCGGCTGCTGGGGGGACAGGTCGAGGATCGGGATGCGGCCGAGGACCGGCTGCCAGGTCTCCGCCGCCGGTCTCGGGCGCCGGGCCTGCCCGCTCCGTGTCGTCGCGCTGCCGCCCCGGCCCTGCCGCGTCGTCGCGGACGGCGCCGCCCCCTCGCTCCGCTGAGTGTCAGCCACGCGCCCACTCTAGGAGCGCGGGGTACCCGCCGGTCTGGGGGTTCGCCCAGCCTGGGCGGCGGCCGGACCCGGGCGGGAGCCGGATGTAAACGTGTGCAGCGGGCGGCGTCGGCCTCCCTCGGCGCGTCGCCCTCCTGCCGTATGGTGATCGCGGCCTTTCGTCCACGAGTCAGGGGAATCCACGCCGTGAAAGCCATCCGCCGGTTCACCGTGCGCACCGTGCTGCCGCAGTCCCTGGGCGCTCTCGACGCGCTCGCGGCCAACCTCCGCTGGTCCTGGCACGAGCCGACGAGGCAGCTCTTCGCGGAGATCGATCCGGTGATCTGGCAGGACATCGCGGGCGACCCGGTCGCCCTGCTCGGCGCGGTGAGCCCGGCGCGCATCCAGGAGCTCGCGGACAACAGCGCCTTCGTCGCCCGGGCGAACGCGCTGAAGGAGGACCTCGACCGGTACACGAGCGAGCCGCGCTGGTACCAGACGCTCGCCGAGGCGCCGAAGCACATCGCCTACTTCTCCCCGGAGTTCGGCATCGCCGCCGCCCTGCCGCAGTACTCCGGCGGCCTCGGCATCCTCGCCGGCGACCACCTGAAGAGCGCCTCGGACCTCGGCCTGCCCCTGACCGGCATCGGCCTCTTCTACCGGGCCGGCTACTTCAAGCAGTCCATCTCGGGTGACGGCTGGCAGCAGGAGGCCTACCCGGTCCTCGACCCGGACGGCCTGCCCCTGACCCTCACCCGGCACGCGGACGGGGCGCCCGCGCTCGTCTCCCTCGCCCTGCCGTTCGGCCGCACGCTGCACGCCCGCATCTGGCAGGTCGCGGTCGGCCGCGTCACGCTGCTGCTCCTCGACACCGACATCCCGGAGAACGAGGAGGCGCTGCGCGGGGTCACCGACCGGCTCTACGGCGGCGGCGGCGAGCACCGGCTGCTCCAGGAGCTGCTCCTCGGCATCGGCGGGGTGCGTGCGCTGCGCATCTGGACCGAGCTGACCGGCGTGCCCGACGCGGAGGTCTTCCACACCAACGAGGGGCACGCCGGCTTCCAGGGGCTCGAGCGCATCTCGACGCTGATCTCGGAGGGCCTCACCTTCGCGGAGGCGCTGCAGGTCGTGCGGGCCGGCACCGTCTTCACCACGCACACGCCCGTGCCTGCCGGCATCGACCGGTTCGACCGGGGGCTCGTGCAGCAGTACTTCTCCGGCGAGCTGCTGCCGGGCGTCGACGTGTGGGAGGTGCTCGCGCTCGGCGCGGAGACCTACCCCGGCGGCTCGCACGACGTCTTCAACATGGCCGTGATGGGCCTCCGGCTCGGCCAGCACGCGAACGGCGTCTCCCAGCTGCACGGGGAGGTGAGCCGCGGCATGTTCGCCGGGCTCTGGCCCGGGTTCGACTCCTCCGACGTGCCGATCACCTCGGTGACGAACGGCGTGCACGCGCCGACCTGGACGGATCCGCTGCTCCTGAAGCTCGCCGAGGACAAGCTCGGCACCTCCGACACGACCGCCGCCGAGTGGTCATCGGGTGCCGTCACCGACGCGGAGCTGTGGGCCGTGCGCGGCCGGATGCGGGCCAACCTCGTCGCCGACGCCCGGCGCCGGATCACCGCCGCCTGGCACGAGGAGAACCCGGGCGCCTCCGCTCCCGCGTGGTTCGACGAGGTGCTCGACCCCGACGTGCTCACGATCGGCTTCGCCCGGCGCGTGCCGACATACAAGCGCCTCACGCTCATGCTCGAGGACGAGAAGCGCCTCATCTCGCTGCTCACCTCGAAGAAGCGGCCCGTGCAGCTCGTCATCGCCGGGAAGTCGCATCCGGCCGACGACGAGGGCAAGCGGCTCATCCAGAAGCTCGTGCGCTTCGCGCAGGACCCGGAGCTGCGGCGCCGCATCGTCTTCCTGCCGAACTACGACATCGCGATGGCCCAGGTGCTCTACCCCGGCTGCGACGTCTGGCTGAACAACCCGCTGCGGCCCCTCGAGGCCTGCGGCACGTCCGGCATGAAGGCGGCGCTGAACGGCGCCCTGAACCTGTCGATCCTCGACGGCTGGTGGAACGAGTACTACGACGGCGAGGACGGCTGGGCGATCCCGTCCGCCGATGCCGCGGGCGACGCCGCCGAGCGCGACATGCTCGAGGCGGAGAGCCTCTACGACCTCATCGAGAACCAGATCGGGCCGCGCTTCTACCGGCGGGACGACAAGGGCGTGCCCTCGCGGTGGATGCGCTCCGTGCGGCACACGCTCGACGCCCTGTCGCCGGAGCTCTCCGCGGACCGGATGGTCAGGGAGTACGTGCAGCGGCTCTACATGCCGGCCGCGAAGGCCGCCGAGGCGATCAGCGACGCGGACTACGCGGGCGGCCGGGAGCTCGCCCAGTGGAAGAACCTCATCCAGGGCGCCTGGGGCGCGGTGTCCGTGGTGCACGTGGAGTCGGGGGGCCTCGCCCCGGTGCCGCAGGTCGGGGACAGCCTGCACGTGCGCGCCCAGGTGCAGCTCGGCACGCTCACCCCGGAGGACGTGGCCGTGCAGGTCGTGTACGGCACGTCGCGGGAGGGCGACGACCTCGTCGACACGGCCACCGTGGAGCTCGCCCCCCTCGAGGAGGACGCCGTCGATCCGCACGGTCCGATGACCGGCACGCTCTACCTCGACGGGTCGACCACCTTCGCCGGCACCGTCACGCTTCAGCGTCCCGGGTCCTTCGGCTACAACGTGCGCGTCGTGCCGAAGAACCCGTACCTCGTGAACCCCGCCGAGATGGGCCTGGTCGCCGTCGCCCACTGAGCGCCGCTGCGGGCGACTTCGGCCCATCCGGGCGGGCACGCGCGCCCGGACGGGCCGAAAGCGCCCGCGCCTGGCCCGGCCCTGCACGCTCGACCGAGCACGCACGGGCCCGCGGTTGGAGCGATCTAGTCGGCGCGGAAGAGCAGCAGCGCCGGGCCGTCGACGTCCACCGTGCCGCCCGCCGGGGTCACCGTGTCACGGGCGTCGTCGTCGGCGCTGCTCCACAGCAGCGTGTACGCGGCGATGGCGTCGAGCTCCGGCAGGGTGACCCGCCTCTCGCTCTCCTCGCCGTGCAGCACGACCAGCGTCGTGTTGCGGCCCTCCGCCGTGGGCACCGCCCGGGCCAGGTACTGCAGGGTGCGGTTCTCCGGGTCGGTCCAGGTCGCCTGGTCCATCCGGGCGCCGGACGCGTCGAACCAGTGCATCTCGCTCGCGCCCGCCACCTCCTCGTCGAGGCGGGCGTAGGCGACGGGCCGCAGCGCCGGGTTGGCCCTGCGCAGGGCGACGAGGCGCTTCGTGACCTCGAGCAGGTCCCGCTGCCAGTCGGCGAGGGTCCAGCCGACCCACGTGAGCCGCGCGTCGTGGCAGTAGGCGTTGTTGTTGCCGCGCTGGGTGCGCCCGGTCTCGTCCCCGGCGACGATCATCGGCACCCCGGCGGAGAGCAGCAGCGTGCCGAGCAGGTTCCGCATCGCGCGGCGGCGGGATGCGAGCACCTTCTCGCTGCGCGTGGGGCCCTCGACGCCGAAGTTGAAGGAGTGGTTGTTGTCGGTGCCGTCGCGGTTCGACTCGCCGTTGCCCAGGTTGTGCTTGCCGTTGTAGGTCGTGAGGTCCGCGAGGGTGAAGCCGTCGTGCGCGGTCACGAAGTCGACGGAGGCGAGGGGGCCGCGCTCCTCGCTGAAGCGCGAGCTCGACCCGGCGAGGCCGTCCGCCATCGCGCCGACCGAGGTGCGCGGGTAGCCGCCGTTGCGCAGCACGTGCAGGTCGGTGAGCCAGAAGTCGCGAACGGTGTCGCGGTAGCGGTCGTTCCACTCCGACCAGCCGTCCGGCATGCCGCCCGTCTGCCATCCGCCGAGTCCCACGTCCCATGGCTCGGCGATCAGCTTCACCCCGGCCAGGGCCGGGTCGTCCCGGAGCGCGGTGAGGAGCGGTGAGGTGGGGGAGTAGGCGCCGTGCTCGTCGCGGCCGAGGGTGACGGCGAGGTCGAACCGGAAGCCGTCGATCCGCACCTCCTCCGCCCAGTACCGGACGGAGTCGAGCACGAGCCGCTGCACGGCCTCGCGGCTGTGGTCCAGCGTGTTGCCGCAGCCGGTCATGTCGAGGTAGCGGCCGGAGTCGTCCTGGCGGTAGTAGGTGCTGTTGTCGAGGCCGCGGAAGCTCAGGGTGGGGCCGTCACGGCCCTCCTCCGCGGTGTGGTTGTAGACCACGTCGAGGATCACCTCGATGCCGGCCTCGTGCAGCAGCCGCACCATCCCCTTGAACTCGGTCAGCACCGCCTGCGGTCCGCCGCGCTGCGCGGCCAGGGTGGCGTACTGCATGTGCGGGGCGAAGAAGCCGACCGTGTTGTAGCCCCAGTAGTTCGCGAGGCCCTGCTTCACGAGTCGGCGCTCGCTGGCGAAGACGTGCACGGGGAGCAGCTCCACGGCCGTGACCCCGAGCTCGGTCAGGTGGGCGATCGTCGCCTCGTGCGCGAGACCCGCGTAGGTGCCGCGCAGGTGCGGCGGCACCCCGCGCAGCTGCTTGGTGAGGCCCCGCACGTGCGCCTCATAGATCACGGAGTCGGCGAGCGGTGTCCCCGGCCGCTGCACATCGCCCCAGTCGAAGCCGTCGTCGACCACCACGCTGCGCCAGCCGCCCTCGTCGACCCGCACGACGCCTCGGGCGTACGGATCGAGCAGGTGCGTGGTGCGGTCGAACGCGTGCCGGGGGCCCTGGGGGCCGTCGGCGCGGATGGAGTAGCGACGACCGGGCGTGAGCAGCGGGGACGTGGCGGTCCAGACGTCGCCGTCCCGGCGCATCCGCACGGTGCGCTCCACCCAGGCCGAGTCACGCGGATCGAACAGGCAGAGCTCGAGGCGGGTGGCGTTCGGGCTGTAGACGCGGAGCCGGCCACCGTCCGGGCCGGTGCGCACGCCCAGGTCGCGCAGCGGGTCCGCGATGCCCGCGGGGGCGTTCTCGAGGACTCCGGTGGCCTGCACCCGCCCTACCCTATTCACGCCATGGCCGTCTACCTCGATCACGCCGCGGGCACGCCGATGCGGCCCGCCGCCGCGGCCGCGCTCGCCGAGGCGGCCGCCCGCGCCGGCAACCCGTCCTCGGTGCACCGGCACGGCCAGGCGGCCCGCGCGGTCCTCGAGGAGGCGCGGGAGCGGCTCGCCGCGGCGCTCGACTGCGATCCGCTCGAGGTGGTGCTCACCTCGGGCGGGACGGAGTCGGTGAACCTCGCGATCACCGGGGCGTATCGGGCCGCGCGGGGCCGCACCGACCTGGTCGTCCCCGGCGGGGAGCACGCCGCGACGGTCGAGGCGGTCGACGCGCTCGTCGCATCCGAGGGTGCCCGCCTGGTGCCGCTCCCGGTCGACGCGGACGCCCGCCTGGACCCGGCCGTGCTCGCGGCGGCGCTCGCCGACGCGCGCGGCTCGGCGGCCCTCGTCACCGCCCTCTGGGCGAACAACGAGGTCGGCACGATCAACCCCGTCCGTGAGCTCGGGGACGTGGCGGCCGAGGCGGGGGTACCGCTGCACCTGGACGCCGTCGCGGCGTTCGGGGCGATCCCGGTCTCGTTCCGGACCTCGGGGGCGGCCCTGCTCAGCGTGTCCGCCCACAAGGTCGGCGGA
Source organism: Amnibacterium sp. (assembly GCA_025936735.1). Lineage (GTDB taxonomy): Bacteria > Actinomycetota > Actinomycetes > Actinomycetales > Microbacteriaceae > Amnibacterium. The sequence goes on from JAICSU010000037.1 coordinate 7,868, forward strand.
CCTGTCGGCATCGGGGCCCTCGTCGTGGGCCGCGGCGCCGCCGTCGCCCCGCTGCTGCACGGGGGCGGTCAGGAGCGCGGGCTGCGCTCCGGCACGCCCCCGACCGCGCTCGCGGTGGCCTTCGCGGTCGCGGCCGAGGAGGCCGTGGCGACGCTCGCGGAGGAGGCCCGTCGCGAGGCCCGCCTCCGGGACCGCGCGCTCGCCGGGATGACCGCCGCCCTGCCCGGCGCGATCGTCCGCGGCGCCGATCCGGGGCGCCCGGGGGCCCGCCTGCCGAACAACCTCCACGTCACCGTGCCCGGCGCCGATGGCGAGGACCTGCTGCTCCTGCTCGACGCCGCCGGCGTCTCGGTGAGCACGGGGTCGGCGTGCCTGGCGGGGGTGGCCCGGATCTCGCCGGTCCTGCTCGCGATGGGCGTGCCCGTCGAGGAGGCCCGCGGGGCGCTGCGCATCACCTTCGGGCACTCGTCGGCGGAGGCGGACGTGGACGCGCTGCTCGCGGCGCTCCCGCGCCTCGCCGCCGCCGTCCGCTCCTAGCCGGCTCCCCGCCCCGGTCGAGCACCTGAGCAGGACGATCTCACTCCAGCAGGACGATTCCGCGGATCTCGTCCTGCCGGAGCGAGATCGTCCTGCCGACGCGCTCGGCGGCGACCGGCGTGCGGGGCGCCTACCCTGGTCGGCGTGAAGGTGCTGGCGGCGATGAGCGGAGGGGTCGACTCCGCGGTGGCCGCCGCCCGCGCCGTCGACGCCGGGCACGACGTCACCGGGGTGCACCTCGCGCTGAGCCGCAGCCGCGGCACCCTGCGCACCGGCAGCCGCGGCTGCTGCACCATCGAGGACGCGATGGACGCCCGGCGCACGGCGGACATGATCGGCATCCCCTTCTACGTCTGGGACTTCAGCGACCGCTTCGCCGAGGCGGTCGTCGACGACTTCGTCGCCGAGTACACCGCCGGCCGCACCCCGAACCCGTGCCTGCGCTGCAACGAGCGGATCAAGTTCGCGGCCCTGCTCGACAAGGCGCTCGCACTCGGCTTCGACGCCGTCTGCACCGGCCACTACGCCGTGGTGACGACGGACGCCGAGGGCCGCCGGGAGCTGCATCGCGCCTCCGACGAGGCGAAGGACCAGTCCTACGTGCTCGGGGTGCTCACGGCCGAGCAGCTCGCGCACGCGATGTTCCCGCTCGGCGCCACGCCGTCGAAGGCGATCGTGCGCGCCGAGGCCGAGCGGCGGGGATTCCGCGTCGCGGCGAAGCCCGACAGCCACGACATCTGCTTCATCCCCGACGGCGACACGCGCGGCTGGCTCGCCGACCGGCTCGGCAGCGCGCCCGGTCCCGTCGTCGACACGACGGGCGTGGAGGTCGGCCGCCACGAGGGCGCCGCCGCGTACACCGTCGGGCAGCGCCGCGGCCTCTCGCTCTCCCGCCCGGCGCCCGACGGCCGGCCCCGGTTCGTGCTCGAGGTGAAGCCCGCGAGCAACACCGTCGTCGTCGGTCCCCGCGAGGCCCTCGCGATCGGCGAGCTCCGCGGCTCCCGCTGGTCCTGGACCGGCGAGCGGCCCCCGACCGAGTTCCGCTGCGCCGTGCAGGTGCGTGCGCACGCCGACCCGGTGCCCGCCCTGGCCCGCGTGAGCGCGGACGCCGTGGTCGTCCGCCCCGACGAGCCGATCATGGGCCTCGCGCCCGGGCAGAGCGCGGTGCTCTACGCCGGGACCCGCGTGCTCGGCCAGGTCACGGTCGACCGCACCGTGAGCGTTCCGGCGCTCGCCTGATCGGAGCCGTCTTTCCCGCGGGCGATCCACGGCATCCGCCCGGCCGCGACGTCGGTCCCCGCTCCTACACTCGCTGCATGAGCGACCCCGTGCAGACGACCGAGGCGACGAGCGCTGCGGACGAGGTCCGCGCGCTCACGGAACGCATCCGCCGCCTCCGCCACGAGTACTACGAGGGCAACGCCTCCACCGCCTCGGACGCGGAGTACGACGAGCTCGTGCACCGGCTCGAGCGGCTCGAGCAGCAGCACCCCGAGCTCGCGGCGCCCGACAGCCCCACCCGCACGGTCGGAGGCGCGGCCGAGACCACGCTGTTCGCGCCGGTCGTGCACGCCGAGCCGATGCTGAGCCTCGACAACATCTTCAGCATCGAGGAGCTGCACGCATGGGCCGCCAAGGTGCAGCGCGACGCCGCGAAGGCGGCGCCCGAGCGGCCGGTGCGCTGGCTGTCCGAGCTGAAGATCGACGGCCTCGCGATCAACCTCCGCTACGAGAACGGCGTGCTCGTCAGGGCGGCGACCCGCGGCGACGGCATCACCGGCGAGGACGTCACCCAGAACGTCCGCATCATGGGCGGCATCCCGGAGCGCCTCACGGGCTCCGGGCACCCCGACCTCGTCGAGGTGCGGGGCGAGATCTTCTTCCCGGTCGCGTCGTTCGACGAGCTGAACGCGATGCAGGCGGCGGCGGGGGAGCGCGTCTTCGCGAACCCGCGGAACGCCGCGAGCGGCTCGCTGCGGCAGAAGGAGGAGGGCAAGTCGGAGGCGCGGCTCGCGCTGATGCGCGACCGGCTGCAGCGGCTCCGGATGCTGGTGCACGGCATCGGCGCGTGGCCTGTCGAGCAGATCGAGAGCACGACCCCGGTGACCGCGCAGAGCGAGGTCTACGCCCTGCTGGCCGAGTGGGGCCTGCCCACCTCCACGCACTACCGGGTCTTCGATTCGGTGGACGACGTCGCGGGGTACATCGAGCACTACCGGTCGGCGCGGGCGAGCGTCGAGCACCAGATCGACGGGATCGTGATCAAGGTCGACGACCTCGACCTGCACGTCGCGCTGGGCGCCACCAGCCACGCCCCACGATGGGCGACCGCCTTCAAGTACCCGCCGGAGGAGGTGCACACCCGGCTGCTCGACATCGTCGTCTCGATCGGGCGCACCGGGCGCGCGACGCCGTTCGCGGTGATGGAGAAGGCGCGCGTCGCCGGTTCCGAGGTGCGGCAGGCGACCCTGCACAACCAGGACGTCGTGAAGGAGAAGGGCGTGCTGATCGGGGACGTCGTCGTGCTCCGCAAGGCGGGCGACGTGATCCCCGAGGTGCTCGGGCCCGTGGTCGAGCTCCGCACCGGGGACGAGCGCCCGTTCGTGATGCCCGAGAGGTGCCCGGAGTGCGGCACCCCGCTGCGGCCGGCGAAGGAGGGCGATGTCGACCTCCGCTGCCCGAACGCCCGCAGCTGCCCGGCCCAGGTGCGCGGCCGCGTCGAGCACATCGGATCCCGCGGAGCGCTCGACATCGAGGCGCTCGGCGAGGTGGCCGCCGCCGCGCTCACCCAGCCGGACGAGCCCGCCGTACCGCCCGTCGTCACCGAGGCGGACCTCTTCGACCTCACTCTCGACAGGCTGCTGCCCATCCGCACCGTGGTGCGCGACCCGGAGACCGGGCTGCCGCGGCTGAACGACGACGGATCGCCCAAGCGGCTCGCCCCGTTCCGGCGGCAGCTGAACGCGGAGGAGAAGCGGCAGGCGCGCGCCGGGGGCCGTGTGCTCGACGGCACCGAGACGGCCCCGTCGAAGCAGGCGACCGACCTCCTCGCGAACCTCGAGCAGGCGAAGACCCGGGAGCTGTGGCGCTTCCTCGTCGCGCTCTCGATCAGGCACGTCGGTCCCGTCGCCGCGCGCGCCCTCGCCGCGCACTTCGGATCCGTCGACGCGATGCGCGCCGCGACCGTCGAGGAGCTCGCCGCCGTCGACGGTGTCGGGCCGATCATCGCCGAGGCGCTCGCCGACTGGTTCGCCGTCGACTGGCACGTCGAGATCCTCGACCGGTGGGCGGCCGCCGGCGTGCAGCTCGCGACGCCCGGACATCCCGGGCCCGGCGAGACGCGCACGGAGCAGGGCCTCCTCGCCGGCCTCAGCGTGGTCGTCACCGGGTCGATCGAGGGCTTCACCCGCGAGGGCGCCGAGGAGGCGATCCTCGCGGCAGGCGGCAAGGCGGCGTCGAGCGTCTCGAAGCGCACCGCCTTCGTCGTCGCCGGCCCGGGGGCCGGGACGAAGCTGCAGAAGGCCGAGCAGCTGGGGGTGCCGCTGCTCGACGCGGACGGGTTCCGGCTGCTGCTCGAGCGGGGTCCGGACGCGGTGCGGGCGTCGCTCTCCGCGGGGGAGGGGGAGCAGGCCGCCGACGGCTGAGACCGGCGTGCGGCGCCGTACCCGATCGTGTCCGACGGGGGATGGCGGGTCGCCGGAAGCGGCCCCTACTCTGGGGTCACGCCGTGGACGAGGGGCAGGTCCGCGGCGTGCAGCACGTGGAACGGGGGAGGCATGCGCATCCGTGTGCTCGCGCTCCTCGGTGCCGCCCTGCTGACCATGGGCGCCGTCGCGGCGCCGAAGGCCGCCACCGACCCGTTCCAGCCGCCGGACCGGTCCGTCGTGCAGCACGACCTCGCGCTGCTGACCGCGGCCGCCGAGGGGCCCGCGGCCGCCGCCGCCGTCCGGGCGCTCGTGCCCCACCTCGCGGCGTTCGAGGACCTCTCCCCGGATCCGGCTCGCACGGCCCGCTGGTGGACCGCCCTCCGCCCCGCCACGCGGTCGCTGCTGCTGGCCGACGCCCCTGGCATCGTCGGCGATCTCGAGGGCGTGCCCTACCCGGTCAGGGACGCGGCGAACCGGGCCGTGCTCGCCGCCGACCTCGCGAGCGCCCGGGCTCGGCTCGCGGTCGGCGCGGGCCGGGGGGAGTCCCGGTTCCTCGCGGAGCGGGTGCGCACCCTCGAGCAGGTGCAGCGGGCGCTGCAGCGGCCGCCGGGTGGCGCGCCCCGCTCCCTGCTCCTGCTCGATCCCGCGAACGGGGACCGGGCGGCGATCGCGATCGGGGACGTGCAGACCGCGGACTACGTGGACTTCCTCGTCCCGGGCATGTACTTCACCGTCGCCGACCAGATGGTCGACTGGACGGACACGGCCGCTGCGATCCAGTCGGAGCAGCAGCAGTGGCTGCGCCACTTCCACGACACGCGCTCGAGCGCGGTCGTCTCGTGGATCGGTTACCGCACCCCCAACGTCTTCACGGTCGCGAGCTTCGGGGTCGCGCAGGTCGGCGCCGCACGGCTCACCGACGCCGTGAACGGGCTGAAGGCGGCGCGCCCGCACTCGAGGCCGTACACCGCGGTGCTCGCCCACTCCTACGGGGCCACGGCGGCCCTCCTCGCGCTGCAGGCGCACGCCTTCTCGGTGGACGCCCTCGCGATGGTCGGCGCCCCTGGCAGCCCCGCCCAGTCGGTGCGCCAGCTGTCGGTGCCCGCGGAGGACGTGTTCGTCGGGCAGGCGGTCTGGGACGGCGTGGCGACCAGCGGCTTCTTCGGCAGCGACCCCGCGGCGCCCTCGTACGGGGCCACCCCGCTCGGCACCTCGGGCGGCGTCGACCCGCTCACCCATCTGCGGCTCGCCCCGGCCGTCGGTCACAACGGCTACTTCGCACCCGGCTGCGAGGCGATGCGCAACCTCGCGCTCGTCGGGATCGGGCGGGGCGGCGACGTGACCGCCGGCACGGACGGTTCCTCCGGAACGCTGGCCCTGGCCCGCTGACGAACGGGAGGGCACCGAGCGCCTTCCTAGAATCGATCCCATGACCGACGCGCCCGAACCGGTGGTGATCACCGCCGCCGACGTCCAGCACCTCGCCGGCCTCGCCCGGATCGCACTCAGCCCCGAGGAGATCGACCACCTCGCCGGGGAGCTCACCTCCATCGTCGACTCCGTCGCGAGGGTGCGCGAGGTGGCGACGCCCGACGTGCCGGCGACGAGCCACCCGGTCGCGCTCGTGAACGTCCTGCGCCCGGACGTGCCCGGCGCGGTGCTGACGCAGGAGCAGGTGCTGTCCGGCGCGCCGGATGCGAGCGAGGGCCGGTTCCGCGTGCCCGCCATCCTGGGCGAGGAGCAGTAGTGGCCGCCCAGAGCGAGATCGTCCGCTGGAGCGCCGCGCGGCTCGCGGAGTCCCTCGCGGCCGGTGAGGTCTCGAGCGTCGAGGCGACGCAGGCGCACCTGGACCGCATCGGGGACGTCGAGGCCGACGTGCACGCCTACCTCCACATCGCGGGCGAGCGCGCGCTCGCCCGGGCCGCCGAGGTCGACCGGCTCCGCGCGGCCGGCGAGGCGCCGAGCGCGCTCGCCGGCGTGCCCGTCGCGATCAAGGACGTGCTCTGCACGAGCGACATGCCCTCGACCGCGGGCTCGCGGATCCTCGAGGGCTGGGTGCCGCCCTACGACGCGACGCCGGTCGCGCGGCTCCGCGCCGCCGGGCTCGTCCCGCTCGGCAAGACGAACATGGACGAGTTCGCGATGGGCTCCTCCACGGAGCACTCCGCCTTCGGACCGAGCCGCAACCCCTGGGACCTGGCACGCATCCCGGGCGGCTCCGGCGGCGGATCCGCGGCGGCGGTCGCCGCGTTCGAGGCCACCGTCGCGCTCGGCAGCGACACCGGGGGATCCATCCGCCAGCCGGCGGCCGTCACCGGCACGGTGGGCGTGAAGCCGACCTACGGCGGGGTGTCCCGCTTCGGCGCCATCGCGCTCGCGTCGTCGCTCGACCAGGTGGGGCCCGTCTCGCGCAGCGTGCTGGACGCCGCCCTCGTCCACGACGTCATCGGCGGCCACGACCCGAACGACGCGACGAGCCTCGACGAGACCTGGCCGTCGTTCGCCGACGCCGCCCGCGAGGGCGCCGCCTCCGGCTCGCTCGCGGGCCTGAAGGTCGGGGTCGTGCACCAGCTCGACGGCTCCGGGTTCCAGGCGGGCGTCCGGCAGCGGTTCGGCGAGGCGCTGAAGCGGATGGCGGAGGCCGGCGCCGAGATCGTCGAGGTGCAGGCACCGCACTTCGAGTACGCGCTCGCGGCCTACTACCTGATCCTCCCCGCGGAGGCGTCGAGCAACCTCGCCAAGTACGACGCCGTGCGCTTCGGCCTGCGCGTCGACCCGGGCGGCTCGACCGTGGAGCAGGTCACCGCGCTCTCCCGCGAGGCCGGGTTCGGCGCCGAGGTGAAGCGCCGCGTGATCCTCGGCACCTATGCCCTCTCCGCCGGCTACTACGACGCCTACTACGGCAGCGCCCAGCAGGTCCGCACCCTCGTGCAGCGCGACTTCGACCAGTGCTTCGCGCAGGCCGACGTGCTCGTCTCGCCGGCGGCCCCGACGACCGCGTTCCGGCTCGGCGAGAAGATCGACGATCCGCTCGCCATGTACCTGAACGACATCACGACGATCCCGGCGAACCTCGCGGGGGTGCCCGGGCTCGGCATGCCGATCGGCCTCGCGCCCGAGGACGGCCTTCCGGTCGGACTGCAGGTCATGGCACCGCTGCGTGAGGACGCCCGCCTGTACCGGGTGGGCGCCACCCTCGAGGCGATCCTCGAACGGGAGTGGGGCGGTCCGCTGCTCGCCCAGGCGCCCGCGCTAGGCGGCGCCGCGGACCGCGGCGAGCGGATCCGCACGACACCCGGCACCGCGCCCGCGCCCGGGTACGGCACCGAACCCGACGGGGGGACCCTCTAGTGGCCGACGGCACCGCGCTTTCGAGCGACGCGCTCCTGGACTACGACGAGGCGCTCGCGAAGTACGAGCCGGTGCTCGGCTTCGAGGTGCACGTCGAGCTCTCGACCCGCACGAAGATGTTCTCCGCCGCGCCGAACCCCGCGGCGGCCGACAGCGGGACCGTCGAACCGAACACGATGGTCGCGCCCGTCGACATGGGGCTGCCCGGCTCCCTGCCCGTCGTGAACGCGCAGGCGGTGCGCTACTCGATCTCGCTCGGCCTCGCGCTCGGCTGCTCGATCGCGGAGACGTGCCGGTTCGCGCGGAAGAACTACTTCTACCCGGACCTCGGCAAGAACTACCAGATCAGCCAGTACGACGAGCCGATCGCGTTCGACGGATCCGTGGAGGTCGAGCTCGAGGACGGCACCACCTGGACCGTGCCCATCGAACGGGCGCACATGGAGGAGGACGCGGGCAAGCTCACCCACGTCGGCGGGACGACCGGTCGCATCCAGGGCGCCGACTCCTCCCTCGTCGACTACAACCGTGCGGGCGTGCCGCTCGTCGAGATCGTCACCAAGCCGATCGTCGGCGCGGGCGCCGCCGCGCCCCAGCTGGCGAAGGCGTACGTCGCGACGATCCGCGACATCGTCCGCTCCCTCGGCATCTCGGAGGCGCGGATGGAGCGTGGCAACCTGCGCTGCGACGCGAACGTCTCGCTGCGGCCGCGCGGGCAGGAGCGGTTCGGGACCCGGACGGAGACGAAGAACGTCAACAGCCTCCGCTCCGTGGAGCGCGCGGTCCGGTACGAGATCCAGCGGCAGGCGGCGATCCTCGACGCCGGCGGCACGATCATCCAGGAGACGCGGCACTGGCACGAGGACACGGGGACCACGTCCGCCGGCCGGCCCAAGTCGGACGCGGACGACTACCGGTACTTCCCCGAGCCCGACCTGCTCCCGATCCAGCCCTCCGCGGAGCTCATCGCCGAGCTGCGGGCCGCGCTGCCGGAGACCCCGACGCAGTTCCGGCGGCGGCTGCAGGCCGACTACGGCTTCAGCGAGTCCGAGTTCCGGGACATCATCAACGCCAACGTGCTCGTCGAGCTCGAGGAGACCGTCGCTGCGGGTGCCGCGCCCGCGCAGGCGCGCAAGTGGTGGCTCGGGGAGATCCTGCGCATCGCGAACGCCCGCGGCGTCGAGGCGGGCACCCTCGTCTCCCCGCTGCACGTCTCGGAGCTCATCGCGCTCGTCGAGAACGGGGACCTCACCGACCGCCTCGCCCGTCAGGTGCTCGAGGGCGTCATCGCCGGCGAGGGCTCGCCGGAGGACGTCGTGCGGGCACGGGGGCTCGCGGTCGTCTCCGACGACACGGCGCTCACCGCAGCCATCGACGAGGCCCTCGCGGCCCAGCCGGACGTGCTGCAGAGGATCCGCGACGGCAAGGTGCAGGCCGCCGGAGCGGTGATCGGTGCGGTGATGAAGGCGATGCGCGGGCAGGCCGACGCGGCCCGGGTGCGGGAGCTCGTGCTGGAGCGCGCGGCGCGCTGACCGTCAGCCCTCGTCGCCGAGCAGCACGACGCGGGCGAGCCGGGCCGCCCCGGCCGCTGCAGCGCCGGAGCCGTGGCGGGCGGGCAGCAGCTCGACCGGCGGCAGGAACGTCGGCGTCCGGGCGGCCACCGCGGCGGTGAGCGGGTCGAACAGGGCCGCGCCCGCGTTCGCGAGCCCACCGCCGATCACGACGGTCGTCGGCGCCGTCACGGTGACGAGCCAGGTGAGGGCGTCGCCGAGCAGCTCCAGGCAGTCCCGCCAGACCGCCGCGGCTCGCGCGTCGCCCGCACGGGCCGCCGTCAGCACCGCCTCCGCATCCGGCAGTCCCGCCCGCCGCGCCATGCCGCCCGCGGACGCGACGTCCTCCAGCACGAGGCCGGCGAACGGGCCGCGGGGGAAGCGGATGTGGCCGACCTCGCCCGCGGTCGGCGGCCCGACGCGGCGCAGGTCGTCGTCGACGACGGAGACGGCGACGCCCGTGCCGAGCGGCACGAAGGCGAGCGGTCCGGACCGCCCGGCGCCGGCACCGGACCATTTCTCACCGATCGCGCCGGCCCGCACGTCGTGCAGCGCCAGCGCCGGGATCCCGGTGCGCTCGGTGAGCAGCCGGGCGACCGGCAGGTCGCGCCAGCCGAGGTTGACGGAGTAGCGGCAGGTGCCCGTCGTCTCGTCGACGACCCCGGGCACCGCGAGCCCGACTCCCTCCACAGGCCCGGCCGCCTGCACGAGCGCCGCGACGGCGTCCAGGGTCGCGGTGCCGGCCGGGTCGTTCCGCGGGGTCGGGACGACGTGCTCGGCGAGCACCTCGTCGTCGTCGCCGACGAGCCGGGTCTTGATGTTGGTGCCGCCGATGTCGATCCCGAACACGACCGCCATGGGCCCCCTCCTCGCGCCGGAGCACCACAGTAACGAGACGGGCGGACTGCGCACTTCGGTCGCGGCGCCCCGGCGTCGGGGAGACTCGGGTGCGGAGAGGCGGTGCGGGCATGACGGCGTCCACTCGGGTCCTGGTCACGACGCGACGGCAGCGGATGGCGCGGCTCGGGCCGGCGAGCCCGTTGCCGATGCTCGCCCCTCCGCCGCAGTCGCCGTTCCGGATCGAGCCGCCGATCCCGGAGGAGATCATCGCCGGCGCCCGCTACGGCTACCCGGCGTCGTTCGCGCCCTACGGCGCGCAGGACGACTACGACCGGGACCGGACGGAGCAGGAGATCCCGGCGGTCGTGCTCGAGAACGACCACCTGAGGGCCGTGATCCTGCCGTCGCTCGGCGGCCGGCTCTGGGAGCTCGTCGACCGCCGCTCGGACCGGTCCCTCGTGCACACGCCGCCCGCGATCCAGTTCGCGAACCTCGCGCTGCGCAACGCCTGGTTCGCGGGCGGCATCGAGTGGAACATCGGCACC
>JAICSU010000016.1 GCA_025936735.1 Amnibacterium sp.
CCGCTGCAGGGGTTCACCGCGACGCCGCGCCCCCTCGACGGCGTTCCGCCGTTCGTCTGGCACGGCTCCATCCGCAGCCCGGAGATCGCCGAGCAGGCCGCCTACTACGGCGACGGGTTCTTCGCGAACAACATCTTCTGGCCCGCTGAGCACTACCAGCGGCTCATCGGCTACTACCGGCAGCGCTTCGAGCACTACGGGCACGGTACGGCCGCCCAGGCGATCGTGGGGCTCGGTGGTCAGGCCTTCATGCGGCCGAGGAGCCAGGACGCGATCGACGAGTTCCGCCCCTACTTCGATTCCGCACCGGTCTACGGGCACGGGCCGAGCCTGGAGGAGTTCACGGCGCAGACGCCGCTCACCGTCGGCAGCCCCCAGCAGGTCATCGACCGGTACGCCGGGATGCGCGACCTCTTCGGCGACTACCAGCGGCAGCTGTTCCTGATGGATCACGCGGGCCTCCCGCTGAAGACGGTGCTCGAGCAGCTCGACCTGCTGGGCGGCGAGGTCGTCCCGGTGCTGCGGCGCGAGCTCGCCGTCGGCCGCCCCGCCGAGGTGCCGGACGCCCCCACGCACGCGGCACGGGTCGCCGCCCTGTCCGCGGCCGAGGCGGCCGCCGTATGACGCACGGTGACGGCGCCGCCGGCCGCTGGGGGCACGACATGACGAAGGATGGACGGATGACGGCGAACCGGCGCATCGCGGTGCTCTCCGCGGGCCTCAGCACCCCCTCCTCGACGCGGCTGCTCGCGGACCGGCTCGCGGCCGCGGCCGTCTCGGCCCTCGCCGACCGCGGCATCGAGGCCGAGGTGGAGCACGTCGAGGTGCGGGAGCACGCGCAGGCGGTGGTCTCGGCGACGCTCACACGGTTCCCGGGGCCCGACCTCGAGCACGCGATCGGGACGGTGACCGGCGCCGATGCCCTGATCGCCGTCACCCCGACCTTCAACGCGTCCTACAGCGGCCTCTTCAAGTCGTTCGTCGACCTGCTCGAGCCGGGCTCCCTCGACGACGTGCCGGTGCTGGTCGGCGCGACCGGCGGCAGCGAGCGGCACTCGCTGGTGCTCGACCACGCGCTGCGTCCCCTGTTCGCCTACCTGCACGCGGTCGTGCTGCCGACCGGGGTCTACGCGGCCTCGGCCGACTGGGGGTCCGGCGACGCCGCGGGCGCGGGCGCCCTGCCCGGCCGCATCGAGCGCGCGGGCCGCGAGCTCGCGGACCTCGTCGCCGGCCGTCCCGCGCGTCCGCTGCTCGACGACGGGCTCGCCGTCGACGCGGACTTCGAGGACCTGCTGCGCTCGCTGGACTGACCCCGCTCCGGTGACAGCCCCTAGGATTCGGGGGTGAGCGCCGGGGCCTTCGACGTGCTCGCCTACAGCGCGGACGCCCAGGGCAGCCATCGCAGCGAGCTGACGGGCGTCGGCCTTCCGCTTCCCGAGCCGCTGAGGACCGAGCTGGGCTACCTCCGCTCCCGGCTGTCCGGCACCACGGCCTGGCTGAGCCTCGTGCTCGTCACCCCCACCCACAAGAACGCGCGGATCACGGCGTTCCTCTCCGGCTGGGCGTACGAGCGGTACTGGCTGGCCGATGCCCTGGACGCGCTCACCGCCGAGGTCGGGGCGCCTCCCGCGGTCCGGGTCGGCCTGCGCGCCCGGTTCGCGCCGCTGGTCGAGGCCGTGCTGGCCAATCTGCACGGTTCCGCGCTGCCGGCCGTGCACATGGCGGAGCGCGCGGTCGACGGTGTCCTCCTCGACGCGATCCTCGGGCACTCCATCGGCCGGGCGAGCGGCCCCGTCGCCGCCGATCTCGAGCGGCTGCGCCGGGTGCTCGCGCGCCAGCAGGCCTTCTTCACCGAGGAGGCGGGCCGCCTGCTCGCCTCGTCGGCCCGTGCCCGACGCCTGAGCCGCAGGCGCCTCACCGCGCGGGCCTGGCCGATCGGGGCGGACGACGATCCCGTCCGCACCGCCGCCGTCCTCACCGCCCTCAGCGCCGCGGATGCCGCCTGGGCGCGTCGGGCGGACGATCGCATCGCCGAGCTCCCGGGCCTCGCGGGCCTCGGCATCGCGCGCCGCAGCGCGGCCAATCCCGGCAGGCCGGTGCTCCGAACGACTCTCCGACCGGTGGTGGCCCTCGGTCGGCTGGTGGCATCCGCCGTCCGTCGTACCGGATAGGGCATGACACGCCCCGGCAGGGGCTCATGGCATTCGACATCGACACCTTCGCCGGCGACAGCGTCGCGATCGGCTGGGGCGACCTCGATCTGGACGCGTTCCGCACCGATCCGCTGCCCGAGCGGACGCTGCGCACGCTCCGCTACATGTGCGACGTCGAGTTCCACACGGTCTGCTACCTGCGCGACATGCTCGTCACGCCGTCGCACACCGACGGCGACGTCTCCACCTTCATGACGATGTGGAACCGGGAGGAGTACTGGCACGGCGAGGCCCTCGCCGCGGTGCTCCGGGTGCACGGCATCACGGTCGAGTTCGACCAGGTGAAGGCCAACCGGATGAAGGTCGGCTGGAAGGACCGGCTCGATCCGATCAAGCAGTCCCTGCTCGGAAACATCGTCGGCAAGGACTTCATCGCCGTGCACATGTCCTGGGGCGCGGCCAACGAGCGCAGCGCGGCCGCGGGGTACCGCCGGCTCATCGCGCTCGAGCCGCATCCGGCGCTCACCCCGCTGCTGAAGCGCATCGCGCAGCAGGAGACGCGGCACATCGCCTTCTACACCACCCAGGCCCGCAAGCGGCTCGAGGCGAGCGGTCGCGCGAGGGCGATCACGCGGTTCGCGCTGTCCCGCTTCTGGGGCCCCGTCGGCTCCGGGGTGATGCCGGAGGAGGAGGTCGACCACGTGATGACCCACCTCTTCAGCGGCGAGGACGGCCTCCGCGAGGTCCGCAAGCTCGACGAGCAGATCGCCCAGCTGCCGGGCCTCGAGGGCCTCGCGATCATGCGGGACGCCTTCGCGCGGCGGGGTCTGATCCCCGCCTGACCACCCGTGTCGTAGCGTCGAGGCGTGACCGACGTCCACGGCGACGTGCGCACCGCACGGCTCGTGCTGCATCCCATCCGCCCCGACGAGGCGGCCCGCATCGTCTCCGGCACCCCTGGCCCTGACGACCGGTGGCATCCCGAGTACCCGTTCGAGGACGAGCTCGATCCTCTGAAGTCCCTGGCCGGAGCGACGTCGCCCGACCCGGTGTTCACGCTCTACCAGGTGCGGGACGCCGCGTCCGGCCTCGCCGTCGGCGGCATCGGGTTCTTCGGACCGCCCGACGAGGCGGGCGCCGTCGAGATCGGCTACGGGCTCGTGGCCGCCGCCCGGGGCCGGGGACTCGCGACGGAGGCGGTCACGGCCGCGGCCCGGCTGGCGGCGGAGCACGGCGCCGTGCTGCGGCGGGCCGACACGACACCCGGCAACGTCCCCTCGCAGCGCGTGCTGGCGAAGGCGGGGCTCACCGAGGTCCGCCGCACCGGAGAGCTCGTGTACTTCGAGCGGCGCCTCTGACCCCCCGGGGCGCACCGACCGCCCGCGAGTCCCATACGCTGGAGCGCATGGCATCGGGGATCCTCATGTACGGAGCGGCATGGTGCGGCGACTGCCGCCGTTCGAAGTCGGTGCTGGACGCGAGCGGGCTCGACTACGAGTACATCGACGTCGAGGCCTCGAAGGAGGCGGCGGACGCGGCGGTGGCGATCAGCGGCCGCACCAGCATCCCGGTGATCGTGCTGCCCGACGGGTCGCACCTCGTGGAGCCGTCCGACGCGCTGCTGAAGGAGCGCATCGGCGTCGCCTGATCAGGCGAGCCGCTGCCGCACCGCAGCGGCGAGCGCGCCGCCGCCGGCGAGCAGGTCGGTGTCGAGGGCGAGGACGACCCGGGTGAAGCCGAGCGCCGCCAGGGCGCTCGTCCGGTCGACACCCGGCCCGAAGGCGCCCGCGAGCACCCCCGCGTCGCGGCACGCGGCCAGGATGCGGGGGAGCGGCGCGTCCGGGGCCGTGTCCGCGAGCAGCGCATCGACGGTCGTGCCGAGCCGCAGGGACAGGTCGAACGGTCCGACGAAGACCATGTCGACGCCGTCCACGGCCGCGATGTCGCCGACCGCGTCGAGGCCCTCGGCCGTCTCGACCATGACGGCGACGAAGGGCCGCGGCGGGCGGCCGTCCGGTCCGTCGGTGCGCTCGAGGCCCGCCAGCGGTCCCCAGCTGCGCGTCCCCCGCGGCGGGTAGGTGGCTGCGGCCACCGCCGACTCCGCGTCCTCGGCGGTGTCGACGAGCGGCACGATGACGCCGTCGGCGCCCGCGTCGAGGACCCGGCCGATCGCCGCAGGATCGTTCGCCCGCACCCGGACGAGCAGCGGCACCCGCCGCTCCCGCCGCAGCGCGAGCGTGTCGCGCACGGCCCGGTCGTCGAAGTGCCCGTGCTGCATGTCCAGCACGACCCAGTCGAGGCCCGAGGCCTCGAGCGCCGCCGCCGTCCGCGGCTCACCGAGGGACGCCCAGGCCCCGAGTCGCACGTCCGTCACGGCTCCATCCTCCTCGACCGGCCGATCGCGATCGTGCCGTCCACATCCTCGTCGTGCTCCACCGCGACCTCCAGGCCGGCCGCGGCGAGCAGGGCGGCGGTCGAGCCGGCCTGCGGGCGGCTCGTCTCGATCAGCACCACGCCCGCGGAGGAGAGCCAGCCGGGCGCCTCGGCGGCGACCCGGCGATGGACGTCGAGGCCGTCGCTGCCGCCGTCGAGCGCGAGCCGTGCCTCGTGCTCGCGCGCCTCCGGCGGCATCATCGCGATGGCGGCCGTCGGCACGTACGGAGCGTTCACGGCGAGCACGTCGATCCGGCCGGCGAGCGTCCCCGGCAGCGCGGCGAAGAGGTCGCCCTCGCTCACGGCCCCGCCGACCGGCTCGACGTTGCCGCGGGCGCAGGCGACGGCCGCCGGATCGAGGTCCGCGGCGTGCAGCACGCCGGGGGAGGCGAGCGCGGCGACGGCCACGGCCACGGCCCCGGTGCCGCAGCAGAGGTCGACGGCCGTGCCGCCGGGCGGCAGGAGCGCGGCCGCGCGGCGCGCCAGCAGCTCCGTGCGGCGGCGCGGCACGAACACGGACGGGGCGGTCCGGATGCGCAGCCCGCAGAACGAGGCCCAGCCCAGCACCGTCTCCAGCGGCTCTCCCGCCACGCGGCGCGCGACCAGCTCCTCCAGGACCGCCGGGGTGGCCGCCTCGGCGAGCAGCAGGCGCGCCTCGTCCTCGGCGAACACGGACCCGGCCGCCCGGAGGCGCGCCACCACGGCCGGGGGGCTCACGGCCTCGGCAGGGCCGCGCGGGTCACGCCGCCGCGCCGCCACTCGGCGATGCGCCAGCGGCGTCGGAGGGCCTCGCGGGCGAGCCGTGCATCCGGGTTCACCGCGGTGGGGGTGCCGACCAGCGCGAGCCACGGCAGATCCGCCGCGCTGTCGCCGTAGCCGTAGGACTTCGCGAGGTCGAAGCCCTCCGTCGCCGCGTAGCGGGCCAGCCAGGCGGCGCGGGCCTCGTCGACGAGCGGCGGCCGCGCGAGGTAGCCGGTGAGCACCCCGTCCGCCTCGTGCATCTCGCTCGCGACGACCTCGTCGAAGAGCGCCGCGACGGGGGCCGCGAGGGTGCCGATCGAACCGGTGAGCAGCACCGTGCGGTGGCCGGCGGCCCGGTGCTCGCGCACGCGGTCGAGCGCCGCGGCGCTGGTGTGGGCGAGCAGGGTGTCGGTGTAGCCGCCTGCCACGACCGCCTCGAGGCGGTCGGCGCGCATGCCGGCGTACCGGCGGAGGAAGGTGCGCACGAACTCGCCCCGGTCGCGGCGTTCCGCGGCGAGATACGCGGGGAGCCCGGCCAGCAGCGCCGCGGTCTCGGCGAGCGTCGGCACGCTGCCCGCCTCGGCGTGCTTGACCCACAGGTACTGCAGCACGATGTTGGAGTCGACGACCGTGCCCTCGAGGTCGAACACCGCGACGACGTCCCGCCGCTCCGGCAGCGCCGGCGGCTCGGCCGACGCCGGCTTCTCCCCGCCGCGACGCGAGAACACGCGCATGAGGCCCGTGATGGCGGGGAAGTGCACCCGCTGCAGGTAGTCGTCCCAGTCGATCCCCGTCGGGTCGAAGCCGAACTCCTTCTTCAACCCCGCGGGGATCGTGGAACCGAGACGCCTGGCCTCGGTGTCGTCGAAGATCAGCTCGGTGCCGACGTAGGCGCGGTACAGCTCCGACAGGCTGCGCATCACGGCGAGGTCGCTGCGCCGCCGGTCGAGCCCGCGCTGCCAGCCGCGGGTGCGCCGGCTCGACGGGAGCCGCTCCAGCACCCGGTCGGCGACGTCCACGCCCCGTTCCGCGCGGCGCAGCGCCCGCTCGATGCGGCGGTCGCCCGGGAACTGCCAGGTCGGGACGCGGGCGGTGCCGCGCACGTCGTCCGGGATCGGGTTCGCCGTGAAGTAGGCCCGGACGTTCTCGTACATCGTGTGGAACGGCAACGGGTTCGATGCGCCTGAGGAGCTGTGCAGGTACCGGGGCGATCCGGCGGGCGGAGGCGTGGCGGCGGCCGCGAGCACCGCGTTCACCACCAGGTCGACGGGGATCACGTCGAGCACGGAGTCGGGGACGCCGGGGAAGTCCGGCAGCTGGCCGCGGCCGAACGCGAGGATCAGGGGATCCGCGACCTTGAACCCGTCGATCCAGCCGGGGAACGGATGCGCCAGCGCGCTCTCGATGACGCTCGGCCGGACGATGGACAGCCGGTGCTGCGCCCCCCAGAGCTCCTCCGCCACCCGTTCGGCGAACGCCTTCGTCAGCGTGTAGACGTCGGTCCAGCCGAGGCTCTGGGCCCGGCTGCGGCCGGCTTCCACGAGCCGCTGCTTCACGAGGTCGAGCCGGGCCGCCTCGGTGGCGAGCGCCACCGCCTGAGGGCCCTGCTTGCCCCGGGACGAGCGCGCCTCCGCCATCAGGCGCTTCAGCACGGCCGGCTCCCGGGAGGCGAGCTCCGCCCGCTCCCTTGCCCGTGCCGCCGCGTCCGCCTCCACCCGCCAGTCCGCCTCGTGCGGGAGCCGGGCTTCCGCGAGCACCCCCTTGCGGATCCCGCCGACGTAGCACGTGGAGACGTGCACGACGTGCGGATCGGCGCCCGAGGCCGCGAGCGCGGCGTACAGCGCACGGGCGCCTCCCACGTTGGTGGCGAACGCCTCGTCGATCGGGGGGTCGAACGACACCGTCGAGGCGCTGTGGATCACGAGGTCGAGGTCGCCGGGCAGGTCGCCGGGCTCGCCGAGCGTGCCTTCGTGCGCCGTCACCCGCTCCGCGAACACGCGGGCGGCCTCGTCCTTCCCGACGCGTTCCCGCCAGGGGCCGAACACCGGCTTGGCGAGCAGCTTCGCGACGCGGTCCGCGCCGGAGAGGGACCCCCTGCCGCGCACGAGCACCGTGATCCGGGTGCCGGGATGGGACACGAGCAGCCGTTCCAGCAGCGCCTGGCCGACGAAACCGGTGCCGCCCGTGAGGAGCACGTGGCCGGTGAGGGGGCCCACGGCCGCGGGCTGGGCCGGGGAAGTCATCGTGCTCGTTATCGTATGCGTTCATGGCGACCGCGCTCGTGACCGGGGGGACGAGCGGCATCGGTGCCGCCTTCGCGAGGGAGCTCGCGCGGCGCGGCTTCGACCTCGTGCTCGTGGCGCGGGACGCGGAGCGGCTCACGCGCGAGGCCGAGCGCTACCGCTCGGCAGGCCGCCGGGTCGAGGTGCTCGTGGCCGACCTCGCGGATCGGACGGACGTCCAGCGGGTCGCCGCCCGGCTGGAGGACCGCGAGCGGCCGGTCGAGGTGCTCGTGAACAACGCGGGGTTCTCGGTGCGGTCGCGGCTGACCGACCCGGACGTGGCCGAGCACGACCGCGCGTTCGAGGTCATGATGCGCGCCGTGCTCGTGCTGTCCGGCGCCGCCGCTCGGGCCATGCGCGCCAGAGGTCACGGCAACATCGTCAACGTCTCGAGCACCGCCGGGTTCATCACGATGGGGGCCTACTCCGCCGTCAAGGCGTGGGTCACCGCCTACACCGAGGGGCTGGCGGGGGAGCTGCACGGCACCGGCGTCCGGGTGATGGCGCTCGCCCCCGGCTGGGTGCACACCGAGTTCCACGAGCGGGCCGGAGTGCCCGTCTCCGGCATCCCCGAGGCGCTCTGGATCGACGCCGACGACCTGGTCGCGGCGGCGATGAAGGACCTGGTGCGGGGCCGCGTCGTCTCCATCCCGACGGTGCGCTACAAGTCGCTCATGTTCCTCGCCCGGCATGCGCCTCGCGGCGGAGTCAGAGCGGTTTCGAGGGCGCTCTCCGGGCGGAGGAGCAGTAGCCTGCAGTCGTGACGACGCGGCTCCACGCAGATCTGGACACCCGCTCCGAACAACAGGACGTGCGGCTCGACCGGTACACCTCGAAGCCGATGGCGATGGCCAGGTACGTCGCCCAGCGGATCCTGCTGGCGGGAGTGGTGCGGGGCGTCACCCGCGTGCAGGTGTTCGGCCGCAGCGAGCTCGCCTCCCTGCGCGGCGCGTTCGTGGTCGTCGCCAATCACACGAGCCACCTCGACGCGCCCCTGGTCTTCACGACGCTGCCCCGGCGCCTCGCCCGCTACCTGGCGGCCGGCGCCGCCGCGGACTACTTCTTCGACGTCCGCTGGCGCCGCGGCCTCACCACCCTGTTCTTCAACGCCTTCCCGATCCACCGCAGCGGGATGGAGCGCCGCAGCTCCGAGGCACGCGCCCTGCTCGGCCGCGGCGTCCCCCTCCTCGTCTTCCCGGAGGGCACGCGGGGCACCGCGGGCCGCATGGGCCAGTTCAAGGCGGGCGCCGCCGCGCTCGCCGCCCGGGCCGACGTGCCCTGCGTGCCGGTCGCGATCATCGGGGCCGGCATCGCGCATCCGCGGGGCTCGAAGTGGCCGAAGAGCGGACGGCCGCCCGTCGCGGTCGTCTACGGTCGTCCCGTCTTCGCCGCCTCGGGCGAGACCCCCGCCCAGTACATGCGGCGGGTGCGCGGCGAGATCCAGCGGCTGCACGACGAGAACCAGTACCGGGTGCTCGTCGGCCGCAGGCCGAGCGTGCACCAGCCCCAGGAGGAACGCCCGTGACCGATCTGTCCGACCTCGTGGAGACGCCGGAGACCGAGCGGGAGCCACGGGCGGACGCGGTGTCGCACGCGCGGGCGGCGACGGCGGTCGCGGACGTGCCGCACATGAAGTGGTGGGGCTGGGGCGTTCCGGGCGTCGGCTTCCACTTCGAGGACAAGCCCGCCTTCGCCCCCTTCGTGGCGAAGGCCGTCGGCCTCGACCTGCACGCGGTCGCGCCGCTCGACCCGCCCCGGTTCGATGGCGTAGACGTACCGCCCGGCCGCGACGACGGCCGCGTCCGATCGGCCGCCGCGGCGGTCGTCGGCGACGCCGCGGTCACGGACGACGCGATGGACCGGGTCGTGCACACCTACGGCAAGAGCCTCAGGGACCTCGTCCGGGTGCGGGCAGGCGTGCTGCCCCGCACGCCCGACCTCGTCGTGTACCCCGGCACCGAGGACGAGGTGCAGGCGCTCGTGACCGCCCTCGTCGCCGAGGACGCCGTGATCATCCCGTTCGGCGGCGGCAGCAACATCGCCGGTTCCCTCGAGCCGGACCCCGCCGAGTCGCGCGTCGTCGTCTCCGTGGACCTCGGCCGCCTCGACCGGCTGATCGACATCGACGAGGCGTCCGGGCTGGCCCGCATCCAGGCCGGCGCGCTCGGCCCCGTGCTCGAGGCGCAGCTGAACGAGCGGGGCTGGACCATCGGGCACTTCCCCGACTCGTTCACCCACTCCACCCTCGGCGGCTGGGTCGCCACGCGCTCGTCGGGGATGCAGTCCGACAAGTACGGCGACATCGCCGACATCGCCCGGGGGATGCGGGTCGCCCGGCCGGGCGGGCTGCTCGACGTGCGCCCGTATCCGTCCGCCTCCACGGGGCCGAGCGTCCGCGAGCTGATCCTCGGCAGCGAGGGCCGGCTCGGCGTGATCACCGAGGTGACCGTGCAGGTGCACCGGGTGCCGGCGAAGCGGGTCATCCACGCCTACTTCTTCCCGAACTGGTCCGCGGGGCTGGCCGCGATGCAGGCCCTCGCCGCCAGCGACGTGCACCCGACGGTCACCCGGGTGTCCGACGCCCGCGAGACCGGCTTCTCGCTCGCGACCGCGAAGGAGTCGAAGGGGTTGTCCGCACTGGCGCAGCGCGGTCTGATGGCGTTCCTGAAGCGCCGCGGATGGGACCTCGACGAGCTCTGCCTGTCGTTCATCGGCTACGAGGGCGAGCCCGACCACGTCGGCCGGCAGCGCAAGGCGGTCGAGCGGATCGTGAAGCAGCACGGCGGGATCGGCGTGGGCACCGGCCCCGGGGTGCTCTACGACCAGAAGAAGTTCGACACGCCGTACCTGCGTGACTTCCTGCTCGACCGCGGCACCGCCGGCGACGTCTCGGAGACCGCCGCTCCCTGGTCGAGGCTGCGCCCCGTCTACGACCGGACGATCGCGGCGGCCGAGGCGGCGTACGCGTCGCTCGGCCGTCAGGGCTGGATCATGTGCCACCTCTCGCACTCCTACCACGCGGGGGCCTGCCTCTACTTCACCTTCGCGTTCGTCTTCGGGGACGACCCCGTCGCCGAGTACGACGTGGTGAAGACCGCCGTGCAGCAGGCGTTCGCGGACGAGGGCGGGTCGCTGTCCCACCACCACGGGGTCGGGCTCGAGCACGCCGCGTGGATGCCCGACGCGGTCTCCGCCGAGGGCGTCGGCGTCCTCAGGGGGCTGTTCGCGGCGACCGATCCTGGCGGCAACCTGAACCCCACGAAGATCGTCCGCTGACGCAGCGTTCCGGCATCGGCGGGCTCGGAGGCGACGGCTGGCACGATCGGAGCGTGGGGGAGCGGCGGACGGGCGGTGCCGCCTTCTGGGCCCTGGGCGCGGTGTTCCTCCTCGCGATGTCGTTCACGACCATCCCCACCCCGCTCTACGCCGGGTTCGAGCGGCAGGACGGCTTCCCCGCCTGGGTGGTGACCGTCGTCTTCGCCGCCTACGCGGTCGGGGTCGCCGCAGCGCTCGTCCTCGTCGGGCACCTGGGTGACGTGCTGGGGCGGCGCCCGATCCTCACCGCGGCTCTCCTCGCCGAGGTGGCGGCAGCGATCCTGTTCCTCGTCTGGCCCGCCCTGCCCGGTCTGCTCGTCGCCCGCTTCGTCTCCGGCGTCGGGATCGGTGCCCTGACCGCCTCCGCCACCGCCCAGCTCGCCGAGCTGCACGGCCGCTGGCGGGGATCCGGCGCGCTCGCGGGCGCGGTGGCGACGGTCGCGAACATCGGCGGCCTCGGCCTCGGTCCGCTGATCGCCGGTGCCCTCGCGGTGCTCGCCCCGGCGCCGCTCGTGCTGCCGTTCGTCGTGTACCTGGTCGTGCTGGTCCTCGCGACAGCGGCGGCCCTGCTCGTGCCCGAGACCGTGCGCCGGCCCGATCCGCTGCCCCGGTACCGGCCCCAGCGCGTCGCCGTCGATCCCGCTGCTCGCAGCGCCTTCCTCGCCGCCGGCGTCGCCGTGTTCGCGGGCTTCAGCGTCTTCGGGCTGTTCAGCGCGGTGACGCCGACCGTGCTCGCGCGCGTGTTCGGCGCGTCCTCGCCGCTCACGGTCGGGGCCGTCACCTGGTCGGTCTTCACGGCCGGTGCGCTCGCGCAGCTCGCGTTCCTCAAGGCCTCGCTGCGGCTGTCGCTCGTCGTCTCCGTCGCCGCGATCGTGGCGGGACTCGCCGCGCTCGGCATCGCGCCCGTCCTCCCCGCGCTCCCGCTGTTCGTCGTCGGTGCGATCGTCGCGGGCGCCGGAGTGGGGCTGGTGTTCCGCTCGTGCCTGGGGCTCGTCGGGTCGATGGCGCCCGAGGAGCGACGGGGCGAGACGCTCGCCGGCCTGTTCCTGCTCGCCTACCTCGGGCTGATCGTGCCCGTGCTCGCGGTCGGCGCCGCGCTCGCCGCGCTGCCGCCGGTGCCCGTCCTCGCCGTCTTCACCGTGGTCGTCGCACTGCTGGTGCTCGTCGCGGGCGCACGTCTGGAGCGCCGGGCCTCCGCCTGACACGACCGCCTGGTAGAATCCGACGAGTCCCGCATGTGCGGGGCACGGAGCAGACCGGCAGGAAGCTGGTCGTTAGTGGTGGACCTCGGGCCGTTCGACGCGTCCCGCGCTTCTCTACTGATGACCAGGAGCCGTTCCGGCGAGGCATCCGCGCGGTTCCCGCGTCGGTGCGCGCCTCGGCTTGCCACGCTCCTTCCTGCCGCTTGCTCCTCCACTGAATGTGAAGGAGAACGACCTCTTGGAAGGTCCTGAGATCAAGTCCGCCGAAGCCGTCATCGACAACGGCCGTCACGGCACCCGCACCATCCGCTTCGAGGCCGGCCGCCTCGCCCAGCAGGCGCAGGGCAGCGTCGCCGCGTACCTCGACGAGGACACGATGCTGCTGTCCGCGACGAGCATCAGCAAGCAGCCGAAGGAGCAGTTCGACTTCTTCCCGCTGACGGTCGACGTCGAGGAGCGGTCCTACGCGGCCGGCAAGATCCCCGGCTCGTTCTTCCGCCGCGAGGGCCGTCCCTCCACGGAGGCGATCCTCGTCTGCCGGCTGATCGACCGGCCCCTGCGCCCGTCGTTCGTCACCGGCCTCCGCAACGAGGTCCAGATCGTCATCACGGTCCTCTCGATCGCCCCCGGCGAGTTCTACGACGCCCTCGCGATCAACGCGGCGAGCGCCTCCAGCCAGCTGTCCGGCGTGCCGTTCTCCGGCCCGATCGCCGGTGTGCGCCTCGCGCTCATCGACGGCCAGTGGGTGGCGTTCCCGAAGCACGAGCAGCTCGAGCAGGCCGTCTTCGACCTCACCGTCGCGGGTCGTGTCGTCACGAACGCCGACGGGTCCAGCGACGTCGCGATCATGATGGTCGAGGCGGAGGCCACCGAGCACGCCGTGGACCTGATCCGCGCCGGCGCCCGCAAGCCGTCCGAGGAGGTCGTCGCCGAGGGCCTCGAGGCCGCCAAGCCGTTCCTCCGCACGCTCGTCGAGGCGCAGGCGAAGCTCGCCGAGCAGGCCGCGAAGGAGACCCGGGAGTACCCGGTGTTCCTGCCCTACACCGACCAGACCTACGCGGTCGTCGAGGACCTCGCGCTCGAGGACCTGAAGAACGTGTACCGGATCCCCGGCAAGGTCGAGCGGCAGGACGCCGACGACAACCTCAAGTCGCGGGTGAAGGACGCCGTCGAGATGATGGTCGACGGCGGGCAGCTCCCCGCGTCGGCGCTCACCGAGGTGTCGGGCGCGTACAAGGCCGTCACGAAGAAGGTCGTCCGCGGCCGGATCCTCACCGAGGGCGTCCGCATGGACGGCCGCGGCCTGAAGGACATCCGTCCGCTCGATGCCGAGGTCGCGGTCATCCCGCGGGTGCACGGCTCGGCGATCTTCCAGCGGGGCGAGACCCAGATCCTCGGCGTCACCACGCTGAACATGCTGAAGATGGAGCAGCAGATCGACTCGCTGTCGCCCGTCACGAAGAAGCGCTACCTGCACCACTACACCTTCCCGCCCTATTCGACCGGTGAGACCGGCCGCGTCGGGTCGCCGAAGCGTCGCGAGATCGGGCACGGCTTCCTCGCCGAGCGCGCCCTCGTGCCGGTGCTGCCGTCCCGCGAGGAGTTCCCGTACGCGATCCGTCAGGTGTCGGAGGCCCTCAGCTCGAACGGCTCGACCTCGATGGGCTCCGTCTGCGCGTCGACGCTCTCGCTGCTGAACGCCGGTGTGCCGCTCAAGGCCCCCGTCGCCGGCATCGCCATGGGCCTCGTGTCGGACACGGTCGACGGGGAGACCCGGTACGCGACCCTGACCGACATCCTGGGCGCGGAGGACGCGCTCGGCGACATGGACTTCAAGGTCGCCGGCACCGCCGACTTCGTCACCGCGATCCAGCTCGACACGAAGCTCGACGGCATCCCGTCGTCCGTGCTGGACGGCGCCCTGACGCAGGCGCGGGAAGCCCGGCTGACGATCCTGTCCGTGCTGAACCAGGCGATCGACGCGCCCGACGAGATGGCGCCGACGGCGCCGCGCGTCATCAGCGTGCAGATCCCCGTCGACAAGATCGGCGAGCTGATCGGGCCGAAGGGCAAGACGATCAACGGCATCCAGGACGAGACCGGCGCCGACATCTCCATCGAGGAGGACGGCACCGTCTACATCGGCGCCGTCGACGGCCCGTCGGCCGAGGCCGCCCGCCAGGCGGTCAACGCGATCGCGAACCCGCACAACCCGGAGATCGGCGAGCGGTTCCTCGGCACCGTCGTGAAGATCGCCGCGTTCGGCGCGTTCGTGTCGCTGCTGCCCGGCCGTGACGGCCTGCTGCACATCTCCGAGGTGCGCAAGCTCGCGGGCGGCAAGCGGGTCGAGAACGTCGAGGACGTGCTCGCCGTCGGCCAGAAGATCCAGGTCGAGATCACGAAGATGGACGACCGCGGCAAGCTGTCGCTGGCGCCCGTCGTCGAGGAGCCCGCGGCGGTCTGAGCCGAGCCCCTGACCCACAAGGCCTCCGCCCCCTCTCGGGGGCGGAGGCCTTTTGTCAAGCCCGATTTCGCAGCAATTCCGAATATGGAATACTGCTGGGGCTCAGTTTGCCGTGATTGGGGAATACGTGACGAGTCTTGCTCCTGGACCGGTGTCCCGCCGGATCGGTGCAACGGGCATGGCGGTGTACCCGATCGCCCTCGACGGGAGCGTGTTCGGCTGGGCGTCCGATGCGAAGGCGACGTCCTCGACGCTGGACCTCTTCTACGCCGCCGGCGGGGACCTGATCAGCACGGCCGACCACTACGCGGGGGGCCGCAGCGAGATCATGATCGGCTCCTGGCTCGCCCGTCACGCCTCCCGGGAGCGGCTGGTCGTCGCCACGAAGGTCGGCAAGCACCCGGATGCCCACGGGCTCTCGCGGGCGTCCATCCGCCGCGCCGTCGACGCCTCCCTCGAGAGGCTCGGCACCGACTGGGTCGACCTGCTCGGCCTCGACCACGAGGACCCCACCGTCCCGATCGAGGAGACGCTCACCGCCGCGCACGAGCTCGTCCTGGCCGGCAAGGTCGGGCACGTGTCCGCCTCCGGGTTCAGCGGCGACGGCCTGCGCGAGGCGATCCGCGTCGCCCGTCGGCTGGAGATCCCGGGCATCACGACGCTCCTGCCGGAGTACAACCTGCTCGAGCGGGAGCCCTACGAGCGCGAGATCGCGCCGATCGCTCTCTCGCAGGACCTCGGGGTGCTGCCCCGCACGCCCCTGGCCAGCGGCTTCCTTCGCGGGGACTTCCGGTCCCGCCACGACAAGCCCGCCTCGCCCATCTTCGCCGGCGCGCTGAAGTACGTGAACCGGCGTGGGGCGGCCGTGCTCGCCGTGCTCGACGGGATCAGCGAGGAGGTCGGTCAGCACGTCGGGCGCATCGCCCTCGCGTGGCTCCTCTCCAAGCCGAACGTCGCCGCGCCCGTCGTCCGCGTCCCCACCGCCCGGCAGCTGGCCGACCTGATGCCCGCGGCGAACATCACGCTGACGCCCGAGCAGCTCGCCCGGCTCGACGACGCCACCGACTCCTGACGCCCCCCGAACTGGGCTTTCCGTCCCGGCGCCTGCCCTCCTACGCTGGACTCGTCCAGGTCGGGGCTTCGCCCGCCGTCGGGAACGGTTCGACCGGACACGAGTCACGCGCTGGGGGGCGAGTGACATCTCTCACGGGGATAGAAGGGTGGCTGCTGCGCTTCTGACGCAGCAGCCCCCGACCTCCGGTTCCGCCGTCCGCGGTGTCGTGCCCGGCCGTCGTGGCCCGCCGCGGATATCGTGATGGACCGCCTGCCCGGCGGACGTCCTTCGAGGAGCGCGATGACGGATCCGGCCGACGAGCCAGCGCCCTCGCTGCACCCGCCGCGGCGCCGCAGGCACGCCGCCGACGAACCGGTCGTGGACGCGGCGATCGCGATCGTCGAGCGGGCGCAGCAGGCGATGGCGGTGCAGCCGACGCTCCCGCTGCTCGAGGAGCCGTCCGCGCCGTATCGGCTGCGTCCCGTCCCGGGGACGGGTCTCGCCGTCCACCCCCTGCTCGTGACCGCCGCCCGGTTCGGCACCACCGTGCCGGCCGGGGAGGCCCACCGGATCCTCGACGCGCACGCGGAGATCGGCGGCACGGCGATCGAGGTGCCCGATACGCGCAGCGGGCGCCAGGAGGAGACGGTCGGGGCGTGGCTCGCGACCCGCCGCCGCCGGGAGCGGACGGCCGTCTTCGCGCGGGTCGGGCTGCCGGAGGAGCATCCCGGGTCGTCCGCCGCCGCCCTCGCGGCCGCGGTGGAGCGGCTGCGCACCCGGCTGAGGACCGACCGCATCGACGTGCTCACCCTGGCGGTGCACGACCGCGCCACGAGCCTGGAGGAGACGCTCGTCGCGCTCGCCGGACTGCTCGAGTCGGGCCGGATCGGCGCGGTCGCGGCCGGCGCGCACAGCGCCGAGCGCCTCATCGAGGCCCGCGTCGCCGCGGGCCAGCGAGGACTGCCGCGGTTCGTCGCCGCCTCACCCGTGTACAGCGTCCTGGAGCGCGCCTCCTACGAGACGGCGCTCGCGCCGATCCTCGCCGCGCAGGAGCTCGGCTGCTTCCCCCGGTCCCCGCTCGCCGGCGGCTTCCTCACCGGGTCGAGCGCGAGCCGGACGGGTCGCAAGCGACTGAGGGAGCTCGATCCGGAGCGCGCCGACCGGCTCGCGGCGCTCGCCAGCCGGCGCGGCGTGAGGGTGGCGGAGGCGGTCGGTGCGATCGCCAGGGAGCGCGGTGTGCCGACGTCCGCCGTGGCCCTCGCCTGGCTGCTGTCCCGCCCGTACGTGGTCGCGCCCGTGGTGGGCCCGTCCGCCGCCGGCGAGGTGCCGGCCCTCGCCGCCGCGGCGGCGCTGCGGCTGACGCGGGCGGAGACGACGGCCCTCGACCGCGCCTCGGCCGGCTGACTCAGCGCGCCGGCGCCTCGGTCAGGATCCGCCGGGCGCCGCGCACGAAGGCCGAGGTCGCGGCGATCACGTCGCCCGCGTAGGAGCCCGCCATCGCGCCGTCGCGGAGCAGGTAGAACTCGTCCGCCGCGGCGCCGGGCTGCGGATGCCCCGCCGCCCGCAGCTGCTCCTCGAGGAAGCCGGTGAACCAGTCGCGGTGGTCGGCGATGGCGAGCCGGACGGGATGGTTCGAGGACGGGAACTCCGCCGCCGCGTTGATGAACGGGTCACCGCGGAAGTTCGCCCGTGCGGTGTCCGAGACGACCGCGTCCACGAGCGCCGCGAGCACGCTCACGGCGTCCGGCGCCTCCGCCACGAGCGCGGCCAGGGCGGCCCGGACGGCGGCGTCGCGCCCGGTGATGTACTCGAGGATGAGGGCGTCCTTCGACCCGTA
This sequence comes from Amnibacterium sp., assembly GCA_025936735.1. Lineage (GTDB taxonomy): Bacteria > Actinomycetota > Actinomycetes > Actinomycetales > Microbacteriaceae > Amnibacterium. Next base: position 17,482 of record JAICSU010000016.1, read on the forward strand.
CTGCTTGTAGAAGGTCGCCTTGGTGACGCCGGCCTCGGCGATGATGCGGTCGATGCCGACCGAGTTGATGCCGTCGGTGTAGAAGAGCTCGTCCGCGATCTCGAGCAGCCGTACCCGGGCGTGCGAGGGGCGGCGTGCAGGGGCGCTGGTCGCCTGGTCGGTCACGGCCGTCCTCCTTCCGCCCGGTGCCGGGCCCCAGCACGCTAGCAGCCGAGGGGACAGAACGGTCTGTCCCCCCAAGCGGCTCCGTACCCCCAGAGCGGGTGCCCCGAGGATCCGGGGGCGTCCAGCACCTCGCCCGTGGCGGACGGCTACGATCCATTCCGCGATGTCGCAGTACCTCTATCTCGTGCGTCACGGCGAGCACCGGGACGCCGAGCACGGGGTGTCCGACGGTCCGCTGTCCCCGCGCGGCCGCCGTCAGGCCGAGCTCCTCGCCGGCCGGATGGGCGGCGTGCCGCTCACGAACGCCTGGTACGCGCCGAGCCGCAGCGCTACCGAGACCGCCGGCATCGTCGGCGGCCTGCTTCCGGCGGTCGAGCCGCGGGCGTCGGCCCTGCTGTTCGACTGCGTCCCCTCCGGCATGACCGCCGACACCCCGAAGGCGTTCGAGTCGTGGTTCGCGGCCGTGACGCCGGCCGAGATCGAGGCGGGCCGCGCGCAGATGGAGGACGCGGTCGGCGAGTTCTTCGCCCCCGGCGCGCACGATCGGCACGACCTGCTCATCACCCACAACTTCGTGATCGCCTGGTTCGTGCGGCACGTCTTCGACGCGCCCGACTGGCGCTGGCTCGGGCTCAACCAGGCGCACTGCGGGCTGACCGTGATTCGCGTGCGTCCCGGCCGGCCGCCGGTGCTCGTGTCGCACAACGACCTCGCGCACCTCCCGTTCGAGCTGCGGACCGGGCTGCCGGAGACGTCGCCCGTCTGACCCTCAGCCGTCCAGGGGCTTGCCGTACCAGTCGGTGGCGTTCGGGTTGTCGTTGAACGGCGGCACGGTCACGAATCCGGCGGAGCGGTAGAGGCCGCCCGCGGCTTCGAGCGACCGGTTCGTGTCGAGCACGAGCGTGCGGGCGCCGGCGTCGCGGGCCGCGGCCTCGAGCGCCTCGAGGATCAGGCGGCCGAGGCCCCTGCCCCTGGCCGCGGGCACGACGTAGAGGTGCTTGACCTCCATCCGGGAGCCGGCAGGGGTCGGGGCGATCGTGCGGAGGCCGCCGCAGCCGAGCGGAGCCCCGTCGTCGTCCTGAAGCAGCAGGAAGACGCCCTGCGGCGGCGCGAACGCGGCCGGATCGGCGGTGGCGGGCCGGTACCCGCCCGGGGTCGGGAAGCCGGCGGCCCGCTCGGCGAAGTAGTCGGCGAGCAGCCCGGCCGGGACGGGGTCGGTGGGGGAGACCGGCACGAGTCGCATGCGACGAGCCTAGGAGCGGCGCATCGGTAGGCTGTCGGCCCGTGACCCGCCGCATCGCCCTCGCCGGTGCCACCGGCCGGATGGGCCGCCTCGTCGCCGAGGTCGTCTCGGCGCTCGACGGGGTCGAGGTCACCGTGCCGCTCGGCTCCGGCGACGACCTCGCGCGGGTGGCCGAGGCCGATCTCGTCGTCGACGTCACTCTGCCCCAGGTCTCGCCGACGGTGGTGGCCGCGGCCGTGAGGGCCGGTCGGCCGATCCTCGTGGGGACGAGCGGATGGTCCGCGGAGCGCATCGCCGCCCTGCGGCCGACGGTTCCGCCTGGCGGCCCGGGGGTGCTGATCGTGCCGAACTTCTCGATCGGCGCGGTGCTCGCGGGCGCCTTCGCCGAGCAGGCCGCCGCGTGGTACGACTCGATCGAGATCGTCGAGGCCCACCACGCCGGCAAGGCGGACTCGCCGTCCGGCACCGCGGTGAGCACGGCGGAGCGGATCAACGCCGCCCGCATCGAGCTCGGACCGGTCGTCGCCCCGCACACCGACCAGCGCGCCCGCGGCCAGCAGGTCGGCAGCGTTCCCGTGCACTCCCTCCGGCTGAGCGGCGTGCTCGCCCGGCAGGACGTCCTCCTCGGCGGCACCGGGGAGCTGCTCACCATCCGGCACGAGACGCTCTCGCCCGCCGCGTACGTCGCCGGCATCCGACTGGCGCTCAACGCCCTCCCGAGCGTCGACGGCGTCGTGGTCGGGCTCGAGCACCTGCTGCTGCCCGCCGTACGGCGCCCGCGGCCGCCCGCACCGGTGGCCGACGCCCCGGAGGGCCAGGCGGGGCTGGTCGCGGAGCCCTGAGGATGCGCGGCTTCGCCTCCGCCGCCGCGATGGGCGTTCTGCTCGCCCTCTACGTGGCCCTCGTCGGCGAGCGCGCCGTCGCCTTCCTGGGCAGCGGCCGGCCGGTCGGCGTGGCGATCGGGGTCGCCCTCGCCGTCGTCGCGGTGCTCGGGGTCGCCGCCCTCGTGCTCGAGTTCCGGTTCGGCTGGCGCAGCACACGCCTCGTCCGGCGGCTGGAGGCGGAGGGCGGCCTCCCGTTCGAGGACCTGCCGCGGCGGCCGAGCGGTCGCGTCGACCGGGCCGCGGCCGACGCGGTGTTCGACCGGTACCGGGACGAGACGCTCGCCGAGCCGGACGAGTGGCGCGCGTGGCTGCGGCTCGGGCTCGCCTACGACGCGAGCGGCGACCGCCGGCGCGCGAGGGCGGCGGTGCGCCGCGCGATCAGCCTGTCGTCGCGGAGCTGAGCACCGCGTCGACGGCCTCGTCGCTCGTGGTGTGCCGGAAGACGAACCCGTCCTGCTGCAGCTTCTCCGGCGCGACCTGCTGGCTCGGCAGCAGCAGCTCCCGGCCGAGGTCGCCCATGCCGAGCTCGACGGCCTTCTCGGGGAGCTTCAGCAGGTGGGGGCGGTGCAGGTCGCTGGCGAGCCGCCGCGTGATCCGGTCCGCGGTCGCGGGCGTCGGCCCGGCCAGGTTCACCGGCCCCTCCAGTCCGGAGGTGAGCAGGTGCAGGATCGCCTCGACCTCGTCGTGCAGGCTGATCCACGGCCAGTGCTGGTGCCCGGACCCGATGGTGGCGCCGAGGCCGAACGAGGTGGCCCGTCGCAGGGGCTTCATCGCCCCGGCCGGGCCGATCACGACGCCGGTCCGTAGCAGGGCGGTGCGGGTCTTGGGTGGCGCGAGGAGCGCTGCGGCCTCCCACGCCTCCACGACGTCGGCGAGGAACCCGGCGCCGCGGGGCGACTCCTCGGTCAGCCGCTCGCCCGGCCGATCGCCGTAGATGCCCACCGCGGATGCGGACAGGAAGATCGGCGGGGGCGACGAGGTCATCCCCATCGCCTCGACGAGCGCCTGGGTCGCCTTCACGCGGGACCGGAGGATCTGCTCCTTGTACCGGACCGTCCAGGGCACGTGGGTGAGCGGGGCGCCAGAGAGGTTGATCACCGCGTCGACGCGCTCGAGCAGCCGGAAGTCGAGGATCTTCGCGTCGGGGGCCCAGCTGAACTCGTTCTCCGTCTTCGGCGGCCGCCGGACGAGCTTCTGGACCGTGTGGCCGGCCTCGGTGAGGCGGTGCTGGAGGGCCGTGCCGATCATCCCCGAGGCGCCGGTGAGCAGCACCGTGAGGGTCGAGTCCTTGCGGATCGGCCGGCGGCCGACGGGCCTGGCGGCGGGGGGCGGCGGCGGAGGCGCAGGGGCCTTGCGAGGCTTCGGCGCGGGCCGGGCGGACGGCACGGGGACGCGTTTCGTGCTCGCCATGGCTCGAGCGTAGTCGGCGCCCTCAGGAGCCGGGCGTGGCGTCCTGGAGCGCCGCGAGGACGTCGGGGAGGCGCGCCGCGCCCTTCATCCGGAACCGCAGCCGGCCGTCCGCGTCGAGCACGAAGACGGTCGGGATGGTGGTCACCGCGTACCGGCCGGCGAGGTCGCCGCGCCGGCCGAGATCGACGGGCGCGATCCGCACGCCGGGGACGGCGGCCGCCGCCTCCTCGAGCGCGCGCAGCACGTCGGCCGACCGGACGTCGTGCTCCGCGGTGAAGAGCAGCAGCGTCCCGCGTGGACCGAAGGCGTCGTCGGGCAGCGCGACCTCGGACGGGCGGATCCGCTCCCCGGAGCCGCGCTTCGTCGTCCCGTCCCCGCGGCGCCAGGCGACGCCCACCCCGGCAGCGGCGAGCACCGCGAGGAGGGCGAGGAGCGCGGCCACGCTCCGAGGGTAGGCGGCGAGGCCCTGTCCGGAGCCGTGGATAGTGTCGTGCCCCGTGAGTGAGGACGAGGTCGAGTTCCGAAGCGAGATGACCGTGGAGCTCGTGCGTGCGCACGCGTCGGACGCCGACGTGCTGTTCGCGGCACGGGTGTCCACCCAGGGCGAGCAGACGCTCGAGCGGGCGAAGGCGGATGCCGACCAGCCGGCGACGACGGAGAAGCGCGACCGGGGGCTCATCAACTACCTGATGCGCGACCGGCACGGCTCGCCGTTCGAGCACAACTCGATGACCTTCTACGTGCAGGCCCCGATCTTCGTGTTCCGGGAGTTCATGCGGCACCGGATCGCCTCCTACAACGAGGAGTCGGGCCGCTACCGCGAGCTGCGCCCGGTGTTCTACGTCCCGGCGCGCGAGCGTGCGCTGGTCCAGGTCGGCAAGCCCGGCGCCTACGAGTTCCTGCCCGGCGACGACGCGCAGCACGATCTCGTGGACCGGCTCACCCGGCAGCGGTCCGTCGCCGCCTACGAGGCGTACCGGGAGATGCTCGACGCGGGCGTCGCCCGGGAGGTGGCCCGCATCGTGCTCCCGCTCAACCTGTACTCGTCGATGTACGTGACGATGAACGCGCGCAGCCTCATGAACTTCCTGTCGCTGCGCACGAAGCACCCCGCGTCGACGTTCCCCTCGTTCCCGCAGCGGGAGATCGAGCTCTGCGCGGAGGCGATGGAGACGCACTGGGCGGGCCTGATGCCGCACACCCACGCGGCCTTCACGGCGAACGGCCGCGTCGCCCCGTAACCCGAGGCGCCGCCGCCTGCGAGCACGTCGGCAGGCTGCGGATGCTTCGGCAGGCCCCTGGTGCGCCACGGGCCTGCCGAAGTGCTCCTGGCCTGCCGACGTGCCCTCCCGTCGTTCGTGCGCCGTACGCCCGCGGGCATCGGCCGCCCGGAGCGCGGGATGCGCCGGGTAGGGTTCCTGGGTGCCCGAGAACCCCTTCGGCCAGGTGCTGGTGGCCCTGGTCACGCCGTTCACGGCCGACGGCGAGGTCGACTGGCCCGACGTCGAACGCCACATCGACGCCTGCATCGCCGCCGGCGCGGACGGGATCGTCGTCTCCGGCACGACGGGGGAGACGAGCACCCTGACGGACCCGGAGAAGATCCGCCTCGTCGAGGTCGCCAAGTCCGTGGCGAGCGGCCGCGCGAAGGTGATCCAGGGCGGCGGGTCCAACGAGACGGCGCACGCGATCGAGCTGTACCGCAAGTCCGCGCACGCGGCCGACGGCGTCATGATCGTCACCCCGTACTACAACAAGCCGACGCAGGCCGGCCTGCTCACGCACTTCCGGATGGTCGCGGACGCCACCGAGCTGCCGGTGATCCTCTACGACATCCCGGGGCGCGCGGGCGTGCCCATCCGCTACGAGACGATCCTCCGCGCCGCGAAGCACCCGAACATCGTCGCGATCAAGGACGCCAAGGGCGACTTCAGCGAGGTCAGCCGGGTGCTGAACCAGACGGACCTGCTCTACTTCTCCGGCGACGACGCGAACGTGCTGCCGCACCTCGCGATCGGCGCCGTGGGACTGATCGGGGTGACGGCGAACATCGCCGCCGCCCCGTACCGCACCATCGTGGATGCGGTGAACCGCGGCGACCTGCACGCCGCGACGGCGCAGCACCGGCTCCTCGAGCCGCTCGTGCGCGCCGTGATGACCCATGTGCCGGGCACCGTGGCCACGAAGTACGTGCTGCACGGGCTCGGCCGGATCGGCTCGCCGCGGGTGCGGCTGCCGCTCGTCGGACCTGAGGAGACGGAAGCCGCGATGATCGAGGACGAACTGGCGCTCGTGCACCACGTGGAGGGGGCCGACTTCACCAACTTCCGGCCCGACCGGAACGCCGCCGCCGGCGGCGCGCTGCCCAAGGTCGCCGGGACGACCCGCTGATGCGCACCCCGCTGGCGGATCCCGCGCCCCTCGCGAAGGACACCCTCCGCGTCATCCCCCTCGGCGGCCTCGGCGAGGTCGGCCGCAACATGACGGTGTTCGAGTTCGACGGCAAGCTGCTGATCGTCGACGTCGGCGTGCTGTTCCCCGAGACGGAGCAGCCGGGCGTCGACCTGATCCTGCCCGACTTCGCGCCCATCCGGGACCGGCTCGACGACGTGCTCGGCGTCGTGCTGACGCACGGGCACGAGGACCACATCGGCGCCGTGCCCTACCTGCTGCGGCTGCGCCAGGACATCCCGCTGCTCGGCTCCGCGCTCACCCTCGCGCTCGTCGAGGCCAAGCTGCAGGAGCATCGGATCAAGCCCTACACCTTGACGGTGAAGGAGGGCGGCACCGAGCGGCTCGGGCCGTTCGAGCTCGAGTTCGTCGCGGTGAACCACTCGATCCCGGATGCGCTCGCCGTCGCGATCCGCACGGCCGCCGGGACGGTGCTGCACACCGGCGACTTCAAGATGGACCAGCTGCCGCTCGACGGCCGGCTGACGGACCTCCGCGCCTTCTCCCGGCTCGGGGAGGCGGGCGTCGACCTCTTCCTCGTCGACTCCACGAACGCCGACGTGCCCGGATTCACGCCGCTCGAGCGGGCGATCGGCCCCGTGCTCGACGAGGTGATCAGCCGGGCCCCGCGCCGCGTCATCGTCGCCAGCTTCTCAAGCCACGTGCACCGCGTTCAGCAGGTGCTCGACGCCGCGCACCGGAACGGCCGCAAGGTCGCCCTCATCGGGCGCAGCATGGTGCGGAACATGACGATCGCGGCCGACCTCGGCTACCTGAAGGTGCCGGAGGACGTGCTCGTCGACGCCAAGCGCGCGGCGGCGCTGCCGGACGACCGCGTCGTCTACATGTCGACCGGGTCGCAGGGCGAGCCGATGGCGGTCCTGTCGCGGATGGCGAACCTCGAGCATCCGATCGAGATCGGCGAGGGCGACACCGTGATCCTCGCCTCGAGCCTCATCCCCGGCAACGAGAACGCCGTCTACCGCGTGATCAACGGCCTCACGAAGCTCGGCGCCAAGGTCGTGCACAAGGGCAACGCGAAGGTGCACGTCTCCGGCCACGCGGCGGCGGGGGAGCTGCTGTACGCGTACAACGTGCTGAAGCCGAGGAACGTGCTGCCGGTGCACGGCGAGGTGCGCCACCAGGTGGCGAACGCCCAGCTCGCGATCGAGACGGGCGTGCCGGAGGACCGGGTGATCATCGCCGAGAACGGCACGGTCATCGACCTCGCCGACGGCGTGGCCCGCGTGGCGGGCCGGCTCGACCTCGGCTTCGTCTACGTGGACGGCTCGAGCGTCGGCGCGATCACGGACGCGGACCTGAAGGACCGGCGGATCCTCGCGGAGGAGGGGTTCATCTCGATCTTCGTCGCGATCGACCCCGCCACCGGTCGGGTCATCGCCGGCCCGGAGATCCAGGCCAGGGGCTTCGCGGAGGACGACGAGGTGTTCGACAAGGTCCGCCCCCAGATCATCGACGCGCTGCGTGACGCCGCGCGGAGCGGCAACGCGGACATGCACACCTACAGCCAGGCCATCCGGCGCACCGTCGGTCGCTGGGTCAACACGAAGCACCGCCGCCGCCCGATGATCATCCCGGTGGTCGTGAGCGCCTGACGCCGCATCCCGCGCCCCTTGCGTCGGGCGCGCGCCGCGAGTAACTTGCAACCAAATGGTTGTAGATAGCGGGCCCGCGCAGGAGGAGATCGACCGGATCTTCCAGGCGCTCGCGGACGGCACCCGTCGGGACATCCTGACCCGGGTGATCGAGCGCGAGCAGTCGGTCTCCGCACTCGCCGGGGCCTACCGGATGAGCCTCCCGGCCGTGCAGAAGCACGTGTCGGTGCTCGAGCGGGCCGGCCTCGTCGGCAAGACCCGGCACGGGAGGGAGCAGCGCGTGCACGCGGAACCGGACCGCATCCGCACCGCGCGCGAGCTGCTCGACCGGTACGAGGTCCTCTGGCGCCACCGCGTCGCAGCCATGGACGCCCTCCTGGCGGAGGAGCGACCCGACCGATCGAAGGAGTAGCAGAATGCCCGTTCTCAGCGTCGAGAAGGACCTCGACCGCCACGTCATGACCGTCACGGCCGAGTTCGCCGCGCCCGTCGAGCGCGTCTGGGCGCTCTACGCCGACCCGCGGCGCCTCGAGCGCCACTGGGGCCCTCCCGGCTGGCCCGCCACCTTCGTCCGGCACGAGCTCGTCCCCGGTGCCCGGTCGCACTACTACATGTCCGGGCCGGCGGGCGAACGGGAGCACGGGATGTGGATCGTCCGCGAGGTCGACGAGCCCCGCTCGTTCGTCGTCGACGACGCCTTCGCGGACGAGCAGGGCGAGCCCAAGGTCGAGACGGGCTTCACCACCATGCGGGCCGATCTCACCCCGGTGGACCCGCGCACCACCCGGGTGGTCTTCACCAGCACGTTCGAGTCCGCCGAGCAGCTGCAGCAGATGCTCGACATGGGCATGGAGCAGGGCCTCACCCTCGCCATGGGCCAGATCGACGACCTGCTCGCCGAGGAGGGCGCCGCGGTCTGAGCCGGCCGTCCGCAGGATCTCGGTGTCCCCCGGATGAGGGGTGCCGGGATCCCGCGGGGGACGGAGGGGCCGCCTACCCTGGCCCGCATGGGGAATGCTCGGGGGAAGCCGCGCGTCACCGTCGCGCGCAGTGCCGGCACGACCACCCGCTCCCGGCCGGCAACGGCCCGGGCGCCCAGGGGCCGGTCGGCGACCAACCGCACGAAGGCCTATCCGGCCGGTACGCGCCAGGACACCGTCGTCGAACG